>JAYTOE010000230.1:0-11267 GCA_043747935.1 Akkermansiaceae bacterium
CTGCCTCACGCTCACCTGCTCGCCCGCGCAGAAGCAGACCGAGCGCTGCCACCCGGAAGAGACGCGCCCTTTCACCACCCGCGAATACGCCCGCATCCAGACATTCCCCGACGACTGGCAGTTCGCCGGAAAACAGGGTTCCATCTACCGCCAGATCGGCAATGCCGTCCCCGTGAACCTCGCCGAGGCGCTCGGACTATCGATGGTCGCCGCGATGAACCGCATCGAGGTCGCGGAGCGCTGCCTTTAGGCGGGGGGTCAGAAAGGATTGCGAATATTCAGTCCCCCTCGGCTCTCAATCACCCTCGTCGAAAATGATCTTCTTCTCCATCGACCACCCGTCGCGGCTGGTGGTCACTCCATTTGCGGATTGATCGGGGCGGAAGACGAGAATGATCCTGCCCGCGTAGGTATCTTCATCCGCCACGCGATATCTCAGCAACTCGCCGCCGAAGAAGGCCGGTTTTGCCTGCGCCTTGTGGAAATAGACCCTGCCGCCGACCAAGGATTCGACCGTCGCCTCCGCAAGGCTCCAGTAGCCGCTGATCCATATGTCCGAACCGAATTGTTCCGGCCTGGGGAGCAACTTGGGATCGGTTTGGTTCTGGATGAGGTGGAGGGAAGGCATGGAGGGATACGGTTGTGGGTTACATCTGAATTTACGGCATGTCTTTTTTGTTCATGCCAAGTTCTGGATGGTCTCGAACTCGCTGGCCGTCAGTGGCATCACGGACAGGCGGGGACGGCGGACGAGCGGGAGGCAGGAGAGATTTGGCTGCGCCTTGATCATTTCCAATCGGACGGGTGCCGGAAATGTCCGCAGCGGACGGAAATCACAGGTCAGCCAATGGGGATCGGCGCTCGTGGGGTCGGGGTAGGCTTCTCGGGTGACTTCCAGCAGACCCACGATGGCTTGGTCTTGTTGGCTGCGGTAAAACAGAACCGGATCCCCCACACGCATGGCGCTAAGGTGCTTGCGTGCTTCCGGACTGCGGATACCACGGGGGGTGAAGGAGCCACGGGCCACGATCTCCGACCACGAAGTGCGGAAGGGAGCGAATTTGATCAGCCAGTGGTGGGGTTTCATTTCAGTGGGAATAAAATGGGCATAAAATTCCTTGTCAGGTGAAACCGAAGCGCTTAGGTTCTTTCCAGCTCAGCTGCCATGTGTAGCAAGAGATAGGCCTCCGCCACGGCGGGGGCTTCATTTTTTTCAGGCTTCACGGTTGCGGTATTTTTCGTGGAGTTGGTCGCGCTTCCGGGCGTAGTCGGTGACGTAGGCGGAAATGATTCGGTAAACGTTTCCTCGCTGGGTCTGCTGATGGCCAAGAATGATGACGTAGTCGCAGCATTCCAGCCAAACGTAGGTCACCATGGCACCGTCGTCTTCGCGATAGTCCCATACGATCACTTCTTCGCGGTGGGTGTTTTCAAGAATGGGGCGCAACCAGGACAGACAGCGGGAGCGGCCCGGATCGAAGTTGCGTTGCTTGACCATGGTTCGGCGACGCGAATCGAAGACCCGGTCATCCCGGTGGGTGACGTGCCAGAAGCCGCCGGGTTTTTCATCTTCGATCCAATTCGAGTGCCAAACGGGGCGACCGTTGAAGAAAAGTCCACGGGCGATTTGGGAATCGAAGACCGTCCAGAGGCGGTCTAGGATTTCGTCCCATGATCCGTCCGTGTCGATGGGATCGGGCAGCCAGTCGGGGAAATTCGTGCTCATGCTCTGATTGGGGTGTCAACTCAGAGCAGGAGTGCGTCCTGATCGTATTCGGTGGCGATTTGGAGTTTCGAGCTGCCGGGAGGAGTGTCGGCGGTGAGGGGTGAGCCGATTTTTTCCTCCAAGGCGCGGATGAAGGTGAGTTTGGCAGGGCTGGATTGGGAGCCGCGGCGGGCGTAGGCGATGGCACCGAGGAAGAGGTCGGTAAGCTGGAGCAGTCCGATCTCATGGGAGCGGACTAGCTGGATGTCCTGCACGGCCTTGGCGGTTTGCAGGCTGTCGCCGGAGTCGCGGTTGAGGAGGTCGCGCAGTTTGGAGACTTTTTCGCGGCCGCGGGTGTCCTTGGTGTCGAGGAAGATGCGGTGGCGGTTCTCGGGTTCCACCGCGCCGCGCAGGAGCTGGTAGTAAAGGCGGTAGTAGAGGTGGTCACGGGCGGTGTCGGGCAGGGCGGCGTAGAGCCGTGCTTTCTCCGGCAGGACGAGGGCACTGAAAGAAAGCGCCTCCTGCTCGGGGGCGAAGAACCATTCGAGCAACGAGAGGTAATGCGGCAGGCGGGCGGGCGAAAGCTTGGTCCACTTGGCCTCGAAGTGCGGTTCCAGTCCGCTGGCCTTGGCAATATCGCGGAGCGCGGCGTGGCTGGCGGCAATCTGTTCCGCCGGACAGGCCAACAGCCCCATGAGCATGTTCGGTTCGCCATCGGCGGGCAGGTGGCAGGATTCGTCGCAGTAGAAGTGTATGACCGGGCGGTCGAGGAGCTGCTCCTCGGTTTTGCCCTGTTTGGCTGCCAGGTTGCGCCGCTGCGCCTCCGCTAGCGGAGGATAACGCCGAGCATACCAGTTCTCCACTTCCTTGATGTCGGCATCGTTCAAACCGTAAGCGGCATACACTAGCCGGTCGATTTCCAACTGCTCGTTGGAAGCGTAGTCGTAACGAGGGTCTTGCTTTTGCTTTGCCAACAGAGAAACGACTTGATCCGCAAGGGTATCCGGAACGTAGGCTGGAATAATTAACTCACGGATGTTGTCTGATTGAGTGCTCACCGAGTGGTTCTCAATCGCCTTGATCCACATCTTTGCCAGCTTTGAACAAGCGACACCAAGTAGCGGCAATACCAACCGATCGGGAACTATGAAGCGGCTTCCCTTGACGTCGAAGACGCCAGCGCCACTCAAGCGAATGGTTGGAGAGTAAACACCTACATCGGACCACGTTAGACCGGGAACGAAATAGAACTCACAATTCTGAAATCGCGACGTTAACCTGTCATCACCCCCTGTTTTCCCCTGCAGTGCGAGTTTCTGCCGAAGGGTTAATGCTTTCATGCGCGTTACTGCCCACTCACTCCAATCAATAAAATAGTCGGTTGGAACCCAGTAGTTGGGCATGAATCCCTCCTCAGCGTCGGATTCACCGCCTTTGTCATAGGGCGCGATGTATCGCCCGCCGAAGTAACGGCGGGATTGATTGCTGTCTTTTGAAATGCCATGCTGAACAACCTCGCGGCGAAGATCTTCGTCCGCACCAAGGTGCTCTAGATCAGCATCAGTAAGCAGACACTCGCGGTAGTCTTCGATGGAACGATATGAGCCGCGCGCGTCCGGATTCTGAAAGAGGTAGGCATCGTTGTCCCCCGTCTGAAGTCCGACTTTTACCTCAGCGATGTCGCCGAGTTTCACCAGTCGCACGGCGTTGCCATTTAGCGCAACGGTGCGGACCGGCACGCGCTTTCCGCCGATGTTCTCCTGATTCACCGGGACGGTGGTGTCGTTCATCAGCGCGAAGAGCTTTGGCGAGGCGACGAAGAACGGGAGGTTTGAGTTGGTTTGGATTAGGCTTTGGCGATAATGGTAGATCGCGTACGTCTGGTTTGAGACGGTGGCGCGGCGAGTGAAGCCCTCTGTCTGGTAGAGAAGGTGGATGAAATACTCGAAGCGGTCGTGGATGGAGACGTTGGTGAGGTCGGCCATCTGGCAGGTATGCGCTTCCGGAGCACCGCCGCGTTGGCAGAGGATGACGGCACAGTTGACGGTGGCCTTGAAGGTGTTGCGGGAGACGCGGATCATCCTGTGGATGCGGTGCCGCAGCATCTGCTCTCTCAACGGGCGGTGCGTCTTGATGGTCATGAAGGTGTCGCTGACGATGTAGGACAGCACGCCGCCTTCAGCGAGCGGGCTGGGTCGGGCTGGGTTGCCCATAAAGCGGGCGATGAAAGCGCCGTATGGATCTTTGGATCCCAATCCAAGGGCTTCTTTCACCTCATCCTCGATTTTGGTTCCGCCGTAGGGCGGATTGCCGATGACAATGTGGAAGGGCGCGGGGTTTCGGTCGCCATCCGCGACGAGTTCGGGGAAGAAGGTTTCGACGTTGAAGAAGGGCGCTGCAATGGTGGCGTGCTTGAACCACTCGGCGAGCCAGTAGGCGTCCTGCTGTCGGCGCATGTTTTCCCGATCCATCGGGGTGCCTCCGGCGGGCTTCACGCCCTTGGCCTTTTCCGCAAAGCCGGGAAACAGCCCGGCCAGCTTCTCGCCAATCGACTTTGCGAGTTCGTCGCGACGTTTGCGGCTCGTGGCGGGCTGGTAGTACTCCTCGCGGACTTCGCGGAGCTCGGCGAGTATGGAGTTATTCAACAAGCCGTGACCTACGTCGGCCAGGGTGTTGGCGCAGATGAGGTTGGTTTCCAGGTTCGGCAGCGATGACAGGCCGTAGTTGTGAGCCGGGTCGGCAAGATAGATTTCCTGCTCGACGACGAGCGTGAGGAAGAAGCGGAGCTTGGCAATGAGGGTGGCGAGCGGCTGGATGTCGAGGCCGTAGAGGTTTTTCTGGATGAGGCCGAGCTTGCGCAAGTAGTTGTAGCTCTGGCTCTCCATTTCCTCGGCGATTTTGGCGCGGAAGACGGCGGGGATGCGGGAGAGGAGACGTTGTTTCCAAAGTTCCGCCCGGGGATCGACTCGGCGCAGCAGCTCGACCATTCGGTGAAGCATACCCATGGGGAAGGCACCGGAGCCGCAGGCGGGATCGAGCACGCGAACGGCTTCGAGGACATCGACGACGCGCCCGGCGATGGACGAGTAATCGGCGTGGGGATCGAGGTCGTAGCAGAGCTGGCTGAGTAACTGGAGGTCGGTGGAGGAGGCTCCGTTTTTCTCAAACTCGGTGCGGAGGTGGAGATGGAGCGCCTCATTCACCATGTAGTCCACGATGCGGCGCGGCGTGTAGTAGGAGCCGGATGCCTTACGGGCGGACTTGGCGGCGGCTTCGTCGTCGGGATCGATCTCGGCGAGGAGGTTTTCGAAGACGAGACCGAGAAGCTCGGGGTCGAGGGCGACATCTTCTTCCAGCGGCGTGTTTTCGGCGACGGTGAAGCGGTAGCGGTCGAAGATGCGGTTGAGCCCCTCCATCGGCTGGGGGCGGGCTCGGGCAGTCTCGCCGGGCAGGGTGAAGCCGTCCTCGCGGCGGGCGTAGAAGAGCTTGTTGGGCACCTTGAAGGCGTTGCCTTCTTCGTGGGTGAATTTCAGGTTGTCCTCGGGCAGTGCGTCGAAGAGGCCACCGTTGAGGTAGGGGATGCGGTCGAAGAGGGTGTAGTCGAAATTGACGGGAAGGTTCTGTTTGCCGACATAGACGAGTTTTTTTACTTCGGGATCGGTGACTTCGCGGTCGTTGGTTGCTTCGGAGCCGGATTTCCGGCGCTGATCCATCGGGCGGTTGAGCGACTGGAAGAAGATGTTCTGGAGGATCCCGCGGTAGTAGTGGTTGCCTTCGAGGAAAACGCGGGTATCGCCGTCGTTGGTGAGGACGCGACGGTTTTCGGCGGTGTCGTAGAGTTCGAGGAGTTCGGCGGGGATGAGCCGCATTTCCTTGAGGAACCAGGTGAAGAGAGTGCGGCAGATGAGGCGGACGGTGAACTCGTCGGTGGCGCGGGTGCGGTTGGTGGCTGTGTCCTGTGTCTGGTCCGGGAGTTGGGCGAGCTGGATTTCCTGTCTGGCCCAACGGAACCAGGCGGCGAGGGATTTGTAGAAGCTGTCTTTGAGTTCCTCAACGGAGAGAATTTTTTGCCATGTGGTGTCGAGGTCGGCAAAGGTGCGGATGGCGGACTCAGCGGAGAGCGAGGCGAGGGAGAAACGCTGGAGGAGATCGAGGTGGGCGCGGTGGGGCGTGTGAACGTCAATGTCGCGGATGAGCGAGACGCGGGTGAGCACGTCGCGGGTGCCGTCGCGGAGGTTGCGGCGGCGGTTGATGACGGCCAGGGAAAGGCGGGAGTTCTCGCGGAAGAGTACTAAAATCGGTTGGGGGACGAGCCGGTTGAGCGCTCGGGTGATGTTACCGTAGGTCTCGCGAGTGTGGGGCTGGCCGTCGGGACGGGAATGCAGGTCGATGGCGAAGAAGATATAAGACTCGATGACCTTGCCGTCGCGGCGGAGTTCGAAGGGGGTTTCGAGGTTGAGGCCGAGGTCGTTGCCAGTGGAGGGGGCCAGTTCGGACTTGGTGATCTGGAAAAGAAGGTGAACGGATTTCCAGAGGGAGAGCTGGGCGTTGCCCTCGCCAAGGTAGCCATTAGGATCGAGATGATCCTTTAGCCCGGCTAGGTTGTTGATGGGAAGGGTGCGGTCGCTCCTGTAACCCAGTGTGTGAAAGAGGGCTTTTGAGGATATTGCGAGGTCGCCTTCGGTGCAGTTTGCGAGGGCGGCTTGGATGGATTCGCGGAGGTCGGGCATTGCGGAGATAAAAGCTGAAATTATGAAAAGCTGGGAGGTGGGAAGGAGTGCTGGGGAATCAGGGATGAGTGTCCGGCTGTGAGGATGTGGACTCGGGCGCTGGGTCGTCAGGTGGGGTGGGATAGCCGACTTCGGCCAGTTTGATGGCGGCCCAGGTGCCGTGGCGGGCGAGGGCGATGTAGGGATCGATCACGGCGAGACCCTCGGATTCGGGGATGCGGACGACGTTTTCATCGTGCAGGTCATGTGCCAGCACGCCGGTGACGGGATGGAGGTAGGCGAAATAGCCGTCGTCGAGAGCGCCATCGTGGATGAGCTGCACGGGCGCGAAGCCCATGGCGGCCATGAGGTCATCGGTCTCGGACTTGGTGACCAGCGGGCGGGTGGTGTCCACCTCGACATGGGGCTGGGAAACGACCGGGGCGAGGTCTTTGTTCTTGGGATTGATGGTGAATCCTTCGAGGCGATAAGCGGTTTCCGGGAAAAGGACGGCGTGGAGGCGCATCCGGACGAGGTAATCGCCGAGGGTGCTGGAATTGACGCCGTGGTAGAGACGCTTGAACCAGCGGCAGGTCTCCGGATCGTAGTAAACATGGTGCTCGGCTCCACCGCGTTTTCCCTGCCCGTCCCATTGATCGAGGAAGCTGCCTTCGTCGCAGATATGGCCGTGATCTTCCGCCCATTTCCTGAGCGACTTCCGGCCGGCGCGGTCAAGGGCAGCGAAGCGGCTCAGCTCCCGGAGCTGCTGCGGGAGCTGCGGGATTTCAGATAGTCGTAGCCCCTGAGCGCCTGCTCGGTAGTGAGCTTCGGCCTCCGCGAAACCGCAGCCACCGTGGCCTTCCTCGCCGGGGATTTCGGCTGTGGCACGGTGATATTGAAGAGCGGCTTCGACGGGGTGAAGTGCATAACGGTGGGAGGAACGTAACTGAAACGCCTGAAGGGTCAAGCCGGAGAGAGCCAAGCCATCCCCAGCGCCGCCCGGACTTGGGAGGGGTGAGGGAATGGGTTCGGACGGAAACATGGGGGATCAGGCGGGTTTGACGATGGCGAGCCAGGTAACGAGTTCCCAGTCGCCTTGGTCGGCGGTGGCGGATTCCTCGGCGGTGGGCAGGAGACCGTCGCGGCCGGAGAGCAAATTGACCGCCGCACGTTTGCGGAAGGTGGCCTCGATGGCGCGGAGGGCGCTGGCGATGAGGTCGGCGTAATGGCTCATGTCGGCACCGTTGGCGGTGGCGGAGTCGAATTGGGCGCAGAGCTTGGCGAATGCCGTGGATTTTCCTATGGCCAGGGCGCGGAGCAGATTGAGGGCTTCCTTCGGCTGGGCGAAGGAGAAGCGCACGGTGCCGTCGTCGTGGATGTAGATGAGGAAATGCGGGGCGAGCGGGTTGAGCTTTTCGCCGGTGCCGGATTTCATGTCCACATGCGAGGCGCGGCGCAGGCAGAAGACCGCACCCGGATGGACGGGAGGTGCGTGTTTTTCCGGGGGAGGGACGACGGCGTAGAGACCGAGCGGGGCTTCCTCCAGCTCGGCGCGGCGGCTTTCGAGGAACTGGAGGAGTTCCATGCGGAACTCATCGAGTGAGAAGCTGGTGAGGCTGGGCGAGTCGTCGAGATCCTCCAGATCGAGGACTTCGTTCTGGAGTTTCTTGAGCTGCTTGTTGCGGAAACGGAGATCCTCGCTGATGAGGTCTTCGAGCTGATCGGCTTCGAGGAGGTTGTCCGTCTGCGTGGCGGCGAGGTCGGCCAAGGCCATGCGGGCTTCGACGCGGTGCTTGACGTTCAGGTAGAGATCGAGGTCGGCCACGGGCCAGAAATTGACGAGCTGGACGGAATCGTTGAGTGAGCCGATCCGGTCGATACGCCCGAAGCGCTGGATGATGCGGACGGGGTTCCAGTGGATGTCGTAGTTGATCAGGAAATCGCAGTCCTGGAGGTTCTGTCCTTCCGAGATACAATCGGTGGCGATGAGCAGGTCGATTTCCTCGTCCTGTTCCGGGAAACGGTTTTTCTGCTCGGATCGGCGTTTCGCGATGGGCGAGAAGTTGGTGAGGATGTCGTCGTAGTCGGTGGTGCCGAGGGAGGCGGCGTTGTCGCCGCCGCCGAGGACGCGGGCGAGGTGGATGCCGAGGTCGTTCCGCACCCAGTCTTTGAGCTGGGTGTGGAGGTATTTCGCGGTGTCGGCGAAGGCGGTGAAGACGAGGATCTTGCGGACGGGCTTGCCGTTGCGGTTGGTGCTGGGATTCGCGACCTTTCCGGCGATGAGTTCGCGGAGCTGGGCGAGCTTGGCATCGCGCTCGGGGGTGACCCTTTCGGTTTTATCGAGCAGAAACTGGAGCTGGGCTTTGTCGTGGCGCACGGCCTTGAGCCATTCGTCGCGCTTCAGGTGACCGAGGTGGAGCTTGCGGCGGCCGCCGATGGTGAAGCCTTTCACGAGATCAGGGTCGATGTCGGGATCCTCGAATTGATCGGGAAGGACGGAATCGAAGTCGAGGCTGTCGTTTTCATCGGCGTGGGCTTCGAATTTCTCGATCTTGGCTTCGAGGGAGTCGATTTTCTCGATGGTGCGCTTGAGGGTAAGGCGAAAGGAATCCACCGAGCTTTCGAGGCGCTTGAGGAAATTGATTTTCATCATCGCGATGAGGATCTTTTCACGACCTTGCTGTGTGAATCCGCCGAGGATCTTGTCCTCGTAGGCAGCGCGTGTCACAGGTGGAAGGTCATCGCGCAGAAAACTCGTAGGGTGGTAGAGTGAGAGTGTTAGTGCGTCGATTTCCTTATTCAGTTGCTCGAAGGAGAGGAACTTGTCGCTGAGGTCGATGGGCGGATGGATGGCGATGGGCGCGGGGCGCTTGGGGAAACCGCCGAGGCGTTTCATCTCATCTTTGTAGTAGGTGGCGATCTGCTTGCGGGAGCGGGCGATGCTCAGGCCGTCGAGGAGCTTGAAGAAGTCCCCGCCGATGGCCTGGAGAAGCTGTTTGGTGGTGCGCTCCTCGGGTTTCAGCTTCGACCAGGTGGTGAAATGGCTCTGGGCGATGCGGGTGGTGTCCTTGACGGAGGCGATGCCTAGGGTTTCCTGAAAGGATTGGTTGGCGATCTCATCGCGGGTAACGTCGCCGCCCGCGATGAAGGAGATCTGGTTGCGGAGGTCGGCGAGCTGGTTGTTGACCGGGGTTGCCGAGAGCAGCAGCACCTTGGTGCGGATACCTTGCCGGATGATGTCCTCCATGAGCCGCTGGTAACGGGTGCGGCGGACGGTTTCGTCGGGATCCTTGGCTTCGCGGATCGCGTTGTTGCGGAAGTTGTGGGACTCGTCGATGACGATGAGGTCGTAGTTTCCCCAGTTGATTGTGGCTAAGTCGATGTAATCGACATTGCCCTTTTCCCGCGAGAGGTCGGTATGGGACAGCACATCGTAGCGGAAGCGATCCTTGTCGAAAGGGTTCAGTGAACTGTTCGAGCGATACACCGTCCAGTTCCGGCGGAGTTTCTTCGGGCAGAGGACGAGAACGCGCTCGTTTTTCAGCTCAAAGTATTTGATGACGGCGAGCGCGGTGAAGGTTTTCCCAAGGCCGACGCTATCGGCGAGGATACAGCCGTTGGTGGCGAGGATCTTGTTGATCGCGGCTTTCGCACCGTCCTTCTGGAAGGAGTAGAGGGTCTGCCAGATGCCGGTGTCCGGCAGGGCTGTCCGGGTGAGCGCGTCGTCGAGATCTTTCGCGCCGTCGATGTAATCGCGGAAGAGATGGAACAGCGTGAGGTAGTAGATGAACTCCGGGGTCTGGTCAGAATGGAGGCGATCCAGCTCGGCGAGCACCTTGTCGCGGACATCGCTGGTGATGGTTTCGTCCGCCCAGAGTTCGTCGAACCATGAGCGGAGATCCGTCACGTCGCGCTTGGAATCGACGATCAGGTTCAACTCCACGTTGTTTCCCGATGGTTTCAGGCCCAAGCCGGGGACGGTGAAGTTCGAGCTGCCGAGGATTGCCTGATCCAGCCCGTCCTTGCGGATGTGGTAGAGCTTTCCGTGGAGGAAGCCGGAGCGGGTGACGGAGCGGATCTCGACCTTGTCGCGGATCCACGCCGCGCACTCCCGCGCAACCTGCTTCTGGGTGAGCTGGCTGGGCAGGGTCAAATCCTGCTCGTTGCTGCCGAGAACGAAGCGGCGGCCTTGTTTCCGTTCTTTTTCCAAACTTGTCACGGATGCGGGATCACCGAAGAGGAAGCGAAGATGGTCGGCAGCCTCCAGAGGTTCCTTCAGTGCCGCGTAGGCGTGGACGGTGAAATAGGCGGAGACGAAGGATAGCTCGCTGCCCGCCCCGATATTCTCCCTGAGAAAGTCGCCTGCGCTTCCCCGGGAGTGATTGTCGCGGATGCCAGTGGAATGAGGTGAGACGGGTGGCTGAGGCGGCATTGGAGAATCCAAGGTTCGGGTCGGTTTTAGGAACGTTCAGTCGAGCGACTTCATATCAGTCGCTTGGCGGGGCGATGAGAAGCATCATCTTGGGTATTTCGGGAGGATGGGGCAATGAACCGGGAATTTTTTCGGATTACGCTTTCGCCGAAAGCCTCGCCGGATTGCGGTAACTCAGGGTGCGAAGGCCGTCTGAAAATACGCGGTGAGCGCGGCGCGGTCGGCGGGATCGGAAGCCTTGCCGGAGATGCCTGAGATCACATCCGGCAGCGCCTTGAACAGCTCGGCGAGCGCGTCTTTCTCGCCGGTGACGAGGTGGTAAAAGCTCGACCCGTCGATCTCGCGGATCAGCGGGTTTTCCTGGACCCTCGCGCCGGTTTCCTTTTCCGAAGGAGTGAAGGGGCGGTCGAAGCGCTCCGGT
>JAYTOE010000231.1:0-4668 GCA_043747935.1 Akkermansiaceae bacterium
TCCGTTTTTTCGGAGAAGTCCTCGATCTCTTTCCTCCAGCGCTGGGAAATCCATGGCCGGACGAATCCATAGACCAGGTAGGAGCTGAACAGGACGACCGGCATGATGTAGCGGAAACGGATCGTGACGAAGATCACGATCACCGCGAGGACGATGGTGGTGAGGCTGCCGCGCGTTTTCCAATCGACCGTCTTGAAGGAGGGATAGCGCACATCACTGATCATCAGCCAGGAGAGGAACAGCATCACGGCTGCGAGGACATATTTCCAGGGCCCGACCTCGTGGTCGTTTTCGTAGAGATCGATGATGAGGAAAGTGAGTGAGGCGATGAAACCGGCCGCCATCGGGATGGGGATGCCGCGGAAATCGGCGGAAGCTCCCGGCTTTTTAGGCATGGATGCGAGGCAGTTAAAGCGGGCGAGCCGCATCGCGCCGCAGACGAGGTAGATGAGCGCGATGGCCCATCCGACGTTGCCGAGCGGGAACAGAACCGCGCGGGAAAGCAGCATCGCGGGAGCCATGCCGAAGGAGATGATGTCCGCCAGCGAATCGAACTCTTGGCCGAAGGGCGAGTCCTGTCCGCCGAGCCGCGCGAGGCGTCCGTCGAGGAGGTCGAAGAGGCAGGAGCCGAAGATGAGCAGGATCGCGTATTGGTAGTATTCGCGGGAGATCTGGTAGTATTGCTTCGCGGCAAGAACCGCATCGCCGGAAACCTTCTGCACCTCGATCTGACCCTTGAAAATCATCAGCACGGCGAAGAACCCGCAGGCGAGGTTGCAGGCGGTCATCAGGTTCGGCAGGAAGAAGATCTTCGGCTCGTCCGGATCTCGAAGGTGGGGCATGGGGCAAAGCATGTACCCTCTTGCCCGGGGGCTCAACCTTGAAGAGTCGTGGCGATTGGCGAGCCTTACGTCCCTCTGGATATGAAGTTTCCGCTGGATGGCGATAGGGCGGTGGATACACTGACGCCCTAAATAGATGAAAAACCTCCACCGATTTCTTGCATTCCTGCTCATTTTCATTCCGGTCGCGAGGGCTTCGGAGCCATCCGCCGTCTTGAAAACCCCGACCCCAGGTATTTACGGCGAGCTGAAAAAGTGGCATCGCGTCACCATCGCCTTCGAGGGTGTGGAGTGCTCCGAAAAAGGAGATCCGAATCCGTTTCTCGACTACCGGCTGTCGGTCAAGTTCACCCATGCCGCCTCGGGGGAAAGTCGTGAGGTTCCCGGCTATTTTGCGGCGGACGGGAATGCGGGCGAGACCGGAGCGGATTCCGGAAAGATCTGGCGTGTGCACTTTTCCCCGCCGGAGACGGGTGAGTGGATGTATGCCGCCATTTTCGTCGCTGCCAAAAACATCGCGGTGGAAGCTCAGCCCGGGGAAGCAGTCCCTCTCAACGGAAATCCGCTCGGTGCCGCTTCCGGAAAGTTCACAATCGGTGAAACAGACAAGACCGGCCGCGATAATCGCGCTCGCGGCCTGCTCGAATATGACGGCACCCGCTACCTTCGCTGGGCGGAGACGGGCAACCATTTCCTCAAGCAAGGAGCGGACGCTCCGGAGAATCTTTTCGCCTACGCGGATTTTGACGGCGACTTCAAAACCGACGGCGAGAAAGACAAGCTCATCAAGACCTACAAGCCGCATGTCAGGGATTGGAAAAATGGCGATCCCACCTGGCAGGGTGGCAAGGGCAAGGGGCTGATCGGTGCGATCAACTACCTCGCCTCCGAGGGCATAAACACGTTCTCCTTCATCACCATGAATATCAAGGGGGACGATAGGAACGTGTTCATGTACACAGATTACAAGGAGCGCGTTCGCATGGATGTCTCCCGCCTCGACCAGTGGGAAGTCGTGATGGATCACGCGGACAAGCTGGGCATGTATCTCCATTTCAAGACTCAGGAGGCGGAGAATGACAAGCTGTTAGATGGCGGTGATCTAGGCGTTGAGAGGAAGCTCTATTACCGCGAGCTCATCTCCCGCTTCGGCCACCACCTCGCGCTGAACTGGAATCTCGGCGAGGAAAATAACGGACAGAGCGACGCGCAGCGTATTGCCATGGCGAAGTATTTCCATGACCAAGATCCCTACAAACACAACATCGTCATCCACACCTATCCGCCGGAGAAACAGAAAATTCATACCCCGCTGCTGGGTGAAAAATCGGAACTCACGGGGCTTTCCTTGCAGGGCTCTAATCCGGATTTTGGGGATGTGCACCGCGATGTCCTGGAGTGGGTGAAAAAATCCACCGAGGCGGGGAAGCCGTGGGTGGTCGCATATGATGAATCCGGTGGCGCACAGAAAGGTCTGACCACCGATGCCGAGGACGCGAAGGATCCCGACGGTAAAGGAAACCACGCCGCCGCCCGCCACAAGGCGTTGTGGGGTGCACTGCTCGCCGGGGGCGCGGGCAACGAGTGGTATTTTGGCTACAAATTCAAGGACTCCGACCTCAGCCTCCAGGATTTCCGCAGCCGCGACCGCTGGTGGGATTACTGCCGCCACGCGCTCGAGTTCTTTTCGGAAAACAAGATCCCGTTCCATGAAATGAAAAGTGACAACGGACAAATCGGAAACAGCCCGAACGGCAACGAAGCGGGTTACTGCTTCGCGAAACCCGGCGATACCTACGTGGTTTATCTTCCGAAAGGCGGCGAGAGGGATCTCTGGCCTGAGGGCGGAAGCGGCTACAGCATCCGTTGGTTCGACCCACGCAACGGCGGCGGACTTCAGGTCGGTTCGAAAGACTCGATGGCGGGCGGCATCGGAAACTCCATGGGACTGCCTCCTTCCGACCCCGACAAGGATTGGGTCGTGCTTGTTCGGAAAAAATGAGTGGTAGTTCGACAAGCACCCTTCCAGATGTTAGAAGCACCGGCAGCTAAAAGGCATGGCAAACGATTTCAAAGACTACTACCAGATCCTCGGGATCGCCAAGGACGCCACGCAGGCGGAGGTGAAGAAGGCGTTCCGTAAGCTCGCGCGCGTCCATCATCCGGACGTGGCGGAGGACAAGAAGGGAGCGGAGGCGAAATTCAAGGAGATCAACGAAGCCTACGAGGTGCTGGGTGATACGGAGAAACGGAAAAAATATGACACCCTTGGCGCGAACTGGGATCAGCCGGGAGGCGGTTACCAAGGCGGCCCGATGCCGGGCGGCGCGGAGTTCGAGTTCGATGGCACGGGTTTCAGCGATTTCTTCGAGCGCTACTTTTCCGGCGGCGGTGCAAGGCGTGCGGCGGGTTTCGGTGGCGGCTTCACCGGACGTGGTGGGGCAGCGCGCGGCCAAGACATTGAGGGCGATCTGATGGTGACCTTGGAGGAGGCTTTCAACGGCTCCATGCGAACGATCGCGCTCAGGAAATCCGATCCTCGGACGGGAAAAGTTTCCACCGACGAGGTGCAGGTGCGCATCCCGGCGGGCATCGGCGAGGGGCAGCGGCTGAGGGTGCCCGGCCACGGCGGACAAGGCTCCGGCGGTGCGCCCGACGGTGATATCTACCTCCGTATCCGCTTCGCCGCACATCCCGATTTCCGCGTGAGCGGGCACGACATTTACTGCGAGCTTTCTCTCTCCCCGTGGGAGGCCGTGCTGGGCGCTACCATCCCGCTAGAAGTTCCCGGCGGGAAATCCGTGCAACTCAAAATCCCGGCGGGCACCTCGCCCGGCGATCAGCTCCGCATGAAAGGCTACGGCCTGCCGAAGAAAAACGCCCCGGGCGATCTTTACGTCGAGATCGCCGTCGCCACACCGCCCGCCATTGGCGAGGAGGAGCGTGGCCTCTGGGAAAAGCTCCGCGATGTTTCCAAATTCAAACCGAGGGAAAACTGAAATGGATACCATAAGCCCTGATCCCCATGAAACCCACCCTATCGAGGTGGTGATCCGCATGACCGGCTCCTCGCGGCGGAAAATCATTTTTTACTGCCGCAAAGGCATCGTCGCCCCCGCCGAAAGCTCGGGCGTATGGCACTTCGACGAAGAAAGCGTGATACGCCTGCGCCACATCGAGACCCTTCGCCAACGCCACCGCATGAACTGGGCCGCGATTCGGACGATCATCGCGCTGCTGGATGATGTGGAGAGCCTCCGCGAGGAGCTCCGTTTCCGGAGGTGAGGGAAATGCTATTTATTACATCGACTGCCCCAACGGGGCTCACGGTGACAGCGAAGAGTGCCGAGAGGCACCCTGGTGAGCGAAGCGAACAAATCATATGCGCCCCAACATGCGCCCCAACGGGCATGCGCGTCAAGTTAAGGGGTTTTCCCTTTGACCACGGGCTTTCTAGGCTTCAGGCGACGGAGTACGAATGTATTGCGGTCGTCCACCAGCCATTCCATTTCCTCACCCTTCTCTATCCCCGCCGCTTCCGCCAAGGCTGCGGGGAAATTCACATAGAAGGATTTGGTCGTGCCCCGCTCGACCCGCTGAATTTTGATTTTATGTCCCATTTTTTTCCGATTTCGAGTAGCTCGCACTTGACAGGGCAATAGTATTAATACTATTTTCATTTCACGATGCGAAAAAAGGCGAGAAACACCTTCACGCCCCGACATTGCCACCCGCCCATCCTGCCTGTCGATTGGAGAAACCCTCTTCTCCCGCCAACTCCTCGAACAACTCGCCCGTGAGGCGGGAGTCATCCGGCGCAAGGCCC
>JAYTOE010000232.1:0-8327 GCA_043747935.1 Akkermansiaceae bacterium
TTTCCCGCCTGATCGAGCACCGCCGAGCCGCTGCTGCCGGGAGCCCAGTCCGTGCTGAAATTCACTCGAAGGTGCCGCGCGACATCGAGGCTTTCCTTATCCCCGCCCGTGTATGTCCGATCCCATAAAAAGCGGTTCACGATGCCCTCGCTGAAATATCCGAGCTGGCCGAGCGGCGAGCTGTAGCAATACGCGGAAGCTCCCTGGCGCGCGTCCCCGTTGAGCGCGAGCGGCTTGAAATCCGCGCCTTCCACGCGGATCAGCGCGGCATCCATCGACGCACTGCGCGCGATCACGGAAGTCACCGGATAGGTGTTTCCCTCCTGATCCACGACAATCAGATAGCCTTCGCGCATCTTGTTCATACTATCGATCACATGGTCGCAGGTCGCGATCACATCCGGGGCGATCGCGTATCCGCCCGCGAGGTTGAGGTGCCAGTGCTCGCATTTCTCGCAAAGGTAGCAGTAGCCGACACGCAGGTTCGCGGCGCGGGCAGTGTCAGCGACCTCCTCGCGGGAAAGCGGCTTCGTTTTCACGGGAAGCAGCGCGATGGCCTGCGCTTCGGGTTCGAGCAGGCGCTTCTTCACCTCGTCACGCGACAAGGGCTTCTTCGCGTCGATCAAAGGCCGGACTTTCGCGATGATCGCCGCTTCCGCGCTTTTTAATCCCTCGGGCGTCTGGTCGACGATGGGCGTGCCATCGCCTTGCGCCATCAAGGACTGCGAGAGAGCAAAGGCGATGATCGCGACGTGCCGTATTTTCATTTCCATCTAAGAAAAGGCTCGCGATGTGCGCCGTGATGTCAAGCGGTGCGGAACGGGCGCTTGCGCGGATGATGGCGGCGGCATACACCTGCGGCGTGCGATATCAAATTACCCATCGGACGACTTACGTTTATGAGGGAGTGGTGACGGTTTCCCACCATCTCGCCCGGCTGGCGCCGCGGTTTTTGCCGGGGCAGCGCTGCCCGTGGCATGTGCTGGAGATCACGCCGGAACCGGTGGGGCGCAGCCTGCACAACGACGTTTATGGAAACGAAACGGCCTACTTCGAATGCGAGGGTGCGCACGGCGAGTTGGAAGTGATCGCGCGCAGCCTTGTGGAGGTGTTGCCGACGAGGAAACCGGACGCCGCCTCGACCCCCGCGTGGGAAACGGTGCGCGACGCGGTGAGCGGCGACCGGCTCACGGCGGGCACCGAGGCGGGCGCGTTCCGTTTCACCTCGCCGATGGTGCCGCTGGGCGAGGACTTCGCGCAATACGCGCGGCCGGATTTCACCCCGGGCAGACCCATTCTCGAAGCCGCCACCGCCCTGATGGGTCGCATCCACCGGGAGTTCGATTTCAACCCGACGGCCACCGACGTGGCCACGCCCGTCTCGGAGGTTCTGCGGAAAAAAGCCGGTGTTTGCCAGGACTTCGCGCACCTGATGCTTGCTTGCATGCGCTCGCTTGGACTGCCCGCCCGCTACGTGAGCGGCTATCTGGAAACAAGGCCGCCTGAGGGGCAGGCTCGCCTCACCGGTGCGGACGCCTCGCACGCGTGGGTCTCCGTTTTTTGCGGCGAGGCGGCGGGTTGGGTCGATGCCGATCCAACCAACAACCTCCTCCCCGGCGAGCGCCACATCACAGTCGCGTGGGGCAGGGATTACTCGGATGTTAGCCCCTTGCGCGGAGTGACCCTCGGTGCGGGTGGCCAGCGGCTCAGCGTCGCAGTGGATGTGGTGCCGGAGGGGGATTAGCCCGTCAAAGCCCCGTCAGCATCAACGCCCCGCGTATCCCCGCCTGCTGACCGAGCTTCGGTGCGACGACGTAGGGCGATTCATACACCGCTGGAAAATATCCGCCCGCGAGTTCAAGGACGAGCGTGTTGGTTTTTTCGTGGAGTCCCTCCGCCTGCGAAACACCGCCGCCGATCACCACCCGTTGCGGTGGGGAAATGGAGAGCAGCCCGATGATGCCGTGCGCTAGATACCACGCTTCCGTTTCCCACGCGGGATGATTGGATGGAAGCTGGTGCGCGGGTTTTCCCCAGCGCTTTTCGATGGCCGGCCCGCTGGCCATGCCCTCCAGGCAATCGCCGTGGAACGGGCAGACGCCCGCGAAATCATCGCCCTGCCGCCGAGGCACGCGGATGTGTCCGAACTCCGGGTGCAGCGCGCCGTGCAGCAGCCGCCCGTCGCATAGAATCCCCGCGCCGATCCCGGTGCCGATGGTGATGTAGGCCACGTTTTCCAAGCCCTCCGCCGCGCCGATCCGTGCTTCCGCGAGGCAGGCGGCGTTGACGTCTGTTTCGAGAGTGATCTTCGCGGCAGGAAATGCGGCGAGCAACGCTGCCGTGATCGAGAAACCGCCCCAGCCCGGCTTCGGGGTCGCCAGCATGGTGCCCCAATCGACAGCTTTCGTATCGATTCGCACCGGCCCGAATGCCGCGATCCCGATGGCTTCGGGCGCTCCCTTTCCGGAAAACCACTCCACCGCCCGCCGCAGCGTTTCCTCCGGGGTGGTGGTGGGGTAACGGAATTCCTCCGCCAGTGTGCCGTCCCTCCCTCCGATCGCGACTACCGTTTTCGTGCCTCCCATTTCCATCGCCGCGATCATGCAGACAGGTTAAGCCCCGCTTGCCCCCGGGGTCTAGGATTTTGGTTTTCGCTCTGCGCAGATCTGTTTTGGACAAACGCCGCCGGACACCTATGCTCCGCTCCGTGAGTTATCAGGTTTTCGCCAGAAAGTATCGTCCCAAGACCTTCGCCGACGTGCTCGGACAGGATCACGTCGTCCGCACTTTGCGGAACGCGATCGAACAGAAGCGCCTCGCGCACGCCTATCTTTTCGTCGGTCCGCGTGGCACGGGGAAAACCTCCACCGCCCGCATTCTCGCGAAAGCGCTGAACTGCACCGGCGGCCCGAAGATCGACTTCGATCCCGAGGAGGACGTTTGCCGCGAGATCGCCGAAGGCCGCTCGCTCGATGTGCTGGAGATCGACGGTGCTTCTAACAACGGCGTCGAGCAGGTGCGCGATCTCCGCGAATCCGTGAAATACGCCCCGGCCCGCGGGCAATACAAGATCTACTACATCGACGAGGTGCACATGCTCTCGAACGCCGCGTTCAACGCGCTGCTGAAAACACTCGAGGAGCCGCCCGATCACGTGAAATTCATTTTCGCGACCACCGAGGTGCAGAAAATCCTGCCGACCATCCTCTCCCGCTGCCAGCGCTTTGACCTGCGGCCCATCCCGACACAAACCATCGCCGATCATCTCCTCCACATCGCGAAGGAGGAGGGCATCAACCTCGACGCCACGGCCGCGTGGGCGATAGCCAAGGGCGCGGACGGCGGGATGCGCGACGCGCAGTCGATGCTCGATCAGCTTGTCGCGTTCTGCGGTGAGACGATCAACGAGGAAAACGTGCTCGATGTGTTCGGCTTCACTTCGCGGGAAAAGGTCGCGGCGCTGACCACAAAGCTGCTGTCCCGCGATACGCCCGGCGCGCTGAAGCTGATCCAAAACGAAGCGGAAAGCGGCCGCGAACTTTCCCAATTACTGGGTGAACTGATCGGCTGCCTACGCGGCTTGCTCGTCGCAAAACTCGACCCCAGCGCCGACGGCGAGGGCATCCCGGAAGCGATCTGGAAAAAACTCATGGCCGACGCCGAAGAATACGCGCCGGAGCGCATTCTCGCCGCCATCGATGTATTCGCGGAAACCGAAGGCCGCATGAAATGGGCCACCAACAAGCGCCTGCACTTCGAGCTCGGGATGATCAAATCGATCCAGACGCTTTCCGAAGTCCGTATCACCGATGTGATCAGCGTGCTCACAAAAGGCGCGGATCACCTTTCCCAAGCGGCTCCCGCACCCGATGCTCCGCCGGTTCAGGAAATCCCCGCCCCAGTCGCCGCGCCCGCGCCCGCGGCCCAGCCCACAGCTCCATCGAAGAAACCGGGCGACGCGCTCTCCGCCTTCGATGCCCTCATCGAAAGCGCCGATGACGAGGAAGAGGAGGAAGTTCCGCCCACCCCTGTCGCTGCGATATCGGAGGCTCCCGCACCCGCTCCGAAAGCCGAGGAGCCCGCGCAGGAAGACACCTTTTACAAGGATCCGCTCATCCAGGCGGCCTTGGTGAAATTCGAGGCGGAATTCGTCAAGAACTGAACACACACACGATCATGAACATACAGAAACTGATGAAACAGGCCCAGCAGATGCAGGCGGGGCTGGCCGCGAAGCAGGAAGAGCTGGCCGCGCGCGAGGTCGAGGTCTCCGTCGGCGGCGACAAGGTGAAAGTCCGCGCCACCTGCGCGGGCGATGTGCTGGAGATCAAAATCGATCCCGCCGTCGTCGATCCATCGGATGTCGAGTTTCTCGAAGATCTGGTGCTGAAAGGCGTCCAGGAAGCGATCGAGAAAGGCAAGTCGCAGGCCGCTGCGGAGATGAAAAAACTCACGGGCGGGCTCGGAATTCCGGGGATGTGAATCTCAAATCTCAAATCTCAAATCTCAAATCTCAAATCTCAAATCTCAAATCTCAAATCTCAAATCTCAAATCTCAAAATTCAAATTCCAAGAAGAGGTGATAAGGACATGAGCGATGGATTGAATGGGATCTGTGTATATCCGCGTTGATCCGTGGTTCTCTTCCTTCTTCCAATAAAACAACCATGTCGAAAACACGCTTGGCGGTCGGTTGGGGGTTTGTGGGTGGCTCGCTGCTGACGCATGTCCTTACCGTCTGGGCCTACGCCAGCCAACCGGGTTTTCTCGCCGCGTTCACGGTGTATCCGCTCTGGTTCTGGGGCGGGATCGGGCTGGCGCTTTCCGTCGTCGCGTTCTGTTTCCTGCGCGCGCCCCTCTCACTGATCGTCACCGCGGTTTGGGCGGTGACCCTTTCGGTAGCGATGGATGAGGCGAAAGCCCTTTCCCATTTCAACCATCCCAAGCTCACGCCGGAACGCGAAGTGCAGCGAGCCGGCCCGCGCCTGATCCGCATTGCCACGGTGAACTGCGGCAATTTCTCTTTCGGAGATCCCCTGGAAGAGTTGCGCAAATGGGATCCGGACATCGTGCTGCTGCAGCAGGTTTTCCCCCATCGGGTGAAATTGATCGCTGATACCCTTTACGGCGGCGGCGGTGATTTCCGCGCCTACCAGACGAACGGGATCGTCACCCGCTTCGAGATCCGCCGCGAGGTGAGGAACCCGATGATGCGCAACCAGCAGGTCACAGTCCGCCTGCCGGAAGGCACGGAGATCGAGGTGGTGAACGTCCATCTCGCCCAGGCCGCGACCGACATGCGGTTGTGGAGCAGCGAGTCGCGTTTCCGGCACCGGCAAAACCGCGACATCCGGAAAAAGGAACTTTCCGTCGTCCTGCAGGTGTTGGAGCAAACCACGCCCTTCCCCTCGAGGCCGACCCTGCTCGGCGGCGATTTCAACTCGTCCGCCACCGATGTCGTCCACCGCCAGCTCACGCGCGATTTCGACGACAGCTTCGGCGAGTCCGGCCGCGGCTGGGGCAACACCTTCCACCGCCGCTTCCCCATCCTGCGCATCGATCACATCTACGCCACCCGCCAGTTCGATCCGGTCAGTTCCATTGTCGTCCCCACGAAAACGACGGATCACCGGATGGTCATTTCCGATCTCTTGCTGAGGCAGTGAGGATGATTCGGGCGGTTCGGACAAATGTGATTGAAAAGCAGGGTGGATTCAAGTTGCTAGCGCGATCACGTCGGGATGATGAGAGTCCCATCCGGCATCCATGGAGCCTGAAAATCTGCCTTTGCCAGGACCGCGTGTCGCGCTAGCGTTGCGGCTCGAACCCCGACCACCCAAAGATCCATGGAAGAATCCTTCAATTCATCACTGCCCTCCATCGAGCACCTGCGCCAGAGGGCGAAACGGCGCATGCCCGGTTTCGCTTTCGATTACTTGGAGGGCGGATGTTTCTCGGAAATCAACCTTCAGCGCAACACGGATGAGATCCGTGAGGTGCAACTGAGGCCGTATTACCTGCGCGATTACGCCGGAGCTTCGCAAAAAACCGAGTTGTTCGGTCGCACCTACGACGCGCCTTTCGGGATCGCTCCCATCGGACTGCAAGGTCTGATGTGGCCCCGCGCTACGGAGATCCTCGCGAAGGCCGCGTTCAAGGCGAACATCCCTTTCGTCCTCAGCACCGTGGGCACGGCGAGCATCGAGAAAGTGGCCGAACTCACCGAGGGCAACGCATGGTTCCAGCTTTACCATCCGGTCGAAGAGGATCTCCGTGACAAGCTTCTCAAACGCGCCGAGGTCGCCGGTTTCCCGACCCTCGTGATTTTGGCGGATACTCCGACCTTTGGCTATCGCCCCAAGGAAATCCGCAACGGCCTGTCGATTCCCCCGCGCATGACTTTGAAGAATGTCCTTCAGATGACGACCCACCCAACGTGGTCGTTTTCCCAACTCTTCGCGGGCGCACCCGAATTCCAAACCATGAAACCCTACATCCCCAAAGGACTCAGCATGAAGCACCTCGGGTTGTTCATGAACAAGACTTTCAGCGGGCGGCTCAACGCCGACAAGATCAAGCGCCTGCGCGACCGCTGGCCCGGCAAACTCGTCATCAAGGGCATCGTCACCACCGAAGACGCCGAGCGGGCGATCGCTTGCGGAGTGGATGGCATGATCGTTTCAAATCACGGCGGCCGCCAGTTGGATGCCGGGCAATCGACCATCAAGCCGCTCGCAGAACTCGTCCGCACGGTGGGTGATAAAACGACCCTCATGATCGACAGCGGCGTGCGTTCCGGTCCCGACGTGGCCTGCGCCCTCGCCACCGGCGCAAAGTTCGCCTTCATGGGCCGGAGCTTCATGTACGGCGTCTGCGCGATGGGCAACAAGGGCGGCGAGCACACGATTTTCATGCTCAAGCGCCAACTCCAGCAGGTGATGGAACAGATCGCCTGCGAACGCGTGGAGGATTTCCCGAAACACCTGATCCGGGACGACGTCTGAACAGACCCGCTACGCCTTCACCAGCGCTTGGTCGAAATCTTTCCACACCGGATCGATGTCCTGGCTGCGTAGCATTTCCGCGACCTGCGCGGGGGTTCGGGTGTCGTGGATCTGGAATTGTTCGGTGGCTTTTTCCTTCCCGGATTTTTCGGAAAGCTCCACGCGGCGGCCTTTTACGGTGAGGTGGAGGTCATCGGAACCGGCACCGGTGTAGCCGCCCGGCTCGGTGCGCGCGCCGGCGGACATGTGCGTCACTCCCAGCGGGGCCATCGCATCGCGCAGCGGCGCGGGCTCGCGGGTGGAGAGGACGATGGCGACCTGCGGGAAGGTGATCCGGAACGCGGTGACAAGACGCAGCAGCGCGGCATCCGGCAGGTAGCGGGTGGGATCCGGCTCGTATTGGTAGTTCCCAGCATACGGTCTCATGCGCGGGAAAGCGACGGAGAACTGCGCCTTCCAGCAGTGCTTGTAGAGGTATTCGAGGTGCGCGGCGAGCGAGAGCGCCTCATGTTTCCAATCCGCCAGACCGAACAGCGCGCCGATGCCGATGCGCCGGAAACCGCCCGCGTAAGCGCGCTCCGGGCAATCCAAACGCCAATCGAAATTCTTCTTCGGACCCGCCGTGTGCAGCGTCTGGTAGGTCTCGCGGTGGTAGGTTTCCTGATACACGATCAGCCCCTCCGCGCCGTGGTTCACGAGCTCCGTGTATTGGTCGTCCTCCATCGGGCCGACCTCCAGCGCGAGGGTCGGGAAAAGCGGGATCAGCGCGTCGAGGCACTTCTGGAGGTAGCCTTCGGAAACGAATTTCGGATGCTCGCCGGCGACGAGCAGGAGGTTTCGGAAACCCTGTGCGTGAAGATATTTCGCCTCGGTCACGACCTGATCCACGGTCAGGGTCGTCCGCAGGATCGCGGCATCGCGGGAGAAGCCGCAGTAGGAACAGTTGTTGACGCACTCGTTAGAAACGTAGAGCGGCGCGAACAGCCGCATCGTCTTCCCGTAATACTGCCGCGTCACCCGTTGGCTCCGCTGCGCGAGGGCTTCCAGCGGCACCTCATCCGCCAGCAAGCCCATGAACCGCCGCACCAAGGGAGTGGGGTTCGAGAGAAGGCGGGGATAGTCGACGGAAAACGGCACGCGCGGAGGGTGAAGCATCCCGGGGCGAGAGTCCAATGCGGATGTGGGCGGAGGATGATCCCTTCCCGTGAATAGAAATTATGACTTAATGTTGCGATGAAGCACCTGGTACCATTTCCACACCGTCCGAAGCAGGCGGGCGAGCCCGTAGGGTTCGGCCTCGCCTGACTGCTTCGGCGGCTGTTT
>JAYTOE010000233.1:0-22497 GCA_043747935.1 Akkermansiaceae bacterium
TGGAGCTTGATGCGGCGCTGTCCCGGCTCGCTGGGGGCTGGCCAGCTGAAGCGGCCTTTTTCCAGGCGCTTTGTGGCGAGCCACAGGCCAGTGCCGTCGAAGTAGAGGAGCTTGATACGGTTGCGGCGCTTGTTGGTGAAGACGAAGAGGGCGTCGCGGGAGGGGGCGGAGCCGAGCTGGTCGGCGGCGAGCTGCTGGAGGCCGTTGAAGGATTTGCGCATGTCGCAGGGATCGAGGGCGAGGAAGACCTTGAGGGCGTTGGCGGTGAGGTTCAGCACGGGCGGCCTCCTTTCGCGGAAAGGTGGTTGCGGAAAGCGGCGATAAACTCGGCGGCGAGCGGGATGGCGGCATCGTCCTCAAGAAGTAGGCGGAGACCTTCGCTGAACTCGATGACGAGGCGGGGACGGAGCTGGCGCGGGAACTCGACCTCAACGAAGCGGGCATCGGTGCAGGTCAGGCGGCGGGATGGATCGGGGCGTGGTTTGGACATCCCGGCGAGGATGCACGGTCAGAGGCGGTTGAATAGGGGGTGGATTTTGGGACGCTTACAAAGCCAGATAGCCCGGGCTTCGCTTACTCATGCCTGAGGGCTTCGATGGGATCGAGTCCGGCGGCGCGGCGGGCGGGCATGAAGCCGAAGATGATGCCGATGGCGGCGGAAAAGACGAAGGCGATGAGATTGATCTTCGGATCGAAAAGGAAGGGCGCACCGACCACCTTGGCGAGGGAAACGCACAGGCCGTAGGCGAGAAGGATGCCTGTCACTCCGCCGATGCAGGAGAGGGTGACGGCCTCGACGAGGAACTGGAGAAGCACCTCGCGCGCCCGTGCGCCGATGGCGAGGCGGATGCCGATCTCACGCGTGCGTTCGGTCACGGATACGAGCATGATGTTCATGATGCCGATGCCGCCGACGAGCAGGCTGACGCCGGCCACCGCGCCTAACAGAGAGGTCATCACCTGGGTGCTGGAGCTGATCACGCTCGCGAGTTGCTGCGAGTCGAACACGTTGAAATTGTCCTCCTCGTTGGCACCGACGTTGCGCCGCTCGCGCATCAGCGAACTGACATCCGCGACGATGTTCGCGCCGGGATAGTTCTCTTGTCCGGAAATCATCACCTGGCTGATGTTGTTGCCGTTGCCGCGGCCGTTGAGGCGCCGGAGGACGGTGGTGTAGGGGGTGATGATGTTGTCGTCCAGGTCATCGGCAAATCCGCCCTGGCCCTTTACGGCGGTGACGCCGATGACTTCAAGGGACATGGATTTCAAGCGGATCTTGAGTCCGGTGGGATCCACGCCTTCGCCAAAAAGCTCCTTGCGTATCGTCTCGCCGATGACGCAGACCGGAGCGGCCTCGTCCACCTCGGCATCGGTGAAAATCCGGCCTTCGGCAATTTCCCAGTTGGCGATGGCGAAGTAGTTGGAGGTGGTTCCCTGGATGTCGGTGGCGCGGTCATTTTCCTGATAGACGGCCTTCTCGTTGCCTTGCACCAACGGCGCAAGCGAGGCAATGCCGGGCACTTGGTCGCGGATGGTGCCGACGTCTTTCATGCTGAACTGCGGAGCACCCCAGCTGCCCCAGCCCTGGCCGGGACGGACGATGAGGAGATTGCTGCCCATCTTGGAAATCTGCTCCTTGACCGCCTCGGTGGCGCCGCGTCCCAAGGTGACCATCGTGATCACGGCCGCCACGCCGATGACGATTCCGACCACGGTCAGGAATGACCGCGTCAGATTCCGGCGGATCTCGCGCAGGGCGATGAGAAAGGCGTTGAAAATCACTTGGTGGAGTTATTGGTGAAAGGGTTGTGAGTCGGTGGAGGAATCAAA
Organism: Akkermansiaceae bacterium; assembly: GCA_043747935.1. GTDB lineage: Bacteria > Verrucomicrobiota > Verrucomicrobiia > Verrucomicrobiales > Akkermansiaceae > Luteolibacter. The sequence continues at coordinate 1,831 of JAYTOE010000233.1, forward strand.
GGAATTTCTGACCTTATAACTCTTAACTAATAACTTCTCACCTCGTCGTATCCGACGAAATGAGACCGTCACGGACTTGGATGATCCGCTGGGCGTAGGTGGCGACCTCGTCCTCGTGGGTGACCATGATGATGGATATTCCGAGTTTGGTATTGAGGCCGCGGAGCAGCTCCATGGTCTCCTTGGTGGTGGTGGAATCGAGGTTTCCGGTCGGCTCATCGGCGAAGAGCGTGTCGGGATTCGTGACGATGGCGCGGGCGATGGCGACCCGCTGCTGCTGGCCGCCGGAGAGTTCCGCAGGGGTGTTGCGCTCCTTGTCCGGCAGGCCGACGCTGGCGAGCGCCGCACGGGCCATCTCATGACGCTGCCTGCGGGAATAGCCGCGATAGAGCAGGGGCAGCTCGACATTTTCCAATGCGGAAGTCCGGGCCAACAGATTGAAGCCCTGGAAAATGAAACCCAGTGCGTGGCGGCGGATGAGCGAGCGCTGGTCCTTGTTGAGCGTCTCCACCTGGATGCCCTTGAATCGGTATGATCCGGAGTCGGGGGTGTCGAGGCAGCCCAACAGGTTCATCAGCGTGGATTTCCCCGAACCGCTGGGCCCCATGACGGCGACAAACTCACCGCGACGGATGGACAAATCCACCCCGCGCAGGGCTTGGAAGGCGGCTTCCCCGGTGCCGTAGGTTTTGGTCAGGCTACGGAGTTCGATGAGTGTTTCTCCGGTCATTCGGCTTTTACGGGCTTGATGCTGACAATCACGGGAGTGCCTGCCGTCAGTTCGGAGTTGGTGATTTCTGTCATCCGACCATCGGTGATTCCGAGGGCGACATTTACTTGCACCGGTTCCCCATCGCGGAGAATCCAGACATGAGGTTCGGCGCTTCGGGAGCCAGCCTTGGGAGGCGCGGTGCCACGCCAGCGGCGGCTACCGGGTGTCAGGCTTTGGACGAGGGTGCGCGCTGATTCGTCGGGTTTCCCAACTGCTGCTGCGAAGACGGGGTCGAAACGAAGAGCCACGTTGGGCACGACGAGGATGTCCGGCTTGTCCACGATGGCGATGTCCACGGTGGCGGTCATGCCGGGTCGGAGCGAGAGATCTTCGTTGGCGACGTCCAGCTCGGTAGTGTAGTTGACGACACCGCTGGCGGCGGCGCCAGCGTTGGCATTGTCACCGTTGCCAGAGGTCTGGTTGTTAGCCGAGCCGAATGCCACCTTCTTCACCTTGGCGGTGTATGAGCGGCCGGGCCAAGCATCCACGCTGAAGGTTGCCGTCTGGCCAGCCTCGACGCGCCCGATATCGGACTCGGAAACGGCGACGATGAGCTCCATTTTTTTCAGATCCTCCGCGATGGTGAAAAGCGTGGGCGCGGTGAATGAGGCGGCTACCGTTTGGCCGACTTCGATCGTGCGGACCAGCACGATGCCGTCCACCGGCGAGATGATGGTTGCTTGCTGCATGTCGCGCTCGAAGGATTTTACATCCGCCTCGGCACCGGCGACCGCGGCTTGGGTGCTTTCCAAGTCCGCCTGTGCCCGGGCGACGGTGGCGCGCGAGGTATCCATGGTGGCGCGTGAGGGAGTCTTGCCGCCGCTGATATCGAGGAGTTCCTCTTGCCGCGCGAGCGATGCCTTGCTTTCTGTTAGAGTGGCCTGGGCTTGATTCACTCGGGCCTTGGCGGCTAGCAGCGCGGCGCGGCTTCGCTCGGTTTGCTGGTTGAGCTTGGTGGTGTCGAGCTTGGCGAGAGGCTGGTTCTTTTTCACCATGTCGTTGGTGTCCACGTAAACTTCGCTGATCGTGCCGGAAAGCTCGGAGCCGATGACCACCTGGTTGGTTGGCGCGAGATTTCCTGCCGCGCTGACGATGAGTGAGATGCGTCCCATTTTCGCCGACTCGGTGAGGTATTCCGGCTCTTCGCTGACACCCTCGTTCCGGACGGACCAGAACCAGATCCCGCCTCCGGCCATGGCGAGGACGATGGTGATGATCAACCACTTGCGGATCGGGCGCGATGCTCCGCTGCGGACGATTTCCGCCAGATCTTCATTCGATTGCAGCTTTGACATGATGGGTAGAGAAAATTTAAGAGCCGGAAGACCAACCGCCGCCGAGGGCTTTGTAGAGCTGGATGTAGGTGATCGCGCGGTTGGCGCGGACGGTGAAAAGGCTGTCTTCGAGGCCGAGCAGGGCGCGCTGGGAATCGAGGACGGTTAGAATGTCGGTGATGCCCGCCGCGTAGCGCTGCTGGGCGAGCGTTGCGGCCTCGCGGGCGGCCGCTGTGGCCTTTTCCAGAGTTACGAGACGCTCGGTGGTGCGGCGGCAGGCGATGAGCGAATCCTCCACCTCCGAGAGTGCGAGGAGCACGGTGGAGCGATAGGTCTGGAAGGCTTGTTCCTCGATGGCGTTCTGCACGGCGATGTCCGAGCGGATGCGGCCTGCATCAAAGATGGGGCCGCTGAGCCCGGCGATGACGCCGCTGGTCACGGTCTCCGGGTTGAAGATTTTTCCGGCGCTGAGCGCGTTCGTTCCGAGTGATCCTGTCAGGTTGAGCGAGGGGTAGCGCTCGGCATCTGCGGCCCGCACATTCGCCGCGGCGGCTAACAGTTGATAACCGGCGAGGCGGACATCCGGGCGCTGGCGGATGGTGTCTGCGGGAATGCCCACGGCAAGGCTGCTGGCAGGATCGGGGATGGCTTTTTTTCCTGAGGCAAGTTGAGCATCGAGACCACCGGGGACTTGGCCGGATAGGAGCGTGAGGAGATTCCGGGTTTGGGAAATGGACTGCTGGATGGCGGGAATCCCGGCGCGTGCCTGCTCCAGGCTGCTCAGGGCTTGGCTGGACTCCAGTGAATCGGTCTCGCCAGCTTGATTCCGCCATGCGGCGAGTTGGGAGGTTTCCGCGCGGGTCTCGACGGTGCGTTCAAGCACTTCAAGCGCGGCCTCATTCACGCGGAGCTGGGTGTAGGCGATGGCGATTTCCGAGGCGAGCGAGGCTTGCACGGAGTGGAAATTTTCCTCGCTGGCACCGACTTGCGCGGAGGCGGCCTCCACGATGCTGCGGCGCTTGCCGAAAAGATCCGCCTCCCATGAGGCATTAAGGCCTGACGTGTAGTTGGTGGTCGAACTTGAGCCGGAAGCGTCGCTCGAACTGACCAATGCGGAGCCACGCACGGAGGGGAAAAACAGGGATTGTTCGGCATCCCGTCGCGAGCGAGCCTCGCGAATCCGGGCGGAAGCTGACGCTGTGTCTGGGCTATTTTGAAGGGCTGTGGAAATGATCCGTGACAGCGTGGGATCCTCGAAACGATTCCACCACCGCGAGAGGTCGCGTGACGGCGATGCGACCGGAAAGTTTGCCGCGTTTTTCCAATCCCCGGGCAATGCCAAGTTTTCCCTCGCGCCGGGAATCTGCGGCGCACAACTGGTCAATCCAGCAAGCAGGAGAGTGATAAATGGAAAGGAGCCGGGAAATTTCATGATCAAATGGCAGGAGCCACGACCCATGTGAACCCTGAAACACGGGGTAAAATATGGATGTGCGGCAAAAGACTTCAGGGATACGCACCAACGATGATCAAACTTGCCCGAATTAGGAAGGCGGTTTTCATCCGAAAGTGCCGGGTTCGGATAAGGGTGGCTTTGGACTAGTCAACCGATTTTAATTTCCCAGGAAAAACGGAAATCACAAAATGATCCAGTGCTAGGGTTTTCCTGAGACGATCCAGATGTTGCGGAATACGACGGGGTTGCCGTGGTTTTGGAGGAAAATGGGACCCTCTGGCGAGGTGAGCGGCTTGCTTAGCGGCGCGGAGCCGGTGTTGTCCTTGGTGATCTCCAGATCCTCGTGGACGGTGACGCCGTTGAGCTTGACCGTGATGCGCGGCCAGGCGGTGCGCTTGCCTTCGGCGTCGAACTTCGTGGCGGTGAAATCGACATCGTAGGTCTGCCACGCGAGCGGAGGCAGGCACATGTTGAGGCGGGGTTCTGCGACGGAGTAGATGCCGCCGGTCTCGTTGTCTTTCCCTTCAAGTCCGAACGAATCGAGGATCTGCGTTTCCCAGCGGCCGCTGTGGTAAATGCCGCTGTTGCCGCGCCCCTGGCCACGGGCGGCAGGCATATAAGGCGTGCGGAACTCGAGGTGCAGGTGGTAATCGCCGAAGCTCTTCTTGGTGGTGCTGCCGGTGGCTTGCAAGAGGCCGTCCTCCACCTTGCCGTTTTCCCATTCGTCCGCGTGCGTGCCGTCGAAAAGGACGACCGCACCCTCGGCAGGCTTCGCGCCGAGGGTCGGGCTTTCGCGGTCGATACGGGTGAGCTTGCGCAATTCTCCAGCGGGATCTTTCAGGGTGATGAAGCCTTTTTCGAGAGAAACGGTTACTCCGCCCGTCTCTGCGGATTCACCATTCCGCAAACCTTTCACGATAGTCCGCGCCTTTCCGGGTTCCCAGCCCGCGCCGGGAAGTCCGCCTTCGAGGAAGTAAACATCGAATGTCCCATCGCCGAGCGCCACGACCTGCGCGCCCATCGCGACGTGTTGGTATTCGCCCTGGATCAGAAAATCGGGATCTTCTGCGCCGGCGGCTTTCGGATCCGTCCATGTCTTGGGCTGTTGTTTTTCCTCAGCGTGGGCGGGAAGTATGGCGAGGCAGACGGAGAGGCAGGCGATGGCGGAAATGCGGTTCATCCCTATTATACTCTTCCGCAGCCGCCAGCTTTCACAAGCATGCGCTCCCTCCGCGAGAGTTCCGAAAAATTGTTGCGCGGGGCGGGGGCTGCGATTAGCTTCGCGGCCTACTGCTGTGTTCGACTAGTTTGGTAGCTGGCCCGGACCGATGTGAATATTACGGGGTCACTAACCGCCGGGCGATTGTCATGCCTTCTTAGGAAGACATGCAACCCGAAGGACGACCCCACTTTTTGAGCGACCGGAACGTGGCTCACAGCGCCAAGGACGGCACAGCGGTTCCCCTTTTTTCCCGACGGCGAGGTTGAAACCTCCGCCAGACGGTTCATGTTCCCCCATATATGAAGTTCCCTGCGACGCTCGCCCTGTTGTCCCTGATGGCTACCGTTTCGTTCGCTGCGGAGGCGGCTGACCCGAAAATCGGCGCGGATGGGGTGGAGGATCTGGTCACGAGGCTGTCATCGGATTCATACCGCGAAAGGGAAGATGCCACCCGCGCGCTCTGGGACAAGGGCGAGACGGCGCTGGAGGCGCTGCGCGAGGCGAGTGTTTCCGATGATCCGGAAAGGGCGAAACGGGCGGCGGAAGTGCTTGAGAAAGTGGAACTGCGCATCAGGCCGGAGACGCCGCCGGAAATTTTTGAGCAGATCCGGCGCTACCGGACGGCTCCGCAGAACCTCAAGGCGAATCACATCAACGAGCTCCGCCGGATGAAGGCCTACTTCCAGCTCCTGAAACTTTACTCGATGGAGAAACGCCCGGAGATCAAGTCGGACATGGTGGCTTTGATCCGCGGGATCGCAATGTTGGGTGCGCGGGAAGCCCTCGCGGCGGATGATTTCGCCACCGCGGAAAGCCTGCTGCGGATGTCGGCGAAGGAACCGAACGACCTGATCGCGTTGGCATGGGTTTATCGCAGCATGGGAAAACTTGGCGAGGGCATGGAGGATCCGCCTGCTCCCGATGATGTGGCGACTGAGGATTGGAAAATCACGTTGCTCCGCGTGAAGGGTGATCTGGATGGTGCGGCACGGCTGGCGGAGGAGTCGCGCCGCTCGCGTTTGTTCGCAGGATTGAAAGTGCTGCGGGGGGATCCGACGCTGTGGATACGCCAGAACGGCAACGGCGAAAGGAGCGCGCACGCGCTGGATGCCTATGTCGCGATCGCTCTGAAACGCTGGGAGGGAAAAAAGGTCAACGAGGCCGACTTCGCGCCGCTTTTGAAGATCATGAATGCCCGTGATTCCGGCGACCAAGCGCACGCGGTTGCGTCGCTCGCCGCGCTCGGCAGGATGCCGGAGGCGGAAAAGCATCAGGCGGAGGAAAGTCCCGGGCTTGGTTTCGTACATTACCTTTCCCAGGAACGCATCGGAGAGGCGATGGAGACGCTCGGGCTGGATGCGAAAAATCCCGATTACAAGGCATGGGTCGCGGAGCGTTTCACAAAGATGATCAATGAAGAGGAGGATGGCGGTGACGGCACTCCGCTCATGGAACTGCTCCTGATTGCCAGCTTCCTGGAAACGCGCGGGCTTACGAAGGAGATGGACGAGGCATACACCGCTCCGCTCGCGAAGTATGCAAAGGAGCGCCCGCAAGGTTTCATCGATTTTATGACCTCATTGTTCGAACCCGTTTCCGGTGCTCCGCGTTTTGCGGCGTCCAGCGGAGCCATCTGGGCCGGCGACGACGAGAACCGCTGGGGGGAGCTTTTTTCCACCGCTTTCGGCGAGGAAACAGAGGTTTCGGAATGGCTGGCGTGGGTTGCGGAGATCGAGCCGGGCATCAGCCATCCCGATAAGCTCCGCGTGATGATGGCGCTCTTCGGTGTGGGCTCGGATCCCGAGAACTTGTATGGGAAGTGGATGGGTAAAGCCTGGGAGGCGATCGAAAAAATCCCGGATGAGGAGAAGCAGGATCATCTGGAAAGGATACGCACGTTGGCGGTCGCGAGGCAGGATGTGGCCTCCGCCCTGAAGGCGCGGGATGCATTGGACGAGGAATCCAAGTCCTCTGCGATGTGGCCTTCGATCGACAAATATTTCAGCGCCGCCTCGCGTTGGAAGGAAGCTGCCGGCATACTCGATGATAAGGGTGGCGGGGTGATTGGTTCACCCGATTTCCATGCCTATTTGGCCGTCACCTTGCGGCGGGCGGGCTTTGAAAAACGTGCCGCGCATCATGATGCGATGGCGGAAAAACTTTCTCTCGGATACTCGCCGAACTGCTCCCGTATCGGAAATCTCTACGTCTATGGCGGCGATGCGGAACGCGCGGCGGTGTGGTTTCTCCGGGCCGCCTTGCACGCGGATGTTTCGGAGGGAGATTTCGTCGGCGTGCTCGATACTTATGCCCGCTCAATGTTTGAGGATGGCCGCTGGGACATCGCGGCTTCCTGCTACGAGGCTCTGGTGCAGGCCTACGCGAGTGAGCAGTTTTCCGGCGGCTCCCTTTCCGGTTACGCGAAGGCGCGTCTCAATGCCGATCTCTCGAAAGCACTCGACGTGCTCCCCGATGACCGCGAACGAGCCATCGCGCTGCTGGAAGACATACACCGGAATTTCGCGACCGACGGTATCCTCGCCGACGACTTCTTTCCGATGCTCCGAAAGGTAGGACTCAACAAGGAGCTTGATAAATGGTTCGGCGAATCGTGGGCGCAAATTTCCGCGGTGATCGCGCGTTTCCCGGAATGCGACAACACCCGCAACACGGCCGCATGGCTCGCGTCGCGTGCGCGCATGAAACTCCCCGAAGCCGAGAAACATCTCCAGGCCGCCATCGCGAAAAACCCCGGACAGGCAGCTTATCTCGATACGATGGCGGAAGTCCGCTTCGCCATGGGCGACCGCGCGGGGGCGGTGAAATGGTCGGAACTATCGCTCCTGCACTACCCTCTCATCGACACCCCCTACGACACGATGATCCGCAAACAGCACGCCCGCTTCCGCAACGCCCCGCTGCCGGAGTGATCGCGCGTGAAGGTTTTTCACTACCCGTTTTCCGGACGGCAGCATCGTTGACTGTGCCCACGACCGGCGTAACCTCATGAAATTCTGATTCGCTTCCTCCGGTGTGCGACAGGAATCCTCCGCTTTCAACGTGTCTTAACGCAAAGGGGGGCTTATAGATTCAGTGGAACGGACATTTTTGCTCCTTCGCTGCCTCGACCTTGATGTCATCCTGCACGGACTGTGTGTGAGTGACCTGAGGGCGCTTCCAAACATGCAATGAGATGCCATCGAGCGAACGAATGGTCAATCGCGACGTGGGCTCAGGATCAGCGCCCGCAACGGGTTCGAAGCGATAGCGCCTCGTCAATGAAGCCAGTATCAACATCGCTTCCTGCATGGCAAACGCCGCGCCGATACAGATTCGCGGGCCTTGTCCGAATGGGATGTAAGCGCATTGCGGTTGCTCCAGTCCGCCATCAAAACGATCAGGATCGAATTCATTAGGGCGTTCCCATAATTCCCGGTGACGGTGGACTAACCATGGTGAAATGGTGACCGGCGAGCCGTCAGGCAGGTCATACTGATCTAACTTCATTCCACCCACAGCCTTACGGATGGTTAGGAAGCCTACCGGAGGATAGATTCGCATCGTTTCACGGAACACATTGCGGATCTGCCTGTGTCTGGGAATATCGCTGAATTCAGGTTGGCGGTCGCCAAGCAACTGGCAGGTTTCCTGATGAAGTCGCTCCTGGATCTCCGGACATTTTGCGAGAAGAAACAGGGACCACGACAAGGCGCTGGCCGATGTCTCATGCCCCGCGAGAAACAACATCGCCACCTGATCGACCAACTCCACGAGCGTGAAAGCCGAACCATCCACCGGATCGCGCGTATCCAGCAAGGACTGCAGGATGTCTTTATGATCTCCGGGATTTCCACGCTGATAGTCTTCGTAGCGGCCGCGGATCGAAACGGCCAGCAGTTCACGAATCTCTTTTCCCGTGCGCCTCCAAATCATGTAATGACGAGGCGCGAGCCACAGAGGAAGGCGGAAGAAACCCAGTTGGATCATCACAACCGCTTTCTCCTGAAACAGGCTAAAAGCTTCATAAATTTTGCGCGCCCCCTCGCTTTCGAGGGATTCGGACAAAATCGTCCTCAAGATGATGTCCGCAGTGACATGAGTCATCTCAAGCTCAATGTCCACCACCCCACCATCCTCAATGCTGTCGAACCGACTCATCATCGCATCCGCACCTCCGGACATCAGCGAAAAAACTTCCTTCAGTTTTGCTTGCCCGAAGGCCGGATCAAGCATTCGCCGCTGCCGTTCCCATACCGGGCCGTTTGTGGTGAAAATGCTTTCACCAAGCAGGGGCTTAAGTGCTGTCTCCGCAAGTTCGTGCTTGGGGTAGTGCTCGAATTTATCGACCAGCACTTCCTTGATGAGATCCGGAATTTTCACGATGAAAAGCTGTAATCCCAGCAGGCGCACCCGTGAAATCCGCCCGCTATAGCTACCCTCATACAACGTCGATAACCAGGATCTCCGACTACGCTTGAATAGATTCCAGAGTGAACGCTTCGAAGAGGCATCCAACGGCTTTGGGTATGGAGGGATATAGGACATTATCGTAAATAGTGAGAAAATTAAACCAGCCAGAGGATGACCTGATAGTGAATAAACGCCCCGATCATGACGAATATGTGCCACACTTCATGAAAATTTAACCACATTGAACGCCGTGGAATTTTAGCTAAATAACAAACCGCACCCGTGATGTAAAATAAACTTCCAAAAGCGATCCAAAGGATAGGCTGCCAAAAATCAGCCCAGCAAAACGGCACTGAGAAAAGGGACAATGTAGCCATTCCAATATACCAAGAGGAAAGCTTCGAGCGACTTATCTCACCCCGCCTGCGGGATGTCACCACGGCGCTCACCGTAGCGACGGTAATTAAATATACCAGGCAGGCCAGTGCCCACGCCCAGGGTAACATTTGCACCGCTAAGGGTGCGTAAGTCCCCATAATGAGCCCACCAATGCAATAGTGATCAAAATCCCGCAAGCGACGGCATAACTCGGGCGGACCACTCACCAAATGGAAAAGAGCACTTGAAAAGAATGCCAGAAACAACGAGACCGCGTAAATTGCGCAAGCAATCACAAGCAGAGGGTTCCCCAGCGCCTGCTCGATCAGAACGATCCCCCCCACCACGGACGCAGCCGCGCCAATAAGGTGACTGTATCCGTTGAAAGGCTCGCGACCGAAACTGATCTTTTTTCGATCCGTAAGTGCCATGGGACTTAGTTTCTAACTTTCCGGGAAATCTGCGCAGGGCACTCCAATCCATTTGCAAGGTTCCTGCCAAACTGCCTCATTCATGACTACCCATTTCACGATTTTGATTTTTTGACGTCATTTATGATATTATGAAATTTTCATATAGTAATACTTATTTTATCTAGTGGTAGTGGTTGCCGTCCATTGAGTATGGGATTAGATGGCTATTTCTAGTATGCTCATCAGCATGCGATTTTAGCCCTTCAGTCCGCTTTGCCAAGATTTCTTTTGGCTGACGGCCTGTCGTCAATCGGGCTTCCGGCTCTCAGCCTCATCCAATTTGTTTGCGAGATCGAGTAATCGATCACGCATGGCTTTGACGCTATAGGATTGCTCTGCGGCGTGGCGACCTTTCTCTCGGAAGGTATGGAGGGCTTCGGGGTGATTGAGAAGTTCGTGCCATGCGTTGGCTAGCGCGATGGTGTCGCCTGGCGGGACGAGGAGTCCGGCATGGGATGTCGAGAGGATTTCGGAAAACGAGGAGGCGTTAGGTTGGATGACGGGCACGCCACTGGCCATGGCTTCCAACACATAGAGGCCGAAGGCTTCCGGGTAGGTGGCGGGGACGGAGAAGAGGGTTAGCGAGGAGAGCATGCGGGCTTTTTCTTCGCGTGATATGTTTGGCGACCAGGTGACTTGATCGCTGAGTCCGGCTCCTTCGAGTTGCTGTTTGAGTTCTGCAATGAGTGCGGAATCGCCTGCGGTGGCGGCTCCGGCGATGTGAAGGCGGGCATCGGGGTGCTTCAGTGCGGTGCGGAGATGAATGAAGGCTTCGACGAGTTCCGGCAGGCCTTTTTCCCGAATCATGCGGGCGAGGTAGCCGATGACGGGTGGCGTTGATGGGTTGGGCGGGAGGTAGCCTTCGAGGTCGATGCCGTTGGGCATGATTTCGATGCGGAGGTCTGGGGAATCGAGGCGCTGCCGCATGAGGTCGGCATAAAACTGGCTGGGAGCCACCAGTAGATCTGCATCCTTTAGGCGGTCGCGCAGTTCCGCCCAGCAAGAGGATTTAAAAGGCTCGGGGAGCCCGTCGAGAAAGCTGTCCTCGCCTTGGAAAAAACAGATGATTTTCACCCCGAGGCGCTGCTTGAGCTGGCGGATCATGCCTGCTTGCAGAGCGGTGCCGAGGCAGAGGATGTCCGGCTTTTCGATGGCGAGCCAGTCGATGAGCTTATCGAGTTCCTTGCCGAAGTGGCTGTCCTCAATGCGGAGCATGGCCAACGCCATCGCGCCATGGACTCGGGCGGAAGTCATGTGGCTTCGTTTGGCGACGAAGCGGAGGAGTTTGGAGCCGTTGAGAAAATCATCGAACCAGCGCGGTGTGTGCCGGAAGAGGGAAACGTTTTGCTGGAGATACACATTGATGCCTCCGAAAAAGAGCGGGTTTCCGGGTTGATCGAGTTTTTCCTCATCGAGCTGAAGCGGCAGATACATCGGCAGCAGGGAAACCTGATGCCCTGCGGCGAGGAGCGATTTGGCGAGCGCATTGTCGCGCATGCAGGCGCCGCAGTAGTAGGAGCCGGTGCCGGGAGTGAGGAAGGCGAAGTTCATGGAAAGACTCAAGACGGCAAGACACAAGACGCAAGACTGGAGCCCACGGAGGCGACGCGCTAGCGTCTCACACTGTTGCCGGGACTCGACCGTAGTCGAGGGGTTCTGGCAATTTCGCGAAATCGGTGATGGCCCGGGCGAGGTCGGTGTAGTCCTTGCCTTCGATGTTGCCGATGAGGACGTCGGTGAGTTTGGGGCGGAGGTCGGGATATTTGCGGATGAGTTTGGCGAAGCTGAAGTCCTTGTCGTAGAAGGCGTAAACGATACGGCGCATGGTTTCGATGTGGCCGCAGAGATCCTCGCCGTATTGGGCGAAGGCGGCGGCGGAGGTGTCGCCTTTTTCGAGGGCGGCGTGGGCGGCGTCCGCAGCCATTTCACCGGATTTGAGGGCGAGGAAGACACCGGAGGAGAACACGGGATCGAGGAAAGCGAAGGCGTCGCCGACGAGGACGAGGCCGTCGTTGGCGCAGTGTTCGGCGCGGTAGGAATATTCGCCGGTGACCCAGTATTCGCCGAATTGTTTGCCGACGGAGAGGTGCTCCTTGATCCAGGCGTTGTTCTCGATTTCGCGGGCGTAGATTTCGGCGGGATCGCGGGTTTCACCGGGTTTGAAGAGGTAGTCGCGCTCGGCGACGATGCCGGAGCTGACGACCCCGTCGCGCAGCGGGATGTTCCAGAACCAACCGCCGCCGGGAAGGTAGGCGATGGTGGTGGCTCCTTCTTCAAGGCCGGGGTCGCGTTTCGCGTCCTGGAAGAGGGTCCAGATGGAAACCTTGTTGAGCATGGGATCGCGGTGGCGCGTGCCGTGTTTCCGCTGATAGAGGGCGTCGCGGCCGGTGCAATCGAGAGTGATAGGCGCGGTGGCTTCGAAGGGATCTTCATCGCCTGTGCGGGCGCGGATGCCGGTGATGCGGTCGCCGGATTTCAGGAAATCTAGGGCGGTAGTATTTTCACGGACTTCGACGCCCTTGGAGCGGGCGTTGTCGAGGAGCATGAGGTCGAAGTCCTTGCGCTCGACCTGCCAGGTGGTGGCGGCGGGATGATCGAAGTGCTGGAAGAAGTAGAAGGGAGAGGAAATTTTCCCGTCGGTGGAGGCGAACTGGACGCTGTGTTTGCGCGTGAAACCGATCTCCTCCATGCGGTCGAGGACGCCGAGGCGGTTCAGCGTGAACCAGCAGAAGGGCATGAGGGACTCGCCGACGTGGTAGCGGGGAAAGGTGGTTTTCTCGACGAGAAGGACGCGGTGGCCTTTCCCGGCAAGGAGCGTGGCGGAGGTGGCACCGGCGGGGCCGCCGCCGATGATGATGGCATCGTAGTGCATTGGAGATTGATTATTGAGTATTGAGGATTTCAGTGAGGAAGGATTTCGAGGATGCGGGCGAAAATTTTGGCATTTTCTCCAACCAAGTGATTATAGCGTCCAAACAGGATTTTTCCAGAGGGAGATGGCGGGAAAATGGTTTCGAGGGCGTGGCTTGGCACGGTGAAGAAACCTTGGGGCTCGCTGTGGAAGGGAAGACCGGAGGAGGTGAGGATGGTGCCGAGGGGTGTGTCTCCGGCGAGGATGAGTGGGCGGAGTTCGGGCGGGAATGAGTCGAGGAGAATTTCGATCAGGCCGTATTCCACGGTGTTGCCGGAGGTGGCGGCGTGGAGGGTGACTTCGCGGAGGTAGATCGGATCGTCCAACTGCGAACGGAGGACGGTGAGTGAGATGGAATCGCCATGGAAAGCGGCGAGTTCCGAGGTCATGTCGTGATCGTGGACGAGGAGTTTTTGGCAGGGCTGGGGGATTTCAGTTGCAGGGATCCAGGACAGCGGCACCGACCCGAGTTGGGAGGTGGCGAGGAGGACGTTGAACTCGGTGGTAGTCCTGATTCGAATCACGGCCTTCATTAAGTTTCCTTGATCTCATCCAAGCCAAGCAGCTTTGTCTCGCTTGCTTGGTCTCGTGCTCGTGACGTAGAATCTTGGCGAGCCAAGCGCCTGCCCACTGGCAAGACAAAGGCGGAGAATGCGTGTGATGACGAGCCTATGAACGGGATAGCGAAGAATTCGCTGTGACCGGGAGGAGAGTAAAATTTCATATTCAAGGCGTGAGATTAAGCAGGAAATCAATTGCGCTCACCCTTGCTATTCTCGATCTCTTGCGCCATTAAACGCAAGCCTGTCCATGGCCGCGCAGATTTCTCTCCAGACCACCCTGTTGTTTTGAACGAGCATGACTCCATATTCAGGCACCACGCTCCACCTTTGCTTATGTAGAGAATCTGACCCGGTAGCTCGGTTATATCACCCACTAATGTCCGGGTAAGTTCCGATACGTTGCCATGAACATCGTACAACCCGAAATGGTTTGCAATGGATCTGCTTCCAACTACGCAAGGACTATCGAGATTATCATACATCCGTAACTCCTTAAACCATTCGTCAGGGAGCTTCTTACGATCCAAACCGACTAAGCTAAACGAAAACGCGGCCGCGTGCGGCATGAGCACTTTCCCAGTTAGGTAATCCGACCTCACGCCTGCACGAGCAGCATATTCCCATTCTTGCTCCGAAGGTATCGAGAATACCCAACGTGTATTGTTAGCTGCATGGGTTTCATACTCATTAAGCTTAACAATAAATCGTGACGCCGCATTGTAATCCAGAAAAAAAGCGGGCTTTAAGGGTGAAAGATTTCTGGATGCTAGTTCTTTGCTGCCATTCTCCGCCCCACGCAGGTAATCTTCGAATTTCTCTTTCATTATACGCTGCCAGTCGCCTTGCGTGACCTCAAAGCATCCCATGAAATGACCTTCGTCACGTTTCAGTATGCGTGGCGACCCTTTGCGTTCGCTTTTTCTCTGGACGCCCAAATCTCTGGGTATCCAAGCGAATTTCATGCCATATCGTTCTACGAATTCGTAGCCAGCCTCAGAGGTAGGCGGTATGACAAACTGTGCTTTTGCCGCTTCCGCTGACCAAAATGTCACCGACATAAAAACTATGGCACATCTATACATTTTATTTCAAATGTTAAGCTGATAAAAGGTGTCTGTGCGCTCCGATATGCGTCCACGCCGGAATAGTTGGGCTGATAACCACCAGGCAACCAGGCTATGAAGTCGTTGTTATGAGGCCCAAAATAACTTCCGAAGTGTGCAGGAAATGCGCTTTGATCGTGTGTGTATACTGCGGAAGCTCGGTATGAGACCGTGACCCTCTTATTCACAGAAAGATTTGTCACAACTGCAAGTCCTGCCGCCGCAACAGGATTCTCGTCAGTTGGTTTGGAAAACGCTAGTCTCTCGCCAGCATTGTATTGTCTTGCCGGAGCGATCCTAACTTTGATGGTTTGGTCGGATTGGTCTGCCTCAAGCCAGACTGTTTCAACTGTTTCGCTGGATCTGCTAGTTTCACGGTAGCCAGTGAGGCTCCCAACGCTGGAACCTTCTACCGTTACCGCGTCGTAGGGTTCCCCTCGCACAACGGCCCCTGTCGCTGATGTTGCTTGTAGCCTCGCGTCTGCAGTCAATTTCCGTCCATTTGAAAACCTTACAGTATCGGATGCAGTTCGCGTTGCACTGCGAGCCGCTTCAGCCCTACTGATCGGGCCATTGCCAAATGGATCATCGTAACGATCAAAATTTCCACTGCCACCAGTATAAAAAATCATCCACTTTTTCGCCAGACCTAGCGTGTCTGTATAGGTGGTTGGAGAGTTATCGACAAATCCATATAAATTAGCCCCGCCTTGCTCTTGGATCGGATCACGCGAAACCCATCGTCCTTGTCCAGGATCATAGAACGCGTAGGCGAGGTTGGAGAGCGCGACGAAAAGGAGTAAGATTTTGAGCAATGGATGGACGGTTTTCATTTTATTGTTTTCTGCAGGTCGTTTGTCAATGGAGGAAAGGGTGCTTGCAACACTTGATATGTACGGGGATGCGTTATTCGATGATGTTACTGAAGTAGCTCGGTACGTATTATATCTGTATTGCCGGATTGGTAGGTGGGGCGTTGTCATTTTACCGGTCAGTGAGATCAAAAAAATATCTGCCACATGATTCATGATAGATTGTTTTAAATTCATTAACATTAGCAAATGGAGAATCGTTGCTATTAAACTTTAATGTCAGGCAGATTTTCTTCGGGCTAATCTTACTTTTAGTTTCTTTTAGCCACAGAGAAAGATCACTAATTTTATTGCCATTTGAATCAACCCAAGAATCCTCTTTTAAGATCAATTCAAAAATAACAAACGTAGAATCATTAGATTCCTTGGAAAATAGCACTTTATGCCATGGGCTTTTTACATGGTTGTCCGCTAGTGGAGGATGATAATAAAATTTGAAGCCGCTGACCTCAAGTTCTAACGGATAGTCAAATGGTTTCGACACCAACTTGCGAATTTCTGAAGCAATTTCTGAACCCTTACTATTCGGCTCAAAATTTATTTTTTGAGAGTATAAATTATGTGTGGCAATCAAAATAATGCCAATTATTGTAATTGTTTTAGAAATCATCATATTTACAGGGTTCCGGTTCCGATGAAAATGTTTTCTATTTTTTCACAGCATTCTTTATCTTCTAGGGATTCTATTTGTTCAATGGCTTGAATTGCCGCTCCAAGTTGTGAAATAGATCCAGATGGAGACTGATAGCATCCATGAATGGTGCAATTTCGATTTTTGCCTTCAGGGCTGTGGAGATCTCTATCAGGAACTACATCACCTCCAGTATGAAAACCCTCTGCATTAGTATGTCCAACTAAAATAATGCGATCAGAACTTTGAACAGCTGCCCTGACACCATCCCCATTAAGGGGAAGGGTTCGAAGAATAATCAAATAACATTGATTCCCTTCGCTATCAGTAATTGCCTCTGCATTACTAATTGCAGTGTAAAGTCGTGATTCGTTTTCGCTATTAAATCCTGTAATCCCGCCGATTGGATCAAAAAATCCAGGTCTTTCCGCCCCAAAAAAATCTCCTCCACTTGCCATCTGACGGTCTCTACCCAAAACATCTATCCAATTGATTCCGTCATTCCCCACGAAGCCGTAGAGGTTCACTCCGCCCTTCTCCTTAATCGGATCCCTGGACACCCAACGACCTTGGCCAGGATCATAGAACGCGTGCGCGAGGTTGGAGAGTGCAACGAAGAGGAGTAGGATTCTGAGCAGCGGATGGATGATTTTCATTTATTTGTTTTCTACTGATGGATGGTCAACGGGGGAAACGGGGTTCTTGGTATCCTTGGTAAGAGCCGGGGTAGGTTGTTTGGTTAGGTTGTGGGCTCGTGGCGGGATGCGGAAAGCCATGTTGCGGATGGTACTGCTGAAAATGACCCGGCAGCACGGCAGGATTGGGCAGGTGGGAGTTCAAGTTCATTTGTTCGGCCATACGCCGGTTATGCATCATGGTTTCCTCAAATTCGCGCAGTTCGCGACGGGCAACGGCGCGCTGATCCTCCGGCGCGTTAATCAAGGTCGAGTTGAGGGCTAGGCTTATGCCGCCGAGGTTGGGCGCAAGCCGGTATGCTGCTGCGGCGGAGTTGATCGCGGGCATCGCCGCGCCACCGGCTTGCAAGCAAGCCGCCCGGGTTGTGAGAAAAACGGCGAGCGAGTCTTCTAGAGTGAGATTGCGCAGGTAGCCTCCTGCTTTTTCCTCCTGCGGCGATAGAGGTTTTGGCCATGTGCGATAGTATGAATCCGGATGGCTGACGAAGCCGCCGGCGTTGGCCGCCTCAAGATTCACAGGTGTGCCTTTCCCGTCGTCCCAGCGGGCGAAAAGGTGCTCCTTGGCCGCAACTAGGTGCATGGGATAACCGATGCGCCTGCCGATGGCCACGTAAAGGACGGGCAGGGAAGCGCATGTGCCGATGCGAGAATCGCTAAGGCATCCGGTCAGATATACGGAATTCGGATTGGCGAAGAACTCCTGGTTTGAGGCATTCTGAGTCTCCGAGGAGGTGAGGCGGGGATCATATCGCAATTTGAAATCCTGACCTAGGATTGTACACATCATGGCGAGCCGCCATTCGGCCTCGCTTTTGTATTCTTTTGGATTGGCGTGATAACGGTGCAGATTCTGGGAGGTCTGTGCCGCGACAGTTTTGGCCCATTCGTCGAGGGTTTTCAGGCAATACGCGATGACTTCGTCCTTCTCTTCGGCAAGCAAGCCGGGTGTGACCATCAGGTTCAGCAAGGCGATATCCGCATCCGCAGGAAGTTTTGGAACTCCAAGAAGTGCCTCAATCGTTTCACCGGCAGCATCGTATTTGGATACGGATTTCGGTTCGGCTTCCATCGTTGATTGCTTGCTGCGGTTCGCGGCGATGAAAAAAATGGCCGTCAGGAATGCAGCGACTGCTGCTGATACAAAAATCGGCAAGAAAGGAAACGTCGGGCTCTCCCGGGTGCTGATTGCGGCGGGTTCCCTCCGTGGTTGTGAATGTTTTCCGATTGCGTTCATTCTTCTGCTATCGGATTACGGTGCAGACGTCAAGCCCCCTGAAAGTGTAAAATAGAGAAGGTCGATTCAGACGATCTTGTCGGTGTGGTGGTGGGGGAGGAAGAAGTCGTGGAGGAGGTTATCGACGCAGAGGAGGCCGTCGCGGGTGAGGAGGATGGTGGAGTCTTCGATGGTTAGGAGGCCTTCGGATTCGATCTGGGCGAGCGGGGCGGCGAAGCGTTCGAGGATGTTGATGCCGAATTTCTGGAGGAAATAACCGGCTTTCACGCGGCCGAGTTTCATCTGGAGGATGAACTCGCGGATCATGCGTTCCTCCTCGGTGGTTTTTAGGGCGCGCTTGATCGGCATGCGGCCGGCGGAGATTGCCGCATCGTAGTCGTCGATTTCCGTGAGGTTCTGGTAGTGGACGCCCTTGGCATGGGAGAAGGATGCAACGCCGAGGCCTAACAGATCGGCCCCGCCCCAGAGGGAATCGCGGTAGATGAATTTGGTGCGCTCGGGGTTTTTCACGGCGGTGTAGCCGGAGGAAATGGTGTAGCCGTTGGCTTCGAGTTCGGCGAAGGCTTCCTTGACCCAGCGGCGTTTGGTTTCCCAATCCGCGATGGGCGCTACGAGGCTGCCGCTGGCTTTCATGTCCTTGTAGATGCCGGTGTTATACGGCACTTCCATCTGATAGATCGTGACGGAGTCGGGGGCGAGTTCGAGGGTTTTGGCGATGTTGTTCTGCCAGTTTTCCTCGGTCTCCTCCAGCATCCCGGCGATGAGGTCGATGTTCACCTGGTCGAAATTTTCGGCGCGGGCGCGTTCGTAGGCTCGCCAGACTTCCTTGGTGCGGTGGGCGCGGCCGTTGATTTCGAGGATGTGGTCGTTGAAATTCTCGATGCCGAGGGAGAGGCGGGTGACGCCGATGTCCTTGATGGCGGTGAGCTTGCCGGGGTTGAGGGTCCCGGGTTCGCACTCGAAGGCGATTTCCTCCGCCGCGTCCCATGGAAGGAGGGCTTTCATGCGATCGGTGAGATCGACGAGCTGGGAGGCGGAGAGGTAGGAGGGAGTGCCGCCGCCGAAGTAGATGAAGTGGGGTTTACGGCCTGCGATGAGCGGCTTGCGGGCCATCATTTCCAGCTCGCGGAGGGTGGAGTCGAGGTAGTGCTTGATCTGGTCGGCGTTCTTGTCGGTGTAAACGCGGAAGTAGCAGAAATGGCAGCGTTTCCGGCAGAAAGGGATGTGATGATAGAGGCCGAGCGCGGGAGGTTCTCCGGTATGCGGGGCGGCGTAGGCTTCCTCGACGGCGGCGGCGTTTTCCTCCGACCAGAAGGAAAACGGCGGGTAGTTCGAGATGAAATAATTGCCCGCGCGGGTGCCGGTTTTCTGGGGTGGGGTGATGGTGTCGGACATGGGAGAAGGAATGTGGTTTACGATACGTTTCAGAAGTACGGATTGATCACAAGAAATCCGCAGTAATCCCAAGTCTGGCGTCGATTTTCGGCGAGGAGCTTTTTTGCGCCAATTATTTTTTCCCATGAAATGTCTCTCCATGGTGGACGGAGTGATCGCTTGACTCCGTTTCAGTATAAAATATGGTTACCCATATGAAGACGACCATCGAGATTGCCGAGCCGCTTCTTGCCCGTGCCAAGGCGCGTGCGCGGGAGAAGCGGATCACGCTGAGGTCGCTGATCGAGGAATCTTTGGCGGCGGCTCTGGATCAGCCGGAGAGTGATGTGCGGGTGCGACCGGTGACGTTCAAGGGCAAGGGGTTGTGCAGGGAGTTTGAGGGGGCGTCGTGGGATCAAATCAGGGATGCGATTTACCCATGATCGCCATCGACACAAACTTGCTCGTCTATGCCCATCGCGAGGATTCACCCTGGCATGCAAGGGCGCTTGCCATCGTCACGGAACTTGCCAATTCGGGTTCGCCTTGGGGGATTCCCTGGCCGTGTGTCCATGAATTTCTGGCCGTTGTGACGCATCCGAAGATCTATGACCCGCCGACACCTTTGTCCACGGCGCTGGCCGCTGTGGAAGCATGGCAAGCCAGTCCGGGTTTGCGGTTTCTGGGCGAAGGAGCGGGATATTGGGAGGTGATTTCAGCACAGGCAACAGCCGGAAAGATCAAGGGGCCGAGGATCCATGATGCCAGGATCGCCGCGATTTGCCTGAACCATCGAGTGAAGAAACTCTGGACAGCGGATCGGGATTTCTCGTCGTTTCCTGAAATGGCTTGTGAGAATCCGTTGGTGAAGAGGGGGAAATAGGTCAGTCCTTGGAGCCGTTGATGACGAACAGGGTGCCGTCGCCAATTGCGATGATGATCCACCCCTACTGGTAATGGGGAGCGGTTGGAGGAACAATGTCATAAAGCAACATCAGATCCGTATATTCCGAATGACACAATGCGCAACATACACAATTTTAGGAACTGAAATCAAGCGATCAATTCTGGGTGGTCTTGGATGTAATCGTAAATCCAGTCGGCGAGTACATGGGGCGGGAGGAATGGCTCCCCTGCAGAACCGGCAGTAAAACCGACATACTTGCAGGGCTGAGACAGCCAATTGCGCGAAATAAAAAGAAGGCTCTTCAGCAAAATCTGTGGGTGAATTTTGGTTCGGGAAGTTTTCCAAGTGTATGGAATAGAGTGATTTGCAGCAATTCAAAGCTGCGGTAGCCG
>JAYTOE010000234.1:0-8068 GCA_043747935.1 Akkermansiaceae bacterium
GCCCGATCCCTTTGCTTCCTACAAATGCCTTGATGACTTCGATATCCATGCAGGTGACGGGCATTTCATCGCTGCGGCCAGCCATGACAAAGCGCAGCCGATGGCAGACGCCAGAGGAGCCAGAGACTTCCATGGTTGGCACCTTTTTCGTTACGGCTGGCTCGCTCAAAACCGGACTAAATTCCTGAACAAGGCGGGAACTTACAATATTGACCTCAAAAAAATCTCCAATTCACTCGGCGAGGCAATGATCGTGATCCCTGATCCTCATCAATACGCCAAATTGTGGGTGGTTGAGGTCGGCCGAGACATCCTGACACAGGACGATTACAAGCAAGGAAAGAACAATTATCTCAACAGAGAAGGGCAACGGCTGATCGTATACACGGTCGAAGGAGCGCCAGCAGCTCCGCTTCGCGAGATACGGTTGGCATTTAGAACGATTCCACCAGATCCGTTAAAACACCTCTCTACCGCATGGCTGGATGCAGTGAGCTATGTGGCGGGTCAAAGCATGGCTCCAGGACAGGCTCCGTTCGGTCTCAGTGTAACGAGCAAGACGAGTGATGGTTTTCAAATCCAAATCACCTTGCCAAATGACCTTAGTGGAGGTGTTTATACCCGCCCGCAAGATCAATTTTCCCCTGATGGAAAATACGTAATGCGTTTTGGAACAGATGGCAATATTTCCATCTTTAAAACGACTACATCTCCGGAAAGTTATCATTGGGATGCCATCAACAGTCCAAAACCAGGGTGGTTTATCAACCCCCTCCCCGGCCAGCCCCCACTTCCTCCCCGACGCTTTTCCTATGAAAACGGCACCATCAAGCGCCTGAACAACTTGACTGGGGGGGAAATCGACCAATACCAAATTCAAGCGAACGTTTCCGGTCCTTCTTATCTGGGTGTGAATAATTCTGGCGCTCCGGAAATCTTTCCGTTCGTCCAGCCACCTCCTCCGACGCTCACTTCAATCTCGCCAACTACCGACACCACCGGGGGCGGCACGGAGGTGACGCTCACCGGCACTGGCTTCGCTGGAGACCCCGGCGTGATCAGCGTGATCTTTGGCGGCGCTCCAGCCACTAACGTTAAAGTCCTTAATGCGACCACCATCACCTGCAAAACCCCGTCCCGCATTGTCGGGCCCGTCAACGTGATGATAACCACTTCGGGCGGGGTCAACCCACCGAACACACTCTTCACCTACTTCGCCGTCACGCCGGAACTGCCGGAGCTTCATAGCATACTGCCAAGCACCGGTGTCACCTCAGGTGGCACGCCCGTGACGCTCTACGGCTTCGGTTTTACTGGCGCCACCGACGTGACCTTCGGCGGCGTTGCTGCCACCAACCTGATCGTGCTGAATGACTTGAAGATCACTTGCACCACCCCGGCTGGCACCCTTGGGCACCAGAACGTGCGTGTCAACATCCCCGGAAGCACCAGCCCCGAGATCCGTTTCTTCTACGGCGCCACGCCGCCGCCGCCGACGCTTACCAGCGCCTCGCCCCCGACCGGCAGCAATGCGGGCGGCAATACCGTGACGCTCACCGGCACCGGATTCGACGCAGCCACCAGGGTGACCTTTGGCGGTATCGAAGCCCTCAGTTTCTACGTGGTCGATGCCACCACCATCACCTGCACCACCCCGGCTGGAGCCGGGACCGCCAGCGTGCTTGTCACCACCCCAGGCGGCACCAATGTAGCGAACTCGCTCTATACTTATCCTACTGTGGGATCTGCGAATTTCGGCGCGGCCACCAATTTAACGGTAGGCACGAACCCCCGATTCGCGGTAGTGAAGGATCTCAACAGCGACGGCAAGCCCGACCTGGCCGTGGCGAATGATAACAGCGGCACTGTCTCGATCCTGCTGGGCACCGGCACGGGCAGCTTCGGTCCGGCCACCAATTTCCCCGTGGGCTCGAACCCCTACTCGGTGGTGGTGGCTGACTTCAACGGCGATGGCAAGCTCGACCTGGCCACGCCGAACCTATTCAGCGACAACGTCTCGATTCTGCTGGGCGACGGCTTGGGCGGCTTCGGCCCGGCCACCAATTTCCCCGTGGGCACGGGCACGCAACCCGCCTGGTTGACGGTGGGCGACTTCAACGGCGACGGTAAGCCCTACCTGGCCGTGGCTAACAACAACACCAACAATGTCTCGATCCTGCTGGGCAATGGCGCGGGCAGCTTCGGCGCGGCCACCAATTTCACCGTGGGCACGAATCCCCGATCCGTGGAAGTGGGCGACTTCAACGGCGACGGCAAGCCCGACCTGGTCACGGCGAACAGAGTCAGCAACAATGTCTCGCTCCTGCTGGGTAATGGCGCGGGCAGCTTCGGCCCGGCCACCAATTTCCCCGTGGGCGCGGAACCCATCTCGATGGCCGTGCGTGACCTCAACGGCGACGGCAAGCCCGACTTGGTCACGGCGAACTTCGGCAGCAGCAATGTCTCGATCCTGCTGGGCAATGGCGCGGGCAGCTTCGGCACGGCCACCAATTTCCCCGTGGGCACGACCCCCCACTCGGTCTCGATGGGTGACCTCAACGGCGACGGCAAGCCCGACCTGGCTGTGGCGAACTTCAACAGCAACACTGTCTCGATCCTGCTGGGCGCCGGCACCGGCAGCTTCGAGGCGGCCACCCAATTTACCCAGGCCGCGAACCCCGTCTGGGTGGCGGTGGGAGACCTCAACGGCGACGCCAGTCCCGACCTGGCTGTAGCGAACTACAGCAGCAACAATGTCTCGATCCGGCTGAATCTCACCGTCCCGGCCGTTGGCAACTATGCAAGTTGGATAGCTTTTTATCCCTCTGTTTCTCCTAGCCTTGCCGGTTTCGACCAGGATGCGGACGGCGACGGCGTCGATAACGGCACAGAGTACTTCTTCGGCACCAACCCAGGCGTGGGCTCGGCAGGCCTCATCGCCGGTGTGAAGAGCGGAAGCACCTTCACGTTCACCCATCCGCAGAACGCCGTTCCGGCCACCGGAGTTTCGAGGGTCTACCGCTGGTCGAAGGATCTCGTGACTTTCTACGACGGAGGCCAGACCGACGGTGTTACGACTGTGAATTTCGAGTTTAGTAGAACAACAGGCAACCCCACCAAAGTCACCGCCACGGTCACCGGCGAATCCGCGACTAGTTTGTTTGTGGACATCAAAGTGTCACAGAACTGACTATAATCACTTGGGTCTTCCATTATCGACGGCGGTTTTCGGGAGAGATGTGGGTGTGCCTCCGAAGTTATGGATGCGGCGGGAGCGGATGGAGGTGGCGGAGCGGTTACTATGTGAAGGACTTAGGCCGGGTGAGGTGGCATTAAACTAGGCTTTTCCACAGGGAATGGGTTTCGAAAGGAGTTCCGTCAGGTGTATGGTAAGACGCCAAGGGATTTTGCGAGGCGTGTGAGAGTGGCGGAAGGCGGTGAGGATTAGGCGGTGAGCTGGATGGGGGGATTCCGGCTGGCGGTTGATTTTCCTGTGGCGCGGATGGCGGGGAGGGGGCAGTTTGACGGGGAAAACATGGGGAACATCACTTTGCTGAGCGTTCACGCCACCTACGGGCTGGCGCTGGTTTTGTTTGCGGCGATGGCGGGGTGGCGGTTTTATGCGGCGAGGGGAAAGGCGGCGGGTTCTCCGCCGGAGATGCCGGTGGGGAAGGTGGCGGTGTGGTTTTACCGGCCCTGGGATTTGCTGGGGATCGCGCTTCTGGCGGGACTCTTCTATGCGCTGGCCGTGGAGAGCGCGAGGATGGGGGAGAAGAATGAGCCGATTACATTTTCCGCGGAAGGTGTGGTGGTTACCATCGGCTTGCAGTTCCTGCTGGCGGGGATCGCGCTGGCGATGGTGATCCGGAGGGTGGATCCGGTAAGGTGGCTGGGGCTGAAATGGAAGCAATGGCCGTGGGTGATGCTGGTCGCGCCGGCGACGGTGGTCTGCATGTGGGCGATTTTCGCGGGGCTGAAGGAGCTGGGCTACATGGATTTGGTGGATGAATTGGGAGTGGAGAAGGTGCAGGATACGGTGGCGATTTTTCAGAAGGAAAAAAGCGTGGCGGTGCTGATCCTGCTGGGCTTCACGGCGGCGGTGGTGGCACCGATCTGTGAGGAGGTGGTGTTTCGTGGTTACCTGTATCCGGCGGTGAAGAGTTTCGTGGGGCCATGGATGTCGGCGTTGTGTACGGCGCTGATGTTCTCGGCGGCACACGGTAGCGTTTCGGCGCTCGTGCCGCTGTTTATCTTCGGTCTGGCGTTAGCGGCGCTGTATGAGTTCACGGGATCGATCTGGGCGCCGATGGCGGCGCATTTCCTATTCAATGCGGCGACGGTGGCGAGCTTGATCGCGATACGTGTTTACGATCTCGAGGTGCCGACATGAGGACGCTGGCGGACATCGGGGAGGACGCGCTGATCGCGAGGCTGATCATGCTGGCGCCGACGGGGAATGCGGGCGAGGGGCCGGGGGATGATTGTGCGGTGGTGGATGAGGGTGGGGAAATGTTGCGGCTGCTCAAAACGGATGCGCTGGTGGAGGGCGTGCATTTCCTGCGGGACGCGGATCCGAAGGCGGTGGGTTGGAAAGCGGTGGCTCGGGTGGTCTCGGATTTTGCGGCGATGGGTGGGACGGGCGAGCATTTCCTGGTGACTCTGGCTTTGCCGGGATCGATGGAGATCGCGTGGATCGAGGATTTCTACCGGGGCATGGGCGAGTGCCTGACGCGCTACGGGGCAAGTCTGGCGGGCGGTGAGACGAGCCGGGTGCCGGAGGGCTCCGCGGCGGTGATTTCGGTGGCGGCGACGGGTTCGGTGGCGCGGGGGAAAGTGGTGATGCGCTCCGGCGGCAGGCCGGGCGATGTGATCTGGGTGACGGGGCGGCTCGGCGGATCGCTGGCGGGGAAGCACCTTACATTTTCCCCGAGGGTGGAGGAGGGGCGATGGATCGCGGGGCATCTGCGGCCGACGACGATGATGGATCTTTCCGACGGGCTGGCGAAGGATCTGCCGCGCCTTGCAAAATCATCGGGCTGCGGGTTCCGGCTGGATCGGGCGGCCATCCCGATTTCAGAGGGTTGCTCGGTGGAGCAGGCACTTGGAGACGGGGAGGACTTTGAGCTACTTTTCACGGCACCGCCGGATGTCGCGAGGGAGGGGTGGGGGGAGATGTTTCCCGGGCTGGAGCTGACGAGGATCGGCGAGCTGGTTCCCGAAACCGAAGGGGAAAACCTGAAGGGCGGGTGGGATCACTTCGGGTGAGAGCGGCTGGCATTCTTTCCATCATTAGTAACCGATCAGCAGAGCGATGAATGATACGCATGGTCGATAGGCTTGCGGGATGGGCGGAAGCGGGATAACTCAACGCATGGTCGCTGAGCCGCAAAAGGAATTGAGATTCACCCGCTCCGGGCAGGCGGCGGGTTTTTGCGTGGTGGGCGCGGTTCTTTGCGGTGTGGCCGTGACACTCATCGCTACGGGCGTTTGCCGACCTGAGAATCCCGAGCTTCCGCATCCCGCTTGGGCGGCTCCTTGCCTGCTACTCGCCCTTTGTGCCTTCCTTCTGGCACAACGTCTCACGAAACACGCCTACCTGATCCTGACGCCGATGGGGCTGGAGATTTTCCCGTTCTTTCGCCCCGCGAAGGGGATGCAGATGGTTTTCTGGCAGGAAATCACCGCCGCCGAAATCGATGCAAAAGGCAAATGGCTCACGCTCCATTTCAATGATGAGCGCACATCCGGGATGCACCTTTCCCTCTCGCCGGTCAGGAAAAAACTCCGCGATCTGCTCTCGAAGGCGGTGCTGGGACGAGTGAAACTTTAAATTTTAAACTTTAAACTTCAAAGGTCAGGGCGCAAGACACGGCCATGAGACCGCATTCGAGGCAGATTTTATGTGTGGAGGAAGTGTTCGGGAAAAGCGGCTGGCACGCCGAACTCGTCGAGGGACGCGATGTGCTGCGTGCCGGATTCGAGGCGCACCACACGCGGGTTGATATCGTCGCGCAGGCATTCCCGGAGCTCAACGCGCTGAGCATCGTTTCCGAAAGCCCGATGTTCATCGCCGAGCCGCAGATGCCTGCCTTGCTCGAACTGCTGATGCGCGCCAACAAGCAGCTCACGCTCGGCGGCTTCGAATACGATCTCGACCGCGAGATGCTGGTCTTCCGCGTGACGAACCTTTTCGAGCGGGAAAGGTACGACGGCGACATCGTCTCCTCGATGGTGCATTGCGCGATCGCCGAGCTGGATCGCATCGTGCCATACGCCTCCATCGTGCGCGGTACACCCGCCGACCTCATTGCCGATCTCGACCTTGTGCGTTTGCTCCAGCGCGAGGATGTGATCCCGCCCGTGCCCGGCGAGGAAGAGGAAGAATACTGAGAAAGCACGAAGCTCTAAATCCTAAAATTTAAAGGAAGAGTTATTTCGCGGCGAGCAGCGGGCCGACGCGGGCGTGGCGCACCAGGAACTCGTCGGCGAGCTTGCCGTAGGCCGTGGAGCCCAGGCCGGTGGGGTCGTGTTCGAAAATCGTCTTTCCGTGCGAAGGTGCCTCGCCGATGCGGATCGTGCGCGGGATTACGTTGTGATACATCTCGTCGGGAAAATATTTCGAGACCTCTTCGACGACCTGCCGCGAGAGCAAGGTGCGGCCGTCATACATCGTCATCACGATGCCTTCGAGCTTGAGATTCGGGTTTGCGCCGGAGCCGCGGATCTCATCGAGCACTCCGACGATTTTCGCCAAGCCCTCGAGCCCGAACCATTCGCACTGCAGGGGGATGAGGATCTCATCGGCGGCGGCGAGCGCGGCGGTCATCAGCACGCCGAGCGAGGGCGGGGTGTCGAGGATGCAGTATTCGAAAAGGTCGTTCGGCTTCAGCCCCTGGAGGATGCCGCGCAGGCGGGTGAGGTGGTCGTCGGAGCGGGCGAGCTCGATCTCGATGCCGGCCAGATCCATTTCCGATGGCACGAAGGTCAGGTTCTCACGGCCTCCGGTGATGAACTGCTCGCGGATGTCCTTCTCGCCGAGCAGCACGGGATAGATGGAGGAGAGCGGCGGTGCCTCGATGCCCAGGCCGCTGGTGCAGTTCGCCTGCGAGTCGAGATCCATCAGCAGCACCCGCTGGCCGCGCAGGGCGAGGCCGTGCGAGAGGTTCATGGCGGTGGTCGTTTTTCCGACCCCTCCCTTCTGGTTTGCGATGGCGATGACTTTCACGGGTGGCAAGGATGGCAAGGGTTTCTACACTATGGAAGATAAGAATTCGAACCACGGATGAACGCTGATAAACACGGATGAAAAGACAGGAATGAGCACCCCAATCGTGGTGCTGCTCTGCCAACATCCCTCGACATTTCCAAAAAGGATTCGCAATCCGGTTATATCCGAGTGCATCCGCGTCGATCCGTGGTTCTCTTCTTATCCGAATAGGTTTTCTCCCTAATCTGGAAAGCCTGCAAGGCCGTGCGGCGGCCCGTTTCAGAACGATTTCCGCAGGTGGGACGGGAGGATGTTGAGCTGCTCGCGGTACTTCGCGATGGTGCGGCGGGCGACCTTGATGCCTTGTACCTGAAGTGCTTTCGTAATGGCGTCGTCGGAAAGGGGTTTGGCGGGTTTCTCCTGGGCGATGAGCTGCTGGATCGCTTCGCGGACGCCGGCATTGGAAACCTCCGCACCGCTTTCCGTCTGGTATCCGGTGGCGAAAAAAGCGCGCATTTCCATGAGACCCTGCGGTGTGAGGATGTATTTCCCGGCCACCGCGCGGGAGACGGTGGTGGCGTGGAGGCTCAGTTCGTCGGCGATGTCGTTCATCGTCAGCGGGCGCAAATGGCGCGGACCCTTCGCAAGGAAATCCTGCTGCTGCTCGATGAGCTTGTGGGCGATGGCGAGGATCGTTTCCTGCCTCAATGAGATGGAGCGGATCAGGCTGCGGCCGTCGCGGATCTGGTCGCGAAGGAAGGCGCGGGCTTTCGGATCGACGCCGCTTTTCCCGATCATGTCCTTGTAGAAATCGTTGATGCGCAGGCTGGGCAGGTGCTCGCCGGTGAGCCGCGCGCCCCA
>JAYTOE010000235.1:0-3147 GCA_043747935.1 Akkermansiaceae bacterium
AAAATCGCCCTTCGCGCCAGCCGGCGGGGTGATCTCAATGTTGCCGAAAGCGACCTTTCCGAAATCAACGAGAACGATGCCGGGTGCGGGTTCGGTGACGGACACGGGCGCCTCCTCGAACAGTTTCACCGGGGCGGCATGAAGTGTGACGGCGAGAGAAAGGGCGGTGAGAATGGGTTTCATGGAGCGGAGATTGTTTGGGGTCACTTGCGGGCCGCGGCGAGCAGCGCCTTGAGCCGCGCCACCTCATCCGGATGCTCCTTCGACACATCGGTTTTCTCAAGCGGGTCAGCTTTCAAATCATAGAGCGCGGTGGCACCGGGCACGGTGGAGAAAGGTTTGCTGGGCTTCGCCAAGCCCGGGACGATCAGCTTCCACCAGCCATCGATCACCACATCGGCGATCATGCTCTTCGAGGGGTCGGCGAGGTCGGCGATATCGTGGGTGTAGGCCTCCACGAAAACGGATTTCCGCGCCTTCATGGCGTCGCGGTCGGTGAGGTTCAGCCCGGGCAGGTCGCCGGGATTTTTCGCACCGGTGATGCTGAGAATGGTCGGGGCGAAGTCGGTGATATGCGCCAGCGTCTCGTCATCGCGCGCCGGCTCCACCTTGCCGGGCCAGCGGACGAACATCGGGGTGCGGATGCCCAGTTCGTAGGGAGTGAGCTTGGCACGGTCGCCCTTGTATCCGCGCTCGGCGTCCCAGCCGTTGTCCGCCAGATAAAGGATCACCGTATTTTCCTTGAGGCCGTTCTTCTCCAGATAGGCGTCCATCTCGCCCAGGGTCTCATCGAACCACTCGACCATCGCGAAGTATTTCTCGGCATCCGGAGTGGGACTCTTGCCCTTGTATTTCGCAAAAATCCGCTCCGGCGGGGTGTGCGGATCATGCGGCATCATCGGCGCGTGCCAGATGAAGAAGGGCTTTTTCTCCGCCACGGCGGTATCGATGAAATCGTAGATCGGTTTCATTCCCTTGCGACCGATCGCCAGCCCGGCGTCTCCATGGCGCCCGGCGGTGTCCGTCATGCCATGGGTGAAGCCGACGTCCTTGTAGGTCACGTTCCAGATCTTGCCGGTTTGGAATGTGAGGTAACCCGCCTCTGTGACGGCTTTCGGAAGCATCAGGGAGTTGCTGAGGAGTTGCTGCGCGAGTGGCTTACGATTCCCCCTTTTGGACTTCTCCACAGCGAGATCGTTTCCCGTGATGCCGTTCGCATGCGGCATTTTCCCGGTGAGCAAACATGCCAGCGAAGGGGAGCAGAGGGGCATCACATAACCGCGCGTGTAGAGCAGGCCTTCTGAGGCCATGCGGTCAAGGTTCGGCGTCTTCGCGATCGCATTTCCCATGAAGCCGTAGTCGTTGAATCCCTGGTCATCGGAAATGATCAGGATCACGTTCGGCTTGGCGGCCTCGGCGGAAATGGAGGCGGCGCACGCCACCCACAGGATCGCAAACGCGGATAGGATTTTTTTCATGGAAGAGAAGTTTCTGTGCGCCATTCGACTTGTCGAACCAAAAACCGCCCATCCGCCTTGCGGCAGCGGCTGCGACGTGGTCATCCTGTCCGCACATGACACGATCACTCCTGACCGCCCTTTTCCTGACCGCCGCCATCCCCGCTTTCGCCCAGCTGGCGGACAAGTCGGAGCTCTACACCGGCAAGGAATACTCGAACGCCTTCGCGATGCCGGAGGACGATCCCGCGCTGCCCAACGTCCTGCTCATCGGCGATTCCATCTCCATCGGCTACACCGTGGACGTGAGGAAGTTTCTCAAGGGCAAAGCCGATGTCTTCCGCATCCCCACCAACGGCGAGACCTCCAGGTTCGGCCTCGAAAACCTCGACAAGTGGCTCGGCGATCGGAAATGGGACGTGATCCACTTCAACTGGGGGCTCTGGGACATCTGTTACAGAAACCCAGATTCCAAGGAGCAGGGACACCGCGACAAGGTCAACGGAACCCTGAGCGTGACCCCCGACCGTTACCGCGAGGACATGGAGAAAATCGTCGCGCGACTCAAGGGAACCGGCGCGGAACTCATCTGGTGCGCCACCACCCCGGTGCCCGAAGGAGAAGCAGGCCGCAAGCCGGGCGATGAGATCGCCTACAACCGCATCGCCGCCGAAATCATGGCGAAGCACGGCGTCGCCATCAACGACCTCCACGCCCACGCCCTCAAGAAGCTGCCCGGCATCGCCCTGAAGAAAGGCGACGTCCACTTCAACGCCAAGGGGTGCGTCCACCTCGCGGAAAAGGTCTCGGAAAGCGTTTCCGCTCGCCTGAAGAAGTAGCCGCGCGATTGACAAAATTTCCCCGCAACCTTGAACTACGCCGCATGAGCGCCTCCGAAATTGTAGAAGCCTACCTCGCCGCCTTCAACCGGGGGGACACCGACGTCATGCTCGGCCTCGTTTCCGAAGACATCGCCCATCATGTCAACGAGAGCGGCGTCCGCACAGGCAAGGAAGCCTTCGCGGACTTCAACGCCCACATGACCCGCTGCTACCGGGAAAGCCTGGAGGACATTCTCGTCTTCCCATCCGCTGACCCAACCCGCGCCGCCGCCGAGTTCACTGTCTGCGGCGAATACCTCGCCACCGACACCGGCCTTCCCAAGGCAATCGGCCAAACCTACAAGCTGCCCGCAGGCACCTTCTTCACCGTGACCGGCGGGAAAATCAGCCGTATCACGACCTACTATAATCTCCGTAATTGGATCGCGCAGGTCTCGGTGTGAGGGCGCTCACTCAAAGCCCCGCTTCGCCAAGCGCCTTGATGATCACATCCGCTGCGAGCTGGTGGCCGCGGAGGTTCGGATGGTTTACTTGGCTGAGAAGAAACTGCAGTGAGATCAAGTCGGCTGCTCGCCGCGGGCCATGACGACCTTGCCGGTGCGGACGGTCTCGATGATCTCGTATTGGGAGAACATGGTCACGGCAGCATCGATATTCGAGCTGTCATCGGTAATCATCACGACCATGGAAGTGGGCGTGAGATCGACGGTCTTGCCGGCGAAATGCTCGGTGATCTGGAGTGCGCCGGAGCGGTCGTCCGAGGAGCAGAGTATCTTGATGAGGACCATCTCCTTGGTGACGGAATCGTGGCTGGTGTGCTCGGAGCAATGGATTACATCGATGAGTTT
>JAYTOE010000236.1:0-3944 GCA_043747935.1 Akkermansiaceae bacterium
AACGGTAAATCCGATTCGGTGACGCGCTGGATCCCCACCGGATAGACCGCCTTGGGAATCGTCAGGTAACGGAAGCGGCCGAAGTCGTTCTCGAAACCGCTTGATGATTGAACCACCCTCTATCACCCAGACGCGTTGGGAGAGATAGCTTACTTCGATCCATCCTTGATCGCTGTCGCGGACTTTGAGACGCCGCCATGCGGTATCGGGCTGAGCGGCGATCAAAGCATCCACGCGTTGGGCGGGGTGGCTGGGCTTGGGGTGGAGCAGGCGTTTTGACGGACGCACTCCTTGCTGATGAGGCCAGGGTGCCCCGACCCAAACTCGTTGATCGCAGTGGATTTCCGCGACGAAGGTTTCGCCGTCGTTATCGAGGGCATGGAGAAAGCCATGGTCGCTGCCGTAGCCGCCATCCATGCTCACGCAGTCGAAACGGATGCCGAGTTGGCGCTGGCACCTTCGACGCGTAGTTTTTTGCAGGCTCGTTTCACCGTGACGAGCGGCACTCCAAAGGCCTTGGAAATCTGGCTTTGCGAGGCGCTGCCGTTGGCGATAAGTTGGCTGGTGAAAAACCGGAACGATGCGATATCATCGACGGGATGGGTGAAGACGGGAAGGTGACCGTTGAAGGAATAGACCTGTCCGTCGCGCTGCTCGAAGGCCAGTTCTGAAGTGATGGCGGTGCTGCTGACCGGAAAGATGGGAAGCTGAATCTGCCGCATGGCGCTAGTATGAAGACTCTTGCAGGAATTACCAGTTTGGGATCATTCCCTTTCCTCATGCCTGTCCGCTAATCCCCAGTGCTCGGGGGGTAGGTCAGGATGTCTGAGGCTACGCCTCGATTTTGTCCACCATCGCCGCCTTGATCTCTTCCAGCTTGCTCCGATCCGGTGCCGCTCCCCTCGCCTGATCCGGCTTGCCGCCGCCTTTGCCGCCGCCGATGGCTGCGAGGTCGCGGAGGATGTCGCCGGCTTTGTGGCCTGCTGCCAAGGCATCCGCGCCGCAGTGGACGGCGAGGTGGAGCTTCTCGCCGTCATCGACGATGAGCAGAGCGGGGCCGGGGAAATTCTTTTTCTTGAGGCCGTTCTGGAGTTCCTGAAGCAGGGAGGCGTCGGACTCGAAGGAGACGACGATGGGCTCGCCCTTCTCGATGAGTTCCGCGAGTGACTCGTCGGCGAGTGCGGCGGCTTGGGCGGACTGGATTTTCTTGATCCGCTTCTCGGCCTCGATGGCGGCTTGCTGGGTTTCATCAAGCGTTCTCATGCCGTGCGCGAAAGTCGCGTTGATCTGCGAGATGTCAGCCCGCTCGACGAGCATGGCACCCATGATGTGGGGGAACTCGCTGACGGTGATCGGCTCCTCACCGAGCTCGGCAAGCTTTCCGTTGGCGGCCTTGAGTTTCGCGGTGGCGAGCTTGAGCTCGGCGTCCCATTTCTCGACGTTCTCACGGATCAGCGACCAAGCTGCGTCGCCGCAAGCCGCCTCGATGCGGCGGACACCGGAGGCGATGGCTCCCTCGGATTTGATTTTGAAAAAGCCGATCTCGCGGGTGTTGCGGACGTGGGTGCCGCCGCAGAGTTCCTGGGACGGGCCGTTGAGTTGGTTGGCTTGGCCTCCGATCTGGACGACGCGGACGGTGTCGCCGTATTTGTCACCGAAGAACTGCATGATGTCGGCGCGGCCTTTGATGTCGGCGTGTTTCACCTCCGTCCAGGAAACGGTGAGCCCCTGTTTGATCGCGCCGTTCACCATCTCCTCCATCTCGGCAACTTGCTCCGGCGTGACGGCGGCGCTGTTGAAATCGAAACGTAGGCGGTGTTCATCGACGGAGGAACCTTGCTGCGCGGCGTCGGCGGAAACGACTTCGTGGAGCGCCCAGTGGAGAAGGTGGGTGGCGGTGTGGTGGGCTTCGATGGGGCGGCGGCGGGTGGTATCGAGCTTGAGGGTGACTTTGTCGCCGGGGGAGATTGGAGATTTGGAATTTGAAATTTGAGATATCACCAGGGCGCGGGCTTTGCCGATTTGTTGGACGCCGGTGACGGGTATGCCGTTGAGGGTTCCTGTGTCGCCTGACTGTCCGCCCATCTCGGCGTAGAAGACCGTCTTATCGGTGATGACGAAGAGCGAATCCTCCTGCGGGTGGATTTCCAGAACGGAGGCTTCGCACTCGTCGGATTCAAAACCGAGGAACTCGGTGACGGCTTCGGAGGAAATGTCGAGGGCGCGGACGACGGAGGATTTCTGCGCGGCGCGGGAGCGTTCTTGTTGCTGCTCCATGAGCTCTTCGAAACGCGGCATGTCCACGGTCATACCACGCTCCGTACAAAGGAGTTCGGTCAGGTCAACGGGAAAGCCGAAGGTGTCGTAAAGCTCAAAGGCGTTCTCGCCAGAGAACGGGGAGCACACGCGCCCTCGCGTGTCGCAGGAGACGCCCTCGTCTCCTGCCGGCTCCGAACCACGCAAAAACTCCCGGCACCACGTCCACGCGTAGTCCGGGGATGATTCTACAAGCCCCTCCGCCACCGGATTTCCGAGAATGTAGTCATACTTCTCTACCAGATCCGATTCGCTGCGGATCAGACGGTCGAACCATTCCTTTTCCCACAGATGCTTGATATTCTCATTCCCGAGATCCAACCGACGTTGCTTGAGAATCTTGTGGGAAGTGACGGATTTGATCGGCTGTAGGATATCCGTGAGGGTGATAAACTCGGGCTTGGAATCCGCATCGTAGGATTTCACCTGGGGTTCGATGAGGAGGTGGACATGATCCGGCATGACGCAAGCGGCGTAGAGATGGATCTGTCCTAATTTGCGGGCGTGGAGGATGGAATCGAGGACAATCGTGCGCTCGGAGTCGCTGAGAACGTTGCAATCCAAGGTGGTGATCGTGACCATATATTTCCCCCAAGGGCGCTCAAAATGAGGGAGGTTGCGGCGGGAGTAGGTGGGTTCGGAGGCTTTAGATGATTCGGGCTTAGGTTGAGGCGTGGGCACCTCAACCGACACGCGAGGGCGCGTGTGCTCCCCGACTGCTTCTTCGAAGCGTTTTAACCCACGATCCAAAGTCTGGTTAAAGCTCGCCTCCTCCTGCTCCAGGGTCGTCCTCACCGCATCCTGCCGGCTCTTCAGCTCCGGGAAAACCCCACCCATTTCATTCACGAGCGTTTCCACCAGCGCGCCGAAGAACGGCTTTTCTCCCGAGAACCCGAGCTGGCGACCATACCTGACAGCGCGGCGAAGAATGCGACGCAAGACATAGTTGCGCCCATTATTCCCCGGCATGATCCCGTCCGCGATGGAGAAGCTCAGTGTCCGCAGGTGATCCGCGATCACACGGAAGGCGATGGCGGTTTTCATCTCCTCGGTGAAGGCGGAGCGGTCGGCTCCGAGTTCCGGGTAGATGTTCACGTAGGTCTGACCGCTGAGTTCCTCGAGTTTGCGGAAGATCGGTGTGAAAACGTCGGTGGCGTAGTTGGAGGGCTTTTGGGAGAAATCTGTGAAGCCTTTTGTGCCCTGGATGATCGAGCAGGCGCGCTCGAAGCCCATGCCGGTGTCGATGTGTTTTGCGGGCAACTCGCGGAAGGTGCCGTCGGCCTCGGCGTTGTATTGGATGAAGACGAGGTTCCAGATCTCGATGCAGAGGTCGGAGTCGTTGTTGACGAGGTTGCGGCCCGTGACGGGGTTGCCTTCGGGAGTTAGATCGACGTGGAGTTCGGAGCAAGGGCCGCAGGGGCCGGGTTCGCCCATCATCCAGAAGTTGTCCTTCACGTTGCCATTCACGATTTGGACTTCCGGATCGCAGCCGGCTTTTCGGAACAGATCGGCCCAGAGGTCGTAGGCTTCCTGGTCGAAATTTCCGGGGTCGCCTTTCTTCGGCGCATAGACGGACGCGTAAAGCCGGTGGGCGGGCAGACCCCAGCGCTCGACGACGAGTTCCCACG
>JAYTOE010000237.1:0-1994 GCA_043747935.1 Akkermansiaceae bacterium
CTTGGATCCAAGGTGTCGCCGCAAGCGCTCGGCCGCTTCTGGCGGATGCTTGCTCACTTCCATGGCCAGACGTGGAATGCGGCGGAGCTGGCGCGCTCCATGGATGTGAGCGCGACGGCGGTGAACCACTACCGTGATCTCCTCGCGGGCACCTTCATGCTCCGCGTCCTGCCGCCGTGGTATGAGAATCTCGGGAAGCGGTTGGTGAAATCCCCCAAGGTGTATCTTCGCGACAGCGGCATACTCCACCACCTGCTCGGCATCCGGGACGCGAAGGGGTTGCATACTCATCCGCGCTACGGCGCGAGCTGGGAGGGATTTGCGCTGGAGCAAACCCTGCTCGCCCACGGCCAGCGCGAAGCCTACTTCTATGCCACCCAGCGCGGTGCGGAGATCGATCTCCTGCTGCTGCGCCACGGGCTGCGCTGGGGCTTCGAGTTCAAGTGCACGGACTCCCCGTCCACCACGAAATCCATGCACACCACCCGCGCCGATCTGCGGCTCGACCACCTCTGGATTGTCTATCCCGGAGACCGGAAATTTCCCCTCACCAAGGACATCACCGCCCTTCCGCTGGCGATGATCGGTTCGATCAGGTCTTGATTCGCCTTATGGCGACCAAGATTCATGGATTCCATGCTTTCCTAACAGGATGGGGTTTGGCATAGATCCCACCAATCCGGCGTTCATGACCTCCCGTTTCCTAAAATCCGAAGACCTCCGCCGGCTCAAGAACTACGAGTTCGGGGCGAAGGCTATGGTCGAGGGCTATCTCTCCGGCCGCCACCGCTCGAAGCAGCGCGGCTCGTCCATCGAGTTTCACGAGTACCGCCAATACGTCCCCGGCGACGACCTCGCCCGCGTCGATTGGCGCGTCTTCGCCCGCAACGACAAGCTCTTCCTCCGCACCTTCGAGCAGGAGACGAACCTCGAGTGCCACATCTTCCTCGATTGCTCCGCGTCCATGGCGTTTCCGGAAAAATCCGATACGCTTTCGAAACTCGAATACTGCTCGTTCTTCGCCGCCTGCCTAGCGTGGCTCGTCGTCTCGAAAAACGACCGCGTCTCGCTCGCCCTGTTCGATGAGAACATTCGGAAATTCCTCCCGCCCGCCTCCACCCGCAAAGCCCTGCTCGAACTGCTGAACACGCTGGAAAACAACACCCCCGGCAAAGGCACCTCCATCATCGAATCGCTCAAACGTGCCAACCCGCTCCTGAAACGCAAAGGCACGCTGGTCATTCTCTCGGATTTCTTCTGCGATCCCGCGGAGCTTTTCCAAGCGCTCAACCCCTACCTCCACCGCGGCTTCCGCGTCCACCTCTTCCACGTCCTCGACCCCGCCGAGCTCGACCTCGGCGACCGCCCGCTCGCCCGCTTCATCGACATGGAATCCGGCGAACGCCTCAGCGTCCATCCCCAGGCGCTGCGCGAAAGCTGGAAAAACCACCTCAACGCCCACATCCGCACCCTCCGCTCCCTAGCCGCCTCCCGCCGCGCCGACTACACCCAAGTCTCCACCGCCGATTCCTACTTCACGCTCCTCGACCGATTGCAGGAATAGGAAACTTTAAACTCTAAACTATAAATCTCAAAAAGAACATACGGCGGAGCCTTCATGGCAATCCACCTATCCCCACACTCCGGCTTTCCAACAATTTCCAAACCCACCCCCTCTTCATTGAGGTTTAAAGTTTAAAACTTAAAGTTTCCTTGTCCTTCCTCTTCCAAAACCCCGCTTTCCTCCCTCTCCTCGCGCTCGCCGGGGTGCCCATTCTCGTGCACCTGATCTCGAAGGCGAAGCCGCCGGAATACCGGTTCTCGGACATCGCCTTCCTGCGAAAAATCATCACCACCACCGCGCGTTTCAAGAAGCCCAAGGACTACCTCATCCTCGCCCTGCGCACTCTCGCCCTCCTCGCGCTGGCCGCCGCGTTCCTGCTGCCGCTCCTGCTTTCGGAAAACTCCCCGCTGCCCGGCGAGAAACGTACGGT
>JAYTOE010000238.1:0-9073 GCA_043747935.1 Akkermansiaceae bacterium
TGAGATATGCCTCGTTTTCGCCGCAGTCCGGCATTTCCTCCGCCAGCATCGCCAGAAGCTCGTCGGAAATCAGGATGCGCCCGTAGCGTTTGGCGCGGGTGCGGTAATGCAACACCTCCAGTTTTGCGATCGTAAACGCCCACGCGATGAAATTCGTGCCCGGCTGGTAGCGCTCGCGGCTCTTCCAGAGAGTGACATTCGACTCCTGCAACACATCCCCCACATCCGGGTTGCCGGGCATCAGGGAGACGATGAAAGCCCGCATCCTGCCCTGGTTCGCCGTCAGTTCACGGACAAATTCCTGCAACTGCCGGGCATCATCTCCTGCGGCATTGGCGGGGTTGGGTGTTTGGAAAGGATCGGACATCAACGTAAGTTAAGCCCCGAAATCGAGGCAGCGTTACAAAGAAAAATCCACGATATCTTGGTAGCAGCTTGGATTCACCTCACGAAAGGCGGTTTCGTAGGTCGGGATGCGTGTGCGGGGCGCGGGCGCGAGGCCATGGATGCCGGTGTTGCCGGGGCGCAGGCCGCAAAGGACGTTGGCGCGGGGGTTTGCCCGTTGACAAGGGGAAGGATACGCCATCTTCTCGATCATGCTTACAGGCGATCCAATGCGCGTCGCAGGTCTTTTCCGACTTCTGACACTGCTCGCGACCCCGTTGGCGGCGGCGGAAAAGCCCAACATCGTCCTGCTTTTCGCCGACGATCTCGGGCGCTACGCCTCGGCCTACTCGGATCCGGCGCAGCCCTCGCCGAACGATATCGTGAGGACGCCGGTGTTCGACCGGATCGCTGCGGAGGGCGCGCGTTTCGACAACGCCTTCGTCTCCGCACCCTCCTGCACGCCTTCCCGCGGGGCGCTTTACACGGGTCGCCATTTTTTCCGGAACGGCTCCTTCTCCCAGCTTCACAGCCGCTGGGCGAAAGGCGCGCCCGATCCCTCCGAGTCGATCAAAGGCATGCCCAATTCCCTCGCGGACGCCGGATACCACATCGGCTGGAGCCACAAGTGGCACATCCCCGAGCGCCTGATGGGCGGCAAAGCCCACCATTACGCCCCGGCCGGCCAGCGCATCAGCAGCTTTTCCGAAGTGGTCTCCAAAAATCCCGAAGCCCGCGACAAGGTCTTCGGCGAGGTGCGCGAAAATTTCCAAGCCTTCCTCGCCGACCGCAAGGACGGACAGCCGTTCTTCTATTCCTTCAATCCGACCAACACCCACCGCGCCTGGGTCAAGGGATCCGGCAAGGCTCTGTGGGGGCTCAATCCCGATGATCTGAAAGGAAAGCTCCCGCCCTTCCTCCCCGACAACGAGGTCGTCCGCGAGGACTTCTCCGATTATCTCGGCGAGGCGATGGCCTTCGATGCCGCATGCGGCGTGATCGTCGCGGAGCTCGCGGCGATGG
Organism: Akkermansiaceae bacterium; assembly: GCA_043747935.1. GTDB lineage: Bacteria > Verrucomicrobiota > Verrucomicrobiia > Verrucomicrobiales > Akkermansiaceae > Luteolibacter. The sequence continues at coordinate 1,408 of JAYTOE010000238.1, forward strand.
GTGAACTCGACAACACCCTTATCGTCATCAGCGGCGACCACGGCGCGCCCGGTTTCCCGCGCGGGAAATGCAATGTCCACGACTTCGGTTCGCGCGTCCTTATTGCGATGCGTCTGCCGAAACACATCGGCTCCGGTCGGGTCATGAAAACCCCGGTCTCGCTCATCGATCTCGCGCCCACGTTCCTCGCCGCCGCAGGGACTCAATCTCCCGACGATCCCGATGGCCAGAACCTCCTGCCGGCCATGGCGGAAGGGGGTGCGGAATCCGCCCTACGCGGCTGGGCGCTCATCGGGCGCGAAGTCCACGTCAGCGGCGCACGCGAGGATTTCATGCCTTACCCCGTCCGCGCCCTGCGCACGGCGGATTTCCTCTACGTGAAAAATTTCAAGCCCGACCGCTGGCCGATGGGCGATCCCATGGCCGCCGCCGGCGACGCCATGCCCGGCGCCAAAGCCCTGGATAACACCCGCACCGCCTACGCCGATATCGACGCCTCGCCGACCAAAACGTGGTTGATCCAAAACCGTTTTCAGAATGGGCTGGAGAACATCCTGCGCGATGCATGGGAGAAACGCCCGGAGGAAGAACTCTACATCCTCGCCGATGACCCGCAGCAGATCCGCAACGTCGCCGCCGATCCCAACCACGCGGCCACCCTCGAAAAACTCCGCGCCCAACTCATCGCCGAGCTGGAGGCAAAACAGGATCCGCGTCTAACAGACACCTTCGACCGCCCGCCTTATCTCGACAAGAGTCGCGAGTGAGCGAGCCGGGGTTTCGCGAAGCCTCCTGATCAGTAGGCTTCAGGGAAAGCTCAGCCGCTGGCCGTCGGCGAGCAGGCGCTGCTTCAGTTTTACGTAGTCCACGTCCTGGACGGGGATCTTGTTCTCGATGGCGAACGACGCGGCGGTTCCCGCGCTTTGGCCGAGGATCATGAAGACGGGTTCCATGCGGATCGATCCGAAGGCGACGTGTGAGGCGGAGAGGCTGGCCGGCACCAGCAGGTTTGCGCACTCCTCCTTTTTCGGAACGATGGCGCGGTAGGAAACCGGGTAGGGCTTGGCGCATGGGTGGCCGAAGCCGCCCTCGTTTCTCACAGTCATCGCGCCGTTTTCCTCCACCGGCACTCGCTGGCAGAAGTGGGAGTCCATCGGGTAGGAGGCGAGGCCCACGGAGTCCTCCGCGACCCGCTTCGCCTCACAATCCGCCTGGGTCACCACGTAGTCCGAGACCATGCGGCGGCCTTCGCGGATGTAGAGCTGGTGCGGCCAGTGGCCGGTTTCCTTGAACTCGTCCGGATCCAATCCGAATTTCCCCACACGTTCCTGAAGCTCCTTCGGAACTTGCGGATCGTTCGCCAGGAAATACAGCAGCCCCTGCTGATAGGTGACGTGATCCTGAAAGATTTCCTCGCGAAGCTCATAGAGTTTTCGAAGAGGCATCGAGAGGCCGCGGCGGGGCGGGGGGAGTTCGGAAAAATTCACCGGATCGAAGATTCCGTCCGGCCAGCGGTGGCTGCCGTCCACGAGATCGGATGAGAAACTGCCCGCGTTGTTCGAGTCGCCGTTGCGCATCTGCACCGGGCCGTCGGTCATTGGCTTCGTGGTGTAGTTCAGCGTCCATTTGACCGCCGGATCGAAGTTCAGGAAGCGCACCAGTAGTCCGTAGCGGGCGGGGTCGTAACCGTCGGGTTTCGGGAAAGGGATGCGGCCTTCCTTGTTCGAGAGGTTCATGCGGAAATTGTAGGCCTGCACCCGGTAATCGCCCTCGCCTTTCGCGCCCGGCTTGTGCGGCGAGATTTCCGGCAGCAGCCCGGATGAAGGATCACCCGCCACCACGTAGGGGTTGATCGGCAGTCCGCAGAACTGATAGACGCCTTTCCAGGAAACCTCCTGCCACTGCCCGCCGAGGCTCTCGCCGTAGGTGGAGGCCGGTTCACGGCCGACGTGATAGGAAATGTTCGCGGCCGCGAGCAGGTCGCCCTCGTAGGTGGCGTCGATGAACGCCGCGGCCTTCAGCGTCTCGCCTGTCTCGAACGTGGCGAATGCGATGCGGTTGCCCTCCATTTTCACGGACTCGAGCGGGCGGCCGAAAAGCACCGTGACACCGGCTTCCTTGAGCATCTCGCGGTAGAGCGCCTCGGCGGCGGATGGTCTGAAATTCGTCTTGCCGCCCAGGCGCGTGTAGAACTCCAGCGCGAGTCCTCCGATGGTTGCCGGTTTCCCCAGGTCTGAAGCCGTCAGTCCGCCGGAGGTGAGGCCGCCGACGTGTTGGTTGAAGGAAATCAAGGTTGTCTTGCGTCCCATGCGCGCGGCCTGGATCGCGGCGATGGTTCCGGCTGAGGTGCCTCCGTAAACGGCCACCTCGCATTCAAGTGTCACCGGTTTCCCGGCCACAGACGGACGGTGGTAATGCAAGGTATCCGCAGCCGCCTGCGGCGCAAAGGCCGCGACTGCGGGCAGGATGACGGACGCGATCAGATGGATCGCGATTCTGTGCGCTGCGGCTGTGTGTGTCCTCATCGCGATCGTCAGCGGGTTTCGGAAACCGGCGGGCGATCCAGCGCCTTGTTCGGGAAGATCGGCGAGGGTATGCGGTGGCCGTCCATCAGCTTGAGCATGGCGGCTACGCGTTCGGGCTCCTGTTTCGAAAGGTCTTTGGTTTCCGCGAGGTCATGGCTCAGGTCGTAGAGCTCGGGTTTCCCGTTTTTCTCAAGGTCGTATTGCACCAGCTTCCAATCGCCCTGACGCAGCGCCCGGCGGGTGCCCGATTCGTGAAACTCCCAGTAGAGGAAATCGTGCGCGCGCTGCCCGCCCTTGCCGGTGAGCGTCGGCGCGTAGGAGATGCCGTTGAGGTCGGCGGGCGCATCGACTCCGGCCAGCTCGCAGGCGGTCGGCAGGAAATCCCAGAACGCGCTGATGTGGTCGCTGGTGCCCGGCTTGGTAATTCCGGCGGGCCAGTGCGCGATGCTCGGCACGCGGATGCCGCCCTCGTAAAGGTCGCGCTTGCCGCCGCGCAGGGGGCCGGAGGAGTTATGCATCTTGGGATTGTAGCCGCCCTCGAAGTGCGAGCCGTTGTCGCTGCTGAAAATGATCAGCGTGTCCTTCTCGATTCCCTTCTCCTTCAGCGCGGCGACCACGCGGTCGACGTATCCGTCCAGCGCCTCGACCATCGCGCGGTAATGCGCCGCCGGATTTTTCACCTCCGTATAGTGGTCTTTCGAATGCTCCATGTCGGCCCCGCCCGGAACGGATCCCTCCGGTCCCAGAACGGAGGCATGGGGGATGGGGTAGGAGAGCAGCAGGAAGAACGGGTCTTCGGTTTCCTTGATGAAGCGTTCGGCACGGACGGTGTAGAGCTCCGCGTCGTAGGATTTGCCGGAGTGGAGCTTGTTGCCCTCCAGCCCGATCTTTTTTTCCTGGTCGTAAACGAAGAGCGGATAGCGGAAGTGGCCGTCCTTGTGACTGGTGGTGCCGTAGAACACATCGAAGCCCTTTTCCAGCACCCGCGCCGGGTTCTGGGTGTTTCCCGTGACGCAGGATTTTCCGACCATGGCGGTGCGGTATCCGGCGCGTTGCAGCAGGGTGGCTACTGTTAGATCCTCCGGGTCGGGCCGCAGCTCGAACTCGCCGTTGCCGCGCAACCATGTGCGGCCGGTGTCCAGCCCAGTCATCAGGGCGCTGCGGGCGGGCGCGCAGACGGTGCAGCCGGAGTAGTGCTGGGTGAAACGGATGCCCTCCGCCGCGAGCTTGTCGAGCGTCGGGGTCTTGATCGTCTTCTGACCGTAGCAGCCGAGATCGCCGTAACCGAGATCATCGGCGATGATGAAAACGATGTTGGGCTTCGCGGCGGCGAGGCCGATGCCCAGAAGGAACGCGAGGATGATACGCATGCCTTCAGCCAATCGGGTCGCACGGATGTGTCAAACAGGATCGCGTTAAATCACCGTCAGCATGGCGGTGAGCGCGCCGTAGGCTCACTGTTTCGCTTTCCCGCCGGATTTCTTTTTGCGGGCGGGCTTGTTCTTCTCCGGTGGCGCGAGGCCGTCGTCGGGTTGGTCGGAAAAGCGCCATGGGTCGTCGAGGCGGCGCATCTCGGCGAGGAGCAGGGTGCGCATCTCAGTGAGTTTGGCTGCGTGTTGCGGATCCTTGGCGAGGTTGGTGGCCTTCGGGTTTTTGTGCTCGGCGAGGAGTTCGTGGGGATTTTCACTCAGGTTGAAGAGCTGAGTTTCGCGGACGCCGGGGGCTTGGTATTCGATGAGTTTCCAGTCCCCCTGTTTCACGCAGCGCATGCCCGGCTTGCCGCCGCCGTTGTAAACGCCGTAGAGCGTGTCGCGGACGGTTTGCTTTTCACCGAGAAGCACGGGCTTGAAGCTGGTGCCCTCGTTGGTTTCCGGCGGGGAAACTCCGGTGAGGTCGCAGAAGGTGGCGAGCAGATCGCCGAGGTAAACGTTGCCGGGCGCACGGCCGCCGGGCTTGATGCCGGGGCCCTTGACGATCATCGGCACGCGCCAGGTGTGCTCGTAGAGGTTCTGTTTCCCCTGCAGGCCGTGGCGTCCGATGGCGATGCCGTGGTCGGAGGTGTAGAGGATGTAGGTGTTGTCGAGCTCGCCCATCTCCTCCAGTCTCGCGAGGACACGGCCGATCTGGATGTCGATGTTCTCCGAGCAGGCGTATTCGCGGCCGATCTCGTTGCGGATCGTCGCCTCATCGCGGTGTTTCCAGACACCGCTGACCTGTGTCTCATCGCGCACGCCCATCTCGGTGTTGTCGAAGGGATGAGCCGGCAGCCAGTTGGGCGGCAGGGGAGGTTGCTTGGGGTTTATAGGTGGGGTGGTGGTTTTGTCGGTGTGGTTGGTCGCTCCGTATTTCGCGAGCAGCTCCGGCGTGCCGTCGCGGGTGTCGTGGGGATGGGAGAAGCCGAGGTGGATGAAAAACGGGCGCTCGTCCTTTTTCGCCTTCCGCTCGCCGAGATAATCGAGCACGCGCTCGGCATGCCATGCGCTGCCGGATTCCGCAGTGCCGCCGCGTTTGCTGGAATCATGCACTACGTCGAATAATTTATCGGCGGCGGTGTAGCTATTGCCCTGCTTGCAGGTGCGCATCGTCGCGTATCCGGCGCGGCTGAAGACGGGACCGAGGGTGTTGTTTTCGAGGTTGGGCGGGCAGTTTTTTGCACCTTGGCCAATGGGGAGATGCCAGACGGTGCGACCGCTTGCGATCATGTGGCGTGATGGGACGCAGACCGCGCCGCTGAACGAACCCATGTGATAGGCCGCATCGAGGATCATGCCGCCGGATGCGAGGCTGTCGATGACGGGCGAATCCAGGGTCGAGTCCGGGTTGTGGAGTTTGAAATCGAAGGGCGATTGGTCATCGACGAGGATGAACAGGATGTTCGGCTTGCGAGGCTCCGCGGCGTTCAGCGAGGCGGAGAAGATAAGGGCGAGGATGATGAGGGATTTCATGGGGAGTGGATTGTAGATCTCGGTTAGTTGATTTTCGAAATGTTTGTCCGGAAACGCGACCCTTCGAACTGGAACGCGCAAAAGGCGGATTTACATACATATGACATTATCTTCACACAACCTGCGAGTTCTTTGTTGACCTCACACATTTAGCGGAGAAAAAGAAAGTCGTGAATTCTAACACTTTGCCGCTTGCCGCTCGCCGCTTGCCGCTTGCCCCGCGGGCTTGTTAGTTCGAGGGTTTCCCGCCGCCGCTCCCTTCATCGCCAACCCCCTTTCCGCCTGATAATGGCGGCATCCATGGTTCCGGCGGCTGTCCGTTTGCGTTCCCTTCTTTTCGTGGCGGCTTGCTGCGTGGCGGGGCCGGTTACACGCGCGGCGGGGGAGGGGACGGATCCAAGCCTTGCGTCCGCCTTCGCTTCGACGGTCTCCCGGATCAGCGTCCCGCCCGGCGAAACCACCGTTCCTGTCTCGTGGACTTACACAAACCGCTGGGACTTCCCCTTGGTTGTCGAGCGCATCGAGGAATCCTGCGGGTGCCTCAGCGCAGGCATCGCTAATGACGCTGATGCGATGCAGGAAGTCGCTCCCGGCGCGTCCGGAAAAATTGAGGCCCGTTTCACAGCGGGTGGCCATCGCGGACTTTTGCGCAAGTCGATCCATGTCCGTTTTGTCGGCCACGACAAGCCCGTCGAGCTGGTGGCAGAAGCCACGATCCCTTCCCATGTGGAAATTTCCGGGCAGGATCTGGCTTGGGAAGCTGCCGATGCCGGTCTCCCGAAAACCGTCACGCTCACCAGCGGCGCAGGGGAAGGCTTTGTCATCACCGCCCTCCAAGGGCTGCCGGCGGATCAGTTCACCCTGAGCCAGGAAACCTCCGGCAACGGCACCCGCCACGAAATCTGTATCACGCCTTCCGGCAGTGCCAGTGGAATGCACATCCTCCAGATCCACACCGACAGCCCCGATCCGCGCGACCGCGTCAAAGCCGTGTTCCTCCGCCTTGTGGCTGGGACTTCCAGTCCCAGTCCGTCGTCGGGACATCCTGTCCCGACTCTTCCCCCAGCCCGCCCGGCTCCCGCCCCATGAAACGCCGCCCAACCATGCCCGCGAAACGAACCACGGCACTCATCGTAGCCGCGCTAGTCCTGTACGCGGGGATACCCCTCTTTTTCCTCCCGGAAAAAACCACGGAGCCGCCCGCCCCCACCTCCCGGACAACTCCAGCAACCTACCCCGGCCTCGACCTGACAGACCCTGCTGCCTCTTTCCAGACCCTTCGCTACGTCGCGGACACCGGAGGCGACGACGCCACCCGCACCCCAGCCCTTGTCTGGCTCGACGAACACAGCCGCACCGGCCAGCCGCTTGATTCCGTCCGGGAAAAATTCCTCCTGGAATTGCTGCGCGCCGGTGGTCACCCCGTGTGGGACATCGAATACAAGCTCTGGCTGTTCAACTCGGCTTTCAACAGCCTGCACAACAGCCCGAATCCCGAACCGCTCAGCGAAATCCTTTACGATCTTGCCGCAGGTCATCCCCACCGCACCATGCGGCTCTACGCCCTCCAGCACATCGGAGTCCAGCGTGACCAGGGCAGGCTGAAAGGGGAGATGGCCGGTCTGATCCGCACACTCCTCGAAGGCCAGTCTTCCCAGTCCGATCCCGAAGTCGCGGGCTCCGCCATCCGGCTGCTCGTGGATTGGAATCGCGATCAGGCCGCAGCCGACCCCGATCTCATCGCTCGCGCCATTGCGATCGCCAACGACTCCACCCGCCCCGCCGATGTCCGCATCACCGCCCTTCATGCCGCTGAAGCGCATGCCCTCGAATCCGCCCGCGACCTCGCCGCCGACCTGTCGCAGTCCGTCCTCCTCCGCAAAGCCGCCATCGCCCTCATCGGCCAGCACGGCGGCGAAAACGACCTCGCCAGCCTTGAAACCTACGCCGGGGAAAACTTCCGCCTCGCCCAAGCCGCCGACCCCGCCCGCACCGCCATCCGGCAACGCCTCACAAACCCCGACGCCCCGCAGCCGGTTCCCTTTTAATCAGGGGACAGGAATCAGGAAACAGGAGTCAGCAAACCCAATATTCAATATCCAATAATCAATCATCAATACCCATGAACCTCCGCTATATCTTGCCCGTTCTATTTGCCTTATTGGCCGTTTTCGCCCCCATCGCCCCCGCCCAACA
>JAYTOE010000239.1:0-8274 GCA_043747935.1 Akkermansiaceae bacterium
CAATCCTCGTCATCCCACATGTTCCCTTTTCCCGGTTGCACATCGCCGAACTCACGCTCCACGATCTCCGCCGTATGCGTCATGCCCGCCAGCGAAACGAGCGCCTGGATATCCATCCTCCGCGAAGCCGTCAGCACACCGACCGCCGCACCCATACTGTGCCCGATGTAGGCCACACGCTTTTCCTGCGGGACGGTCGCGAGAACCGCACAAAGGTCGCCGATTTCCTTGGTAATCGTGGATTCGCCGAATTCGCCCTCGGAATCGCCGTTGCCGGAAAAGGAAATCCGCAGGCACGGCCAACCCTTCGCCGCCAGGCCTTCCGCCACCGCGACGAGCAGAGACCTGTCCTTGTTTCCCGTGACCCCATGGCCGAGAATTACGAGCGCACCCAGTTTTGTGCCGCCATGGAACGCAACATCGAGTCGCTCGCCCTGCGGATTGCTGATTTGGCTGGAGTCTAGCATGGCGATCAGAGGTTGCTTCCCGCGCGTCCCGGAAAAGTGAGTTCGGCGACGGCGGATTTATCGAGTTCCCCGAGTTCAAGTTCGATGAGCTTTCGATACTGTGCCTCGGTGGCGTAGGAGAGCGGCGCGTGCACCCCCGCCCCTTTCGCCATGGCGTTCGCAATTCCGCTGTCTTTCGCGGCGTGCGAGGCGGAGAAAAAGCAATCATGCTCGCGCGTGACCATGTCCGCTCCGTCCGTGGCAAGCACCCGCGAGTTCGCGCCGGTCTGGGAAAAAATCTCCATCAGAACATCGAGGTCGATGCCCAGCGCCTTGCCGAGACCAAGCCCCTCGGCGAGACCCGCCGTGTTGATGTTCATCACCATGTTCACCAGCGCCTTGATCGTCGCCGCGTTCCCCACCGGCCCTACAAATCGCAGCGCAGAGGAGATGTCTTTCAGCAACGCCTCATTCGCGGTATAGGTTTCCTCATCGCCGCCGATCATCAGATAGAGCGTGCCGTTGCGCGCCTGCGGGATCGAGGAAGCCATGCTCGCCGCCAGCGTTTTCGCACCGACCTTTGCCGCGGCTTCCGCGGCTTTCTCATGCGACCCAGGACTCACCGTGGCGCAGTTGATGAACGTTTTCCCGGCTGCGTTTTCCAAAAGCGAATGCGCTCCAAGGAAAATCGAATCCATCGCCGCGTCATCCGTCACGACCGTGAAAACCACATCCGAAAGAGCGGAAACCTCGGGCAGGGATTCCGTCGCCTTCGCCCCGAGTTCCTCCGCCACCAACGCCGCCACCGGATGATGCGAGTCATAAACCGCCGCGATTTCGTATCCCAAATCTGCCAAACGCCGCGCGATATTCGCACCCATTCGCCCTACTCCCACCATTCCTATCTTCGGTTTGCTCATTGCTCTGACATTTTCCCCACCGATTCATTTTCTGCAACCGAAAATCCTCTTCCTTGAGATTTTGAATTAAAAATTTAGGGTTTCCCCGATGAATCAAATCCTCATCCGCGGCGCGCGCCAGCATCACCTGAAAAACCTCACGGTCGCCATACCGAAGGGGAAGCTTACCGTGATCACCGGCCCGTCGGGTTCGGGGAAATCCTCGCTCGCGTTCGACACGCTCTACGCCGAGGGGCAGCGGCGCTATGTGGAATCGCTCTCCGTGTATGCCCGGCAGTTTCTCGCCCAGTTGGAGAAACCGGATGTCGATTCCATCGAAGGGCTGAATCCCTCCATCGCCATCGAGCAACGCGTCGGCGGCCTCTCGCCGCGATCCACCGTCGCCTCCGCCACCGAGATTTACGATTACCTCCGCATCCTCTGGGCCGCCGCCGGTGTCCCGCACGATCCGGAAACGGGCGAGCGCATGACCCGCATGGGGCCGTCTGAAATCATCGCTGAGCTCTCCGCCCAGCCCGAAGGCTCCAAACTCATCATCCTCGCCGCCGTCCCCGAGGAGGAAACCGCCGAACCGGAACGCCTGCTCGGCGACCTCCAGCGGCAGGGCTTCATCCGCATCCGCCTGAACGGCGAGATCCGCGAAATCGACGGGATTGTTTTCGAAGAGAACACCCATAACCAAATCGAAATCGTAATCGACCGCCTCGTCATCCGCGAAGGTATCGAAGCCCGCCTAGCGGACTCCATCGAGCTCGCCCTGCGCCTCTGCGGTGCGGAAGCCCGCGTCCTCCTGATGCCCCCCGGCGAAATCGACTACACCGAACTCACTTTCCAAACCTCCTACCGAAACCCCCGCACCGGCGAGATTTTCGGCGATCTCTCCCCTCGCCATTTTTCCTTCAACACCCTCGAAGGTGCCTGCCCCACCTGCGAAGGTATCGGCTGCAAGGCCTGCGAAAATCTCCGACTGAAAAAGGAAATCCAGTATGTAAAAGTCACAACCACAGCCCCCCAACCTAAGTCTTCCACTGCTCAATGCTCACTGCTCACTCGGCACTCCTTGGGCATCATGCAATTCTGCCAACTTGGAATCTCCGGAGCCAAACACTGGATCACCTCTCTTAAATCCAGCCCCGCCCCACTCGGAGACCTCGCCGCCGAAGTAGAAAAGCGCCTCACATTTCTCGAAGACGTTGGCCTCGATTACCTCACGCTCGACCGCTCCTCCGGCACCCTTTCCGGCGGCGAGGTCCAGCGCATCAAGCTCGCCACCCAGCTCGGTGCCGGCCTGAGCGGGGTGATCTACGTCCTCGACGAGCCGTCCATCGGCCTCCATTCCTCCGACACCGCCCGCCTCATCACCGCAATGATCCGCCTCCGCGATCTGGGAAATACGGTAGTCGTAGTAGAACACGACGAGGACATCATCCGCGCCGCCGACCACCTCATCGACATGGGGCCCGGCGCGGGTCTGCAAGGAGGCGAAATCCTCGCCGCCGGAATACCCTCGGAAATCGATTCCCCCACCGGCCATTGGCTGCGCGGAGAAATCCCCAGATTCATCCCGAGCAAATCAAAAATCCAAAATCAACAATCCTCAATCATCATTCAAGGAGCCCGAGAAAATAACCTCCAGAACCTCACCATCACCATCCCCCTCGGCCAAGTCGTAGTCGTCTCCGGCCCCTCCGGCTCCGGCAAATCCACTCTCATCAACGGCATCCTCGCGAAAGCACTCGCCAAGCATTTCCACCACTCCACAGCCGAACCCGGCGCGCACGATTTCATCCAGGGCATGGAGCACATCGAGAAATTCGTCCTCGCCGATCAATCAGCCATCGGCCGCTCGCCGCGCTCGAACCCCGCCACGTTCATCGGCGCTTTCGAACTGATCCGCGACCTCTTCGCGAAGCTCCCGCTCTCCAAACAGCGCGGCTACACGAAAGCCCGTTTCTCCTTCAACGCCAAGGGCGGCCGCTGCGAACGCTGCCAGGGCAACGGCAGGCTCAAGATCGAGATGCACTTCCTGCCGGACGCATGGACGGAATGCCCCGCGTGCCTCGGCAAACGCTTCAACCGCGAGACCCTGGAGATCACCTACAAGGGCAAATCCATCTCCCAAATCCTCGAAATGCCGGTCGCCGATGCGAAAGCCCACTTCCGCCCCATCCCGAAACTCTACCGCCTGCTCCACACCATGGACGAGCTCGGCCTCGGCTACCTCTCGCTCGGCCAGGCCGGCAACACCCTCTCCGGCGGTGAAGCCCAACGCCTCAAGCTCGCCCTCGAAATCGCTAAACCCGAATCGCCCCACACCCTCTACCTCTTCGACGAGCCCACCACCGGCCTCCACTTCGGCGACGTGGATAAGCTTCTCAAAGCCATCTTCCGCCTCCGCGACTCCGGCCATTCCGTCCTCATCATCGAGCACCATCCGGATGTCATCGCCACCGCCGACCACCTTATCCAACTCGGCCCCGGCGGCGGGAAAAATGGTGGCAGGATCGTATAGGAAACCCTCGCCTTGACAGAAAACCAGAAAGCTGGAAAGTTTGCCGCATGAAAACCACCTTGGATCTCCCGGAAAGACTCGTCAGGGAAATGAAAATCCGCGCCGCCACGGAAGGTCGCAAACTCCGTGATGTGGCTGCCGAAATGATCGAGAAAGGGCTGTCCGCGCCCGAGCAGAAATCGCCTGGCGAAGATAAGCGGGTCAAGCTGCCGCTTTTCGTAGGTGGAACGGCAACCAGGCAATTCACTCCGAAGGAACTGGATGAGATCCTTTTGCAGCAGGAGGTAGAGTGGCATCATGAAGCTTCTGGACGTTAACATCTGGGTCGCCGTTTCAGTCGATACCCACTCCACCCACAGATCCGCCCTGGACTGGCTTGCCGAGCAGGATGGAACCTCATCCCTCTGCTTCTGCAGAGCCACCCAGCAGGGTTTCATCAGGCTTCTAACGACATCCGTCGTTATGAAAGGTTATGGCTACGAAGCCTACAGCAATTCCCAATCATGGAGTGCATACGAAGGTTTCATCGCCGATCCGCGCATTGTTTTCGCGCCAGAGCCACCCGGTCTCGAAGAAACATGGAAATTCCTCGCCCTCCGGAAAACCCCCTCCCCAAAGCTCTGGATGGATGCCTACCTCGCCGCCTTCGCAATCCGATCCGGATGCCAGCTCGTCTCCGCGGACAAGGCTTTCTCCCAGTTCAAGGGACTCGATTTCCACCTGATCGGGAACTCCTGAGTTTCCCCCTACCACCGTCGGCACTGATCCTGCTAGGCTTCGGCCAGTCCCATGCGCCCCTCGCCCACCGCCGATCTCTCCGCGTTCCTGATCACCCTGCGCCACCTGATCCGGGAGCCTTCCGTGGTCGGCGCGGAGGATTCGTTTTTCCGCGTACTACGCAGAGAACTGGAGGAACTCGATATCTCCGTGGAGCGCCACAGCGTCATCCTCGTGGCGCGCGGCAGCGAGCCGGAAAGCGTGATTCTTTCCGCCCACATCGACCGCCACGGCCTCGTCTGCACCGGACCTAACGAATTCCAATATGCGGCCTTCATCGCTGGCAACCGCGGGGAGCTCACAGGCGATTCCGTTTCCGAGCAAATGGTCGCCACCATCGCCGACCGCTTCACCGGCCAGCGCGTGCAGGCGCACCTGCCCTACACCGGCACTTACGTCGGGCAGGGAACCATCGCCTCCGGACACCTCTGCCCGAAGCGGAACAACCTGATCTTCGAACTGGTCGGCCTCGAATACCTCGAGCCGGGCACACCCGTCGCATTCCTCGACAGCCTCTCGCTGACCGAGAACCACGTCTCCGCGCAGTTGGATAACGTGGTGAGCGTCGCACTCATCATTTATCTCTACCGGATGTGGTATTGAGGAGAAAGGACGCCACCGCCCTTTTCGATCCCCGGTTCACCGCCGAAATCGAGAACCGCTGCGACGCGCTCGGCATCTCCTACACGTTCAAGGACGAGTGGATCGAGCGGCAGAATTTACTGAAAGGGAAAGCCTCATCGCTGGGCAGGACAGAACTGGGGCGCCTCGTGGCGGCGAGCGGCGGGCAGATCAACGGCACCACCCTGCAGATCCCCACGACCGGCTACCACACCGCCTCGGAAACGGCCTCCCTCACCTCGATCCAGGCCGCCATCGGGCTGCTCTGCACCTTTATCCGCTGAGGCCGACGGGCTTTCCGAAAATTTTCGGAGTTTTTTCAACTTTCGGAGATAAGAACCCGAGGCCGGGACGCTCTATTGTTGTTCCTGACCGGAATATTGCTACTTCTGCAAAGAAAGAGCCACTCGGCTCTAACTTCTGCCACTGATTTTGTTTGGATTCGTCTGTTGTGTTTCGGCGAAGCCGCCGCCCGCGAGGGTGGCGGCTTTTTCTTATTCGCCAACTTCTCCGCAAGCCCCCACAGTCACGCCATGTTCAGCGCCAAGCAACTATCCGAAGACCAGATCACGGTCATCAAATCCTGGGCCGCCGAAGGGGCGCAGCTTCCCGATATCCAGCTCCGCATGAAGGAGGAGTTCGCGCTCTCCCTAACCTACATGGACACCCGCCTCCTGGTGCTCGACCTCGGCATCGAGATCATTGTGGAAAAAAAGGCGGAACCAGCGGCCGATTTGAAGCAAGTTCCCGTGCCCACCGGTGCCGTCTCAGTGACGATGGATGCCATCGCAATTCCCGGAGCGATCGTCAGCGGCAATGTGGTTTTCTCGGATGGCGAAGCGGGAATTTGGATGCTCGACCAGACCGGTCGACCCAGCCTCGATCCCGATACTCCCGGTTATGCACCGAACCGGGAGGATCTCATGGAATTCCAGAAACAGCTCCGCGCCTTGATCGAAAGCACGGGGCTCTGATCCGGGTACGAAAAAAGCCGCGAAGGAAATCCTCCGCGGCTTCAGTGAAATGATCCCGGATCAGGCCATTCCGGTCAGCGGCTTCGGTAGCGGCTTTTCTTTCTTGCTGAGGGCACGGCGCATCTTGATCAGCGCCGAATTTTGCAACTGACGAATCCGCTCGCGGGTGACTCCGAACTCACGGCCCACATCTTCAAGCGTCATCGGAGTTTTGCCGTTGAGCCCGAAGCGCTCATCGATGATGCGGCGCTCGCGCTCGTCGAGAACGGATAGCAGACCGTCGATTTCACCGTGCAAGTTCTTGTCGGCAAGCATGTCGAACGGGTTCTCCGCGCGGTCATCGCTGATGACTTCGCCGTATTCCGTTGCCTCTCCTTCGTTGATCGGCGCGTCGAGCGAGGTCGGGCGTTGCGATGCCTGTTTCAGCATCGCAAGCTTGCGGCGGGGAAGACCCACCTCCTCAGCGAGTTCCTCATCAGTGGGTTCGCGGCCAAGGCACTCGGCGAGCATCGCAGAAATCCGGCGCATCTTGGCGATCTTGTCCACCATGTGGACGGGAAGGCGAATCGTCTTCGACTGGTTTGCGAGGGCGCGTTTGATCGATTGCTTGATCCACCAAGCCGCGTAAGTCGAAAGTTTGCCTCCTTTTTCGGGATCGAAACGCTCCACCGCTTTCATTAGGCCGATGTTACCTTCGGAAATAAGGTCAGTTACAGGCAGGCCGTAATTCGAGTAATCTTGGGCGATCTTCACGACCAACCGCAGGTTCGCGCGGATCATGTGGGCGCGAGCTTCGCCATCGCCGTTCTTGATACGCTCTGCGAGATCAATTTCCTCCTGAATGGTGAGAAGAGGCGTTCTGGAAATCTCTCGGAGATAAAGCTTGAGGCTGTTTTCAGATTCGTAGGGCATGTTGTTGATTCCTTATTTGGTTACTATGTTAAACGTCACGGGAACTGACTTTATTCCGTTTTTTCACAACGACCGGATCTTCGTATGGCAGGATTTTATCCTCCAACCGAAACGCCGCACACGATCCAAGCAGCCTGAGTGCCGAATACTCCGTCAACACAACTCGTTGACTCTGAACAGACCCGGAAAACAGGACGGAATCAGTGATGCCAAAACGTCACTTTCCGCAGTGCCAAAAAGACGCGGAACAGAGACAGAAAAAAATCTCAGATCACGCCGCGCTCGCGGAGTTCGATATCCACTTCGTCTTCTTGGAAAGGAGAGCCGAGACCGATATCCCGGATTTTCTGGATCTTGCGACGCACACCGAACTTGCTGCGCGGCCCGGTGATG
Organism: Akkermansiaceae bacterium; assembly: GCA_043747935.1. Lineage (GTDB taxonomy): Bacteria > Verrucomicrobiota > Verrucomicrobiia > Verrucomicrobiales > Akkermansiaceae > Luteolibacter. The sequence continues at coordinate 7,556 of JAYTOE010000239.1, forward strand.
AGATCCGCGACACCGTCCACCGCAAAAGGAAGCAGAGCGGCCACTCCCAAAATTCCCAGCCCGAGGCCGAGACCACGCCGAGCTCCGGCATGCATGAGATTCCCAACCAACAAGCCCGCCGCCGCTCCGAGAATTACCGGTGCCGCGAGCGCGCTGCTTTCCACCCAAGCCGGGGTCGTGTCCGTATGCATATCTGACATGCCGGAACTTTACCCGACCGAACGACACACGACAACCACGGAAACGTTTCCGTTGAAATCTCCGATGATGAGTCCTTTCTGACAGAATTTCTTGAACCTTTCAAAACGCATGATCAATCCGCATCTGGATTTTCCCGGCAATCCAATTTCATCCGCCCTCGCAACCCGCCCGCCTTCTGCGGCAAGCGACCTGCTTACCAGGGTGAACCCCATAGCAAATCGCTTAGCGATCCCACATCAACCCTTGTCGTCCCATGACTGATTCAATGCCACTAAATGCCCACCCGCAGATCCCGCATGCTCCACAGAGTCCCTGCCGCAGGAGCACCGCTGCCGCGCATCCGCCGCGCCCCGTCCTTCCTCCTCTCCGAAAATCTCTCCCGCGCCCCGGCGAACGCCTCATTCACGAACTCCTTGCTCCCGATCACTGCACCGTCCGTGAAATACCTCACCCGGCAACGCAGCATCTTCGCCATCGATAGCTCCGGGAGGGGCTGACCCCTGTCTGCCCCACCCTCC
>JAYTOE010000240.1:0-6816 GCA_043747935.1 Akkermansiaceae bacterium
GTATTTCACGGACGGGGCGGTTATCGGCAGCAAGGAATTCGTCAACGAAGCCTTCGCCGGGGCGCGGGAGAGATTTTCCGAGAGGAGAAAAGACGGAGCGCGGCGGATGCGCGGCAGCGGGGAGGCGGCGAAAGGGATATTGTGGAGCATGAGAGACCTCCGGCAGAGGGTGTGAGCTGTTGTCGTCGAAGGCGAAAGGGGTTCCTGATTGTATAATTTCTTCTGTGACACGGAATCACGTAGGCTGGTCGATTTCTGACTGGAGTCCGGGTGGGAGTTCGATCCAAAGCTCCGGATAGGATTCAACCAGCCGCGAGATATCGCCCAGATCTTTGATGCGTTTGCTCTGTCGGCGTTCGGAGGCGCTCCATGCCTTGATTTTTCCGGCGAGGGTGTCGCGCAACGAGGCGACCCGCATCAGGATCCCATGCACATCGGCGGGGACGGAGCGGGCGACGAAATCGCGGTAGAAGTCCTCGGTGCTGAGTTGCATGCTGACCTTCGAGCTGCCTTTGAAATTCACCGACCACTCGAAACGCGAGGAGGTGAATCCTTCGGCTTCCAGCAACGCGACGGCTTTTTCGATGGAATCGGTGGCCACGACAAAATCCACATCCTGGGTGACCATCGGCTCGGCCGCCCAATGGTTCACGGCGACTCCGCCGATCGCGCACCACGAGATGTCCGAGCGCTCCAGGCAGTTGACGAGGCGCATGACATCATCCGTGCCTCCGGCGGTTTGCCAGTCGTAGAATCGCTTCGCGGTCATGGGTGGATGCTGCCATGCGATCCGTGGTCACGCGAGGATTTTGGCTGCGATGATAGGACAGGAGGCTTATTTTAGCGCAAAGGTGCAGAGGTCGCAAAGGGTGCGGAGATGGGGAGTCTTTTTGAGATTTAAAGTTTAAAACTTAATGTTTCACGTTATTCGGCCGCGTGTAGATCGCTTGGACGACGGAGATGTTGCGGGTGGCGAAGCCGGCCTCGCAGTATTTCAGGTAGTAGTTCCAGGTGCGGATGAAGGGTTCGTCGAAGCCGAGGGGGCGGATCTGGTCGAGCTTGGCGTTGAAGGTTTCATGCAAGGTGGAGAGAGTGCGCACAGGAATTTTCAGGCGGCGGAGAAGTCCTTCAGTTTCAACCGCTCGAAGGCCTGGGAATCGGCGAGAAGGACGCGGAGGTAGTTGGAGACGGATTCGCTGGCGCGGCTGTGGCCGTTGAGCCAGCGGGAGATGTTCTTCTCGCCCAGTCCGGTGATGGCGGAGGCCTGTTTCTGGCTGAGGTTGTATTTGTCCAGGAAGCGCTGGATTTCCGCCGGGGAGATGGAGTTCAGCTTGGCGCTGAGGAAAGCGTCGATGCGGGCGCTTCCCTCATGGCCGATGACGGTGTCCCCGCATCCGTCGCAACGGAACATGGGGACGCCGGGAATGGTGATTCCCCCCAGCTTCGGGTGGCTGGTGGTGTGGTCGAGTGTGACGGGGTGGAGGGTGCCGGATTCACACTCAAAGCAGGGCATGGCCTGCGGGTCGGTAGCGGCTTTCGTTTTCATGATTTCGTTGATTTCGTTTCTATCTTTGTCTTGGAAAGTTGCCGGGCGGTATCGCTGGGGTGGATGGCGACCTTGACCCGGGGAGGATCGCCCTTCGGGGAGAGGGTGATGTGGATGTTGAGTTCCTGCGGGTAGTCGGGTGGATCGGCTTCGTAGATCAGGCGGGTTTGGTATTTCTGCGGGTCGGAGGGTTTGTTTTTCGGTTTCAGGAAAATTTCGTGGATGCGGAGGTCTTCGCAAAGTGCGGAGAAGAGGCCCTCTTCCGTGAGATCCCAGCGGTCGAGCCAGTTCCGGGAAGAGGTGCCCTGATCGAGGAAGCGGCGCTTAGGATCCGAAAGCGCATCGAGGATGAGGAGCCGGGTTTCGGGCAGGGCTTTTCGCGGCGCGCTCATCGGGAAGCTGCCGGAAGGTAGTGCTTTTAAGCACCTTATCAAGAGATTTTTTGTGACTTAAATGCTTTTCGTGGATGGGTTGGGTTCCCGCTATTTCACATTTTCCGGGACGGCGCTTGTGGCGTCCTGCGATTGGCTCTCCTCCTGCCCCCGCTTTCTCGGGAGGCCATGGGAAGCGGTGCGTCAGTAGCGCCTCAAAGCCCGATCACTCCGCCCAGTTCTCGATCGTCAGGTTCGGAACGCGCTCGAATTCCGAGGTGTTGTTGGTGGCCAACGTAAGACCCAAGGAGAGCGCCTGCGCGGCGATCAGGCAGTCGAGTTCACCGATCATCGTCCCGAGCGCACGCAGCCGCGCCTTGATCTGTCCGTAGTGTTCCGCCGCCTCGCCCGTGAAAGGCACAATCTCAAGCGGTGCGAGAAAGCGGAAAAGGGCGCTGCGGTTGCGTTCGATCTGGCTGCTTTTGGAAACACCGAATTGGAGCTCCGCCACCGTGATCGCCGTCACGCCGATCTCCCCCGGCTTGTATTGCCTGAACCGCTCCACCACACGCGCCGGACTATGGTTCATCACGTAGATGCAGATATTCGTATCGAGCAGGATCCTCATGCTACTAACAGAAAATCTCAGAGCCCTTCCCGCTCCCGTTGCTCCCCCTGCTCGCGATCGATCATGAAATCAGGGGAAAAATCCGCCGCCGCCTCGAAAAACGAATCCCAATTATCCTTGATGGGACTCAGCACCACGGAGTCGCCGATTTTCTGGATCGAAACGGCCTTCCCCTCAAACCGGAACTGCTTAGGCAGCCGCACCGCCTGGCTCTGGCCGTTTTTAAAGAGCTTCGCTTGCATGCCAAAATAGATACTTTTAAGTCTATCCTGTCAAGTTTCGCGATTACGCCGAGCCGCCTGTGACGGCCTGGAAATGACCCGCCCGTTTCTCGAGATCCCGCAAGGCGGACATGAACACCTCGTGCGCCGCGCGCGGGCTGCGGTAAGGCGAGAAATAACTGGTGACCTGTCCGTCGCTGCCACCCTTGGTGGACATCCAATAGAGGTGATCCGATGACTGCAAAGCACCCCACGCGGCGATGAGCTCCGTGTCGCCGCTGGCCATGACGGGAGCCTCCAGCTCGCTGAGTTTCGCGAGCGCCTCGCTTTGCATCGCGTTGCCGGCCCATGCGGAAAGGTCGCGCTCGGCGTCCGCCCACGAGCTGGGTTCCGGGCAATCGTATTCGTCCTTCGCCGCATAGATCGCGACGGCCTCCGAGGGCGTGACCCATTGTGCGCCGGACTCGATCAGGATCTCCGGCACTTTCCGCCAGAACTCATAGATACCCTGCTCCTTTTTCTGGTGCTCGCCGATCGACTCGTAATCCATGAACAGGTTCACGAGATCACCCGGGGATTGGCCGACCCACGAGGTGAATTTCTCCCATGTCAGCGGGAAGCCGCTCCAGGACGGATCGGAGAAACGGAAGGCGAGGTCGTTGGAAAGGGTGTGGTTGCGCATCAGGGTCTTGATGCGGGCGGTGCCCGGTGCGCGGTAGAGGAAATTCGGCGAGAGCCCCGCCGTGAACGCCGGCGTGCCCTCCGCGATCACGCCGTCGAAGCCGAGCGTCTCCGCCCTCGTGGCGATCTCGTTGTCGTAAATTAATTCGGAGTTGCGGAACACACTGGGGCGCACCGAGAAGCACTCCTCCATGAGGTCGAGGTGCATGTCGCACTGCCGCTGGAACTCCGCCTCGGAATAGAGGAAGGAAAGCGAATGATGGTAGGTCTCCGCGAGCAGCTCGACTCCGCCTGTGGCGACGAGCTGTTGGAAGGACTCGAGAACGTCGGGGCGGAATTCGCGGAATTGCTCGATCACCGTCCCCGTGATCGAAAAGGCCATGCGGAACAGGCCGTGGCTCTCCTCGATGCGCTTGCGGAACATCTCGTTGGCCGGCAGGTAGCATTTGTCCGCCACCCGGTTGAGGATCTCGCGGTTCAGTTTCGTGTCGCGACGACCCGGCGCGCCGCTGGCCAAAAGCCGGTGAGGCTGGTGCACCTGGAAATAGAGGCAGACGTCAGGCATGAGGGGAAGGGTTTTGGGGAGGGTTTTTCCCCGGGAGGCAAACGCCGGGCAGGCTCCATGGAGCAGCAGTCAGGCCAAGTTCAGTGGTCGAGCTTGAGTTTTTTGAGCTTTGGCTCGACGATGTATTTGCAGTAACCGTTTTTCGATTTGTTCTGGAAGTAGAATTCCTGGTGGTAGTTCTCGGCGGGATAGAAGACTGCGGCCTTGGTGATCTCGGTCACGATGGGAGTTTCGAAATTCGCCTGCGCGGCCTTCTTCGAGGCTTCCGCGATGGTTTTCTGCTCATCGTTTTCGTAGAAAATCGCCGAGCGGTATTGGGTGCCGACATCATTGCCCTGGCGGTTGAGCTGGGTCGGGTCGTGGAGATCCCAGAACCATGCGAGCACCTTCTCGAGGCTGATTTTCTTCGGATCGAAGACCACGCGGACAACCTCGGCGTGCCCGGTTGTGCCGGTGCAAATATCCTCGTAGGTGGGGCTTTTCATTTCGCCGCCCATGTATCCGGAAACCGCGGAATACACGCCGTCGAGCTGACCGTAGGCGGCCTCGGCGCACCAGAAGCAGCCGACGCCGAGAGTCACGACCTGCGCTCCCTCAGGCACCACCGGCATGGCCGCAGGTTTTTTGTTTTCTTCGTTCATTGTCGTTTCGGCCTGGCACGAAGCCAAGGTCGGAAGCGCTATACACAAGGCGAGCAGGAGTTCTTTCATCATGCGGATAGGATACGCGAGTGGCGGAGATATTCCTCAGGAAAATCGGCAAGATAGCGCGGACTTGCGCGGCGGGCGGAAAAGGGGTTTCATGGGACATGCCCGAAACCCGCCTCGAACACGATTCCATGGGCGATCTGGAGGTGCCTGCTGTGGCGCTTTACGGAGCTTCCACGCAGCGGGCTGTGGGGAATTTCCCCATCTCCGGGGAGACCATGTCGCCCGCGCTGATCCATGCTTACGGCCTGATCAAAGAGGCCGCCGCGCTGGCGAACGGCCAGCTCGGCGAGTTGCCCGGAAATCTCGCGGAGGCCATCGCCGCCGCCGCGCGCGAGGTCGCGGCGGGGAAACACGACGCGCATTTTCCCGTGGATGTCTATCAGACCGGCTCCGGCACCTCCACGAACATGAACGCGAACGAGGTCATCGCGACCCTCTGCCGCCGCGCGGGCGTGGCGGCGCACCCCAACGACCACGTCAACCTCGGCCAATCCTCCAACGACACCTTTCCCGCCGCGATACACATCGCCGCCAGCCTCCAGCTTCGCGACCATCTGATCCCCGCCCTCGCCACGCTGGAGAAATCGCTTTCTGAAAAGGCGCGTGAGTTCCACCACGTTCTCAAGATCGGGCGCACGCATCTCATGGACGCCACGCCGATGCGGCTCGGCCAGGAGTTTTCCGGCTACGCGAAACAGGCGGAGCGCGGCATGGACCGCTGCCACAAGGCGATCAGGGCGCTGTTGGAAATCCCGCTCGGCGGCACGGCGATCGGCACCGGCCTGAACCGCCATCCGGATTTCCCCGAAACCGCCATCACGATCCTCGGCGACCGCACCGGCCTCGCCTTCCGCCGCGCGGAAAACCCCTTCGAGGCGCAGGCCGCCCGCGACGCCCTCGTCGAGGCGCACGGCCAGCTCAACACCATCGCCGTCTCCCTTTCCAAGATCGCCAACGACATCCGCCTCCTCGGCTCCGGCCCGCGCTGCGCGATCGGCGAGATCCGCCTTCCCGCCATCCAGCCCGGCTCCTCGATCATGCCGGGAAAGGTGAACCCCGTGCTCTGCGAATCCGTCACCATGGTCGCGGCGCGGGTGTTCGGAAACCACAGCACCGTCACCGTCTGCGGCGCGGGCGGGCAGTTCGAGCTGAACACCTTCATGCCCCTGCTCGGGCAGACCGTGCTCGAATCGATTCGCCTCCTCGCGAACGTCTCCACCGTCTTCGCGGAAAAGTGCGTCGATGGCATCACCGCGAACAGGGAGCGTTGCGAGGAGCTCATCGAACGTTCCCTTTCCATGGTCACCTCGCTCGTCCCGCTGATCGGTTACGAAAAAGCCGCCGCCATCGCGAAGGAATCCGTGGCAAGCGGCAGAACTGTCAGGGAAATTTGCGCGGAGCGGCTCGCGGAACTCGGCATATCCGCCGAAAAGCTTGCCGGCGCCCTCGACCCGACGGCAATGGCGGGGGAGTGATTATTTGCCCCAACGGGGCTGACGGTGATAGCGAAGGGTGCTATTCGGCACCCTGGTAATGCTATTTTCATTTCACGATGCGAAAAAAGGCGAGAAACACCTTCACGCCCCGACATTGCCACCCGCCCATCCTGCCTGTCGATTGGAGAAATCCTCTTCTCCCGCCAACTCCTCGAACAACTCGCCCGTGAGGCGGGAGTCATCCGGCGCAAGCCCCGCAAACTCGATCCCTGCCACTTGCTAGCCGCCCTCATCGAGCAATGCCCGCATGGCTCGCCCTCCTACAATGACCTGGCCTCCGGCATCGAGGGCGCCCACGGCCACGATCCCTCCAGGCAAGCCGTCGCCCTGCGTCTCAATCCGGCTTTCGAGCGCTTCCTCGAAACGCTCCTCGGTGAGGTCACCGCCGGGGAAATGCAGTGTCATTGCGATGCCGGAGCGCATCGAGGTGATCTTCAAGGCTTGGAAAAGCCATTTGAAATTCGACGCGCTCCACCAGGTGTCAAAACGCCAGATGCAGATCCTGCTCAAGACGAGGCTGCTGCTCATCGCAGCCGCCTCGGCACTTTATCGACCGCTGGAAAGCCTGCTATGGCGAAACCACCGCCGCCGGCTGAGC
>JAYTOE010000241.1:0-8498 GCA_043747935.1 Akkermansiaceae bacterium
TAATCCGACCCCACCTAACACTAACTTTTCCAGATCATGGCACGCTACACAGGTCCACGCACCAAACTTTCCCGCCGCTTCGGCGTCGCGCTTTTCGGCCCCTCCAAGTCCTTGGAACGCCGCAACTTCCCACCCGGTCAGCACGGCGTCCGCGCCGGCCGCAAGAAGAAGTCGGAATACTCCGTCGCCCTCGGCGAGAAACAGAAGCTCCGTTTCCAATACGGTGTCCTCGAGAAGCAATTCCGCGGATACTATGAGGAAGCCGCTCGCCGCCGCGGCGTCACGGGTATCATCCTGCTCCAACTCCTCGAGTGCCGCCTCGACAACGTCTGCTACCGCGCAGGTTTCGGCAACTCCCGCCAAGCCGCCCGCCAGATGGTCAACCACGGCCACGTTCTCGTGAACGGCCGTTGCGTCGATATCGCCAGCTACCAGGTGAAGCCCGGCGACCATCTCAAAGTCGGCGCAAAGCCTTCCTCCCAGCAGCTTGCCCTCCGCATGCTCGACCTTACCCAGGCCGTGCCCGCAGTCGATTGGCTCGATGTGGATCGCGAGAAAATGGAGGCCACCGTCTCCCGCGTTCCCGAGCGTTCCGAGATCGATCCGCTCGTCAACGAGCAGCTCATCGTCGAGCTCTACTCCCGCTGATCCTTTCAGCACAGGATTTCACAAAAACGCCCGGAGATTCTCCGGGCGTTTTTTTGTATCGCGGGCGAAGCCCAAGGCCAAAGCTCTCGCCGCTAGGAGAGCAGCGTTGTAGCAATCCGGCCGATCGCAATACAAGTGAACACGATTCGGCGTCAGACGCGGAAGTGGAAAGGCAAAAGCCATGAATCGTGAAGAACCATCCGCGGCAGTTCCCGCAAGGGATAAACAAGCGGAAGAGGACTTGTGGCAACGCCACAAAGCCGAAACCGTGCTGGAAAAGCTCCGGGAATGGATGGCCGGGGCCGGACTCACATTGCATCCCGACAAAACCCGCACGGTAGACATGACCGTTGCCGACAGTCATTTCGACTTCCTCGGCTATCGGTTCAAACGAAGCCGTAACGGAGTAAACTGCTGTCTGGAGAGCCGGATGCGGGAGATCCGCACCTCCGGATCGGAGGGGGGAGCGGGGCGAAAGCCCCGTTCCTACCTCTATCTTGCGCTTACAATCCCAGCGAGGCGTAGATCTGGCGCGTCGCGTGGGATTTGTTGAGTGTGTAGAAATGGATTCCGGCCACATCGTTGTCCAGAAGCTCGGCACACTGTTGGGCGGCATAGTGGATGCCCGCGCGCTCGACCGCTTCGGGGGTGTTCTTCGCGGCGGCTCGGTCGAGGGTCTTGAGAAGCTTGGCGGGGTAGCGCGCTCCGGCGGCGAGCTCGGCCATCCGTTTCATGCTCGCGATGGTGGTGACGGGCATGATGCCGGCGATGATCGGCACATCAATCCCGGTCAGCTTACAGCGGTCGCGAAAGTCGAAGAAGTCGTGGTTGTCGAAGAAAAGCTGGGTGCAGATGTAATCCGCCCCCGCGTCGATCTTGGCCTTGAGGTTGTCCATTTCCGCGACTCGGTTCGGCGTGGCCGGATGACCTTCTGGAAAGCCCGCAACGCCGATCCCGAAACCGCGCGGGTCGGGATGTCCCTTGAACGAACGGATATGGCTCACAAGGTCGGCGGCGTAGCGGAAATCACCCTGCGACCAATCGTAGTTGGGCTGGTCTTTCGGCGGGTCGCCGCGCAGGGCGAGGATGTTCGAAACCCCGGCCTCGGCGTAGCGGCTGAGGATCGCATCGATCTCATCCCGGGTGTGGCCGACGCAGGTGAGGTGCGGGACGGGCGGGATGTTCGTGGTCTGCCGGATGCGGAGGACGAGGTCGTGGGTCAGTTCTCGGGTGGAGCCGCCGGCGCCGTAGGTGACGGACACGAAAGAGGGCGAAAGGGTCTCAAGGTCGCGGATCGTTTCGTAAAGCTCTTCCCAAGCGGCTTGGGCACGGGGTGGGAAAAACTCGAAGGATAGGGAAGGATTTGGTGAATTGAGGATATCGCTGATATGCATGGCTGGAAAAATTTTCTGGGGTAAGCGAAAAATATAGGGAACTTTTGACTTCAGCAGGGGTTGGGAAGGACGCAAGCGGATGTTTGCGCCAATACCGAAAACTTCAAACGCTAAACTTCAATGAAAACGATACTTGCAGGCGGAATGCTGGCGGGGTTTTTGTCCTCCTTTGCCATGGGTCAAGGCGAGCGCAAACCGGAGGAGCCAAGGCAGCAAAGGGAGGGTGATAGGCGGCCGCCCATGGTAGCACCGGAGGAGATGTTCAAGCATATGGATAGGGACGGCGACGGGATGATCTCAAAACGCGAATTTTTCGCTTCTCCACGTATGGAACAACTTCCAGAGGAGCAGCGTAATGCGTTTTTCGGGCGGCTGGATCGTGATGAGGACGGATCGATCAGCCGCGAGGAGATTCGCATGATGCGGCAACAGGCCGAGCGCCGTGCACGAGAGGATTTTCGAAAATTGGACGTGGATCAAAGCGGCAGCGTCAATTTTGAGGAATTCAGCAAAGGTGAGTTCATCAGCAAGTTGCCGGAGGAAAAACGATATCAGATCTTCAAACGGATGGATACCGATGGCAACGGCGAGATCAATGGTGCGGATCGACCCAAGGGGCCGCCCGGGAAGCCGGAGATGCGCCCGGAGCGAAAACCGAAGGATTGATCGACGAGATCGACGAGGGGGCTGATGCCCCCTTGCCTTGGTAGTTGAAGCTTTGCGCTCCTCAGGCTCCCGCAGCTTCTGCTTTCGCGGCTTCGGCGGCGAGGGTGGTGGCAAGCACGTCCTTGCGGAGGTTGCCGCCCTTGCGTTGCGACCACCAAAGAACGATGGGGGAGGCGACGAAGACCGAGGAATAGGTTCCTATCACCAGTCCGATGAGGATCATGATCGAGAAGTCCCTGAGCGCTGAGCCGCCGTAAAGCGAGAGGATCATGACGGTGACGATCGTGGTCGCCGAGGTGAGGACCGTGCGGGAGAGGGTGGCGTTGATGGCCTCATTCATGATGTCCTTGATCGAGCCGGTTCGGATCAGCACGGTTTCACGGATGCGATCGAAGATCACGATCGTGTCGTTGATCGAGTATCCCGCGATCGTCAGGATTGCGCCGACGTGGATGAGGGAAAGCTCGCGCCCGAGGAGGACGACGACACCGACCGCGATGACCACGTCGTGAAGAAGGGCAACGAAAGCGCCGAGTGCGAAGGAAAACTCGAAGCGCACCGTGATGTAAATGGCGATGCCGACGAGACCGAGGACGAGAGCGATGAGGGACTCGCGTAGGAACGAGCCGCCGATGAGTGAGGAAACCTCTTCCTTGGATTCATCAACCAGGTAGGTCTCGCCATTCGAGCCCTTTTCCGCAAGAACAGGAATGTCCGTGCGCAGGGCGGTAATGATCGTTTCTGAATCAGCCTTGTCCGTGCGGACGCTGAGAAGGGAGCCGGTAAGCGGATTGCTCTCGATCTGCGGGACTGCGGCGCGTGTGAGCGTGAGTGCATCGAGAACCTTATTCACCTCATCGAGGGTTACCTTTTTGTCATTGAGCTGGAACTGGACGCGCGTGCCGCCGGTGAAGTCGATGCCCAGCGCGTTCTCGCGGTGGATGGCGAAGGCGGCCAGCGAGACGATGATAAATATGCTGGAAACCATCCCGGTTTTTTTCGCAGCGGAAAGGAAGTCGATGTTCGTCGACTTGATCAGGTTGAGGAAAGTCATCTTCCTGAGCAGGTTCGTGTCGGTGCCCCAGCGGAAAAGCACGCGGGTGACGAGGATCGCGGAGAACATCGAGGCGACGAGACCGATGGTCAGAGTGACCGCGAAGCCCTTGATGCTGCCGCTGGCCATCGAGAAGAGAATGATCGCCGAAATCAGTGAGGTGATGTTCGCATCAAAAATGGCGGAGAACGCCTTGTCGTAGGAAGCGGCGATGGCGCTCTTAAGCGATTTGCCCGCTTCAATCTCTTCCCTGAGGCGCTCGTAGATCAAGACGTTCGCATCGACCGCGAGGCCGATGGTGAGGATGATGCCGGCGATGCCGGGAAGCGAAAAGGTGAAGCCGAACATCGCCATGGTCCCGAAGAGCATGAGGCCGTTCACCAGCAATCCGATGAGTGCGACGATGCCGCCGGTGCGGTAATAGATCAGGACGAAAACAGCCGTGATTGCGAGGCCGACGAGGCCGGACCAGATGCCCTGTCTCACGATGGCGGAGCCGAGGGTGGGGGATACGCTGCGCTCCTCATCGACAATGAGAGGGTTTTCCAGCGGATTCATCAGCGCGTTTGCCAGCTTCTTGCTCTCGCCGGGCTCGTCGAGGCCGTTGATCACGAAATTTTTGCCCAGCGGAACGCTTTGCACGACCGGCGCATTCTGCACGACACCGTCGAGGACGATCGCGATCTTGTCATGTCCAGGGCGCATGTGCTGGGTCAGTGCGATCATCTTATCGGTGCCAGGGCCGTCCAGGGTGATGTCCACGGAGTCCATTTGGCTCATGGAAGGGGTTGCCCTCACTATATCGGCTCCACCTAGCGCCGCCCTGCGGTTAAGCAGGATGGGGGTGGTGGATTCGTTGCCGTCCTGATCCTTCTGGGTAAGTTCATACGCGCGGTAACCTGGAACGATCTCTTCTCCGTCGAAAACGCGCTGCGCCAAGGTTTTGCCATCCGCTCCCACTTCACTGCTGCGGGTGGAGACCTCACGTAGCTCAAGTTTCGCAACGGTCTCTAGGGTTTTGCGGATTTGCGCAGATTCCTCAGGTTTAACGCCCGGCATCTGGACGAGGATGCCGTCTTCTCCCTGGCGGGCGATCAGGGGCTCGGCAGTGCCCATGGCGTCGAGGCGGCCTTGGATCACACGGATTGCCTCTTCCACTTGATCTGCCGTGATAGGCATTTTATCGCCATTTTGGTTTTCCTTCGGCTGGATGCGTAGCAGGAATGCGGAGCCGCCGGCGATATCGATGCCGGGTTTCAGTCGCTCCTTTGGCGGAAAGATCGCGAGGGCGCAGAGTCCGCAAATCCCGACCAGTAGCACCGTGCCGACATTGCGCTTCCGGCTCTCGATCTCCGTGGCGAAATACCAGAAGAAGAGTATCAGCAGCGTAAGGCCGATGGTGAAGAGAATGAGCGGATCCTTGAAAAATACGACGGCAAGCATGGCGGAAAAGGTTTGTAAAAGGTGTCAGTGAGGGAGGACGATGCCGTAAACTTAGGCTTCCTTGGTCTCTTTTTTGGTGACGGTGGCAATCGCGCCCTTGTCGAACTCCAGCATGGTTCCCTCCGCGACTTTGATCACCACGGTGGTTTCCTTGACGTTGTGGACGAGGCCATGGAGACCGGCGGTGGTGATCACCTTGTCACCGTTTTTCAAAGCGGAGATACGGGCGGCCTGCTCCTTGCGCTGGCGTTGCTGCGGGCGGATGAGGAGGAAGTAAAACATCACGATCATGATCACGATCATGAATTCCGGGCGACCCAATAAAGCGGCGAAGCCCTCGGGTTTGGCGGTAGCGGTGTTGGCGGCTAGGGTATTGAAAAGGGAAATCATGGATCGTGGTGTGGTGAGTTGTATCTTTGGATGAAGGATTCTTTGAAGTTCTCGAATTCGCCAGCAATGATCGCTTGGCGCGCCCTGCGGGTGAGGGACAGGTAGAAATGCAGATTGTGGAAGGAAAGCAACCGTAAAGCGAGGATTTCGCCCGCCCGGAAAAGGTGTCGGAGATAGGCTCGTGAGAAGCCCGCGACGTGCGGGTGGCAGGATTCGCAGAGCGGAGCGGGATCCTTGGCGTGGACGAGGTTCTTGATGTGGATGGGGCCGTCGAGCGTGAAGGCGACACCGTGGCGGGCGATGCGGGTGGGCATTACGCAATCGAACATGTCCACACCCCGGCCGATCATTTCCAGGATTTGCGGCGGCGTGCCGAGACCCATCGCGTAGCGCGGCTTGTCGGCGGGGAGGAAAGGTACGGAGTTCTCGATGGCGCGGAACATCTCGTGCTCCGGCTCGCCGACGGAGACCCCGCCGATCGCATAGCCGTCGAAGCCCAGCTCTACGAGTTCCTTGGCGGATCGCTCGCGCAAGTGTGCGTAGACGGAACCCTGCACAATCCCGAAGTGGTGCTGCGGCTTCCCGGCGGTGAGCGGCTGGTTTTCCGAGACCCAATCCTTGCAGCGCTTCGCCCAACGGGTGGTCAGGGCGAGGGATGTTTCCGCGTATTTTTCATCGCAGGGATAGGGCGGGCACTCGTCGAAGAGCATCGCGATATCCGACCCGAGCGCGGCTTGGATCTCCATGGAAAGCTCCGGTGTGAGCAGCATTTTCGTCCCGTCGAGGTGGGATTGGAAACGCACGCCCTCTTCGGTGATTTTCCGCATCTTCGCGAGTGACCAGACCTGGAAGCCGCCGGAATCCGTGAGCATGGGTTTGCGCCAGGTGGTGAACTCGTGGAGCCCGCCGAAATCGCGGATCAGCTCATGGCCGGGGCGCAGCCAGAGGTGGTAGGTGTTTCCCAATATGATCTGTGCGCCCAGCTCATGCAGCTCTGCGGGGTGCAGGGTTTTCACCGATCCCTGCGTGCCGACAGGCATGAAGATCGGCGTCTCGACCTCGCCGTGCGGCAGGGAAAGCGTCCCGGCGCGGGCGGAGCCGTCGGTGGAGTGGAGGGTGAAGGGCATCCGATTGGAGTTTCCAAATGGCTCCGGCGGTAGGGATCGAACCTACGACCTAGTGATTAACAGTCACCCGCTCTGCCGCTGAGCTACACCGGATTTGGAAAATGTCGCTGGAGGCGACGTGGGCGGAAGATGGGATTCCCCCGCGCGGGCTGGCAAGGGAAAAATGGTTCTCGGTGGGATTTTCCCGATGATGCCTCAACCTCCGGCGGCGAGGGTGATGATTTCCAAGCTGTCTCCCGCGTTGATCTGTGTCTCCGGAAAATGGCGCGGCAGCACGGCTTCGTGGTTGAGTTCGGCGACAACGGGCTTGCCGGAAAGGCCGAGGGATTCGAGCAAGGCGGAGAGGCTCGTGGGGGCGGGGAGTTCGTGGGCTTGGCCGTTGAGGGTGATTTCCATGGTCGTGTGCATTCATCTCCACTGCGCCAGTTGCTCGGGGAAGGGGCAGTTTTCGCAGCCGGAGAAATCCTCAAGGCAGAAGTCATGGTAGAGCTGGAGCATCGCCTGTTGGTGGGACAGGCGGCGGAGGAAAGGCTGCGCCTCTTTCTCGGAGCCGAAGAGGCGGATGCCGCAGCGTTTCAGCTTCTGGTTGACGGCGGAGTGGCACTGCTTGTGGTAGTCGCGGAAGGTGAATCGGCCCTCGTGCATCGCGAGCGGGATGAGGTGGTTCGCGGAGAGTTCGAGCGCGAGGTTTTTCCCGAAGACCGAGATCGCTTGCCCGCTGCGGGCGGAGGTGAGGGTGTGGTGATGCGACCAGAAATCGTGGCGCAGGGCGTGGAGGAAATCGGTGAGCGGTTTCACGGAAAACGGCGTGGCCATGACGAGACGGCGGTATTCCGGCCAGCGGGCGACGAGTGCGGAAAGCCCTCCGACGCGGCGGTGCGGGTGGTTCGCAGGGCGCTGGCCGTGCGTTTTCCAAACCGGCAGGCGGCTGTCGGGCGGCTCGTGGTTCGGGCGGATTTTCCACCACGTCTCCCAGAGCGCGGAGAGGTATTCGCGGGTTTCCTCGGGTGCTCGGCGGTGGATTTCGGCATCGAGAAAACCGGCGGTGCCGAGCAGGATCGCCTCGGCTTCCGAGATGTTCGCGCGGAGGGAACCGATCGGTGCGCGCTGGGCGAGCAATTTCATAGGCAGGGAATTTCCGCCGTATCCGAGGGTCTCGGCGGTGGCCTGGAAAAGTGCGGAGTCGAAATCGTGAGCCTCGACGGTGCGGAGGAAACGCGCGGCCTTTTGCGAGGCGCGGCGTATCGCGGCTTCGCGGAGCAGGCGCTCGACGGAGAGTTTTGGCATCCGTTTCAGCGGCTCTATGCAGCGACCGGGGATGGCGATCGCCGTGTCGCGGGAGGGTAGGTTCAGTGCGTCGGAAAGCTGGACGGAGCTGATCATAAGCTCGGGCACTTGGCGGTGATTCGAGGTGCGTATGAATGTTTCGCGAGCCGTCTGGCGGAAGGCGACGTGCAGGATCGTGTTGGAAAAGGCGGGATTCGTCGAGTGGCCGTGCGCCTCCCAATCCGAGGGGCAAGTATCGATCTCGAGGTCGCCGGCGAAAGGGCGGCCGTCGATCTCGATGGAGGCGTGAGCGAAGTCCGGCCCTGCGCCATGGTTCCACTCGCCGAACTGCGTGATGCGCAGAGAGCGCCCGTCCCTGAGCCGGAAATCGCGCCCGAACGCGCCGGAAAACCACAACGCCTGCAGCTCCAGTTCGGCTGGGAGTTTCGGCGCGGCGACTTCCTCAAATGCCAGCGGCGGATGCCAGACGCTCTCTAGGAGGAATCCGTA
>JAYTOE010000242.1:0-5763 GCA_043747935.1 Akkermansiaceae bacterium
GTGCCGTCCTAAATGCCCACGCCACGCCCAACCAAGCGGATGTCATCTGCTTGTATGTCAACGGTAAGCTCAGGACGGGAACGCCGGGCGCGACCGCTCTTTATGGTATTGCGATCGCAGACAGCGGGGAAGTTCTTGAGGGGCTGACCCTAGCTTGGGATGAGGATGTTACGAACCGTTTCATGGGAGCTTTTTTCGTCGGATCGGAACGTGGGAGCGAAGTCACGCTGAGCCACGAACTCGGCCACGTCCTGCGTCTCCACCATCTTCATGAGGAACCTGCGCCCTACAGAGATAGCACCTCGGCTGCACCCCGTAATATCATGTTCGCCGAGGTGAACTACGATGCCAACCCGTATTTCTCCGGCAAAAGGTTGCGGAAATTTCAGGAGGAAAGGATGCAAGGCAGCCGCTTCGTATCCGAACCGGAATGAGATCTACCGCCATGAAAAAAATTCTCATCATCGCCCTGACGGTCATCGGATATCACGCCGCAATGGGCAAACCCTATGAAAGAACGGACGGACTCGCCAAGGACAGCGAACGCTACGCCGATCTCCTATCCGATCCCTACTCAGCTCGCTTCTTGGATATTTTTCTCGATCCGTCCTACAACCACAACAGCGGCAGCATTCGGCGGCCGACAGAGGAGGAAATGGCGATTGGCAGATGGTTCCGGGAACAGGGCGAAAAATCGTTCCCGATCCTGCTGGAGGTGATCCGCCGCGAGCAGGGTAATCTTGGCGCGGACAGGATCTACAACGCACTCAACTGGATCGGCGATCACCGTGGCGACAAGACCGCTATCCTAACAGAAGTCCGGGGGCGCTTGCCGCACTGGAAGGATTCCGGATTCAATCATAATATGTACTCGCGCCTCGTCAGTGCGTCTTTCCGTCTTCTTGCAGCTGAAGGGGATGAATCCGACCTCGCCCTCATGCAATCCCTACTTGATCCGGAGAGAGGGAAATACCAGGACGAGATCGATGAGTATTCCCGCGAACTAATGACACGTCTCGAACGGGAAAAAGCCCGTCCAGACAAACGATACGGCCTCGATGCCATTTCGCCATCGGTGGAAGGCAATGCGGGCAAGGCTGCCGTCAACGGAGCGAATGGCCAAGGCAAGGTCGTTAACGCACCCTCGAAAATACTGTGGACACTCCTGGTCTTGATCCTTGCGTTGCCGCTTTTCGTATTGGCCATTCGGAACACCAAGCGGTGAACCGGTATTTCTCCTCCAGAGAATCCTCCAGTATCAGTAGGAGAGAATGCATCCAGCCCGGCGGCTCGATGCGCGACGAGGAAGTCATCGCCGCTGCCGATGCGGCGGGAATGGCCATGGTCTTCACCGGCCACCGCCACTTCAGGCATTGATGGTTCGCCGAGTTATCTCGCGGTGATCGTCAGCTTCTGGGTCGCGGCGTCCGCGCCCTCGTTCACTCTCCAACGGAGCGTGAAACCGTTCCAGAGGGGCTTTGTCCCCAAATCCTCGAAGGTGAGCTTCGCCTTGTCGGTCGTAATGATCTCGAAATCCTTGTTGTCGAAGGCATCTGTCTGGAAATCCAACTTGGCGAGGCTTTCGCCGATGGCGGTGGCGGGGTTTGTTTCCTCAAGGAACTCGATTTTGCCTCGCTTGCGGGAAACGGTGTCGTAGCGGAGTTCGTCATCCTTGGCGCGCTTTTCGAAGGTTTTGATCTTGGCCTCCTCGTCTCCGGGTTTCTGCGGATAGGGTTTCACATCCAGGCTGATCTCGAAGTGGATCGGGTTGGTGAGGGTGCCTTTGTCGGTGAGTTTTCCGCTCACGCCGACACCGCCGCGCTCGGGGCTTACCGTGACCTCGAAGGCCGCGTCGCCGGTGACCTTGCCCCGGAAAATGATGGGTTTTTCGGGATCCTCGGCGGGCGGTTGTTCGGATGCGAGGGAGTCGGAGTTGATCTGCTTTCTCACCGTTTTTCCGTCCGGAAGGGTCTCGACGATTTCGAAATTGATCTGAAAAGGGACTTTGGCGAACACCGGCTCGCCTTTGTCATCCATGGGGAAGATCACGCCCTGCCCCTTTGCGGTGACGCCGAAGCGCATTTTTTTCCTGTGCTCGATGCCGATGAAATAGCCGATCCAAGGCTGCTCCTTGAGGCCGGGAAGATCCGCCTGCACGGCAGAGGGTGTGAGAAACATGCCGACGGCGATGGCGATGCAGGGAAACGCGTTTTTCATAATCCGATACATGACCGAGCAGGCGGGCTTCGCCAAGGGAAAAGGCGCGGCGAGATTTCCTTTGCCGCGCCGCGCCGCCTGCGTTTCGCTACGCGTGACGAAATGACCGCTTAAACCATCATGGATTTCCTCGAACGAACCGATATCTGGATCTCGCCCTACCGGCTGAGGTCTCGCGGATTTCTCAACTCCCTCTCCAACCGCCGCGAGTTCTTCGGAGCCCTGATCCGAGTCGGCGAGGGCTACGGCTGCATCCATCCATGGCCGGAGTTGGGCGACCCACCGCTGGAGAAATGCTTGGATGACCTACGCGGTCGGCGTTTCTGGCCAATTGTCAGGCGCGCCATGCGCTGCGCGGAGTTCGATAACGCCGCGCGCTCAAGGGAGGAATCCCTCTTCGAGGAAATGGAAATCCCCCGCAGCCACGCGACCTTGGTGAAAGCCGATGCGAAGGAAATCTTAGCCGCTGTGGAGGCCGGTTTCGACGCAGTGAAAATGAAGGCCGGACGTGATCTCGCCGACGAGACGGAGTTTTTCAAAACGATGCTCGCCGCCCACCCTCAGCTGCGCTGGCGGCTCGACTTCAACGAATCCCTGGATCCGGCCACGGCCGATGAGTTTCTAACAAACCTTTCCCCGCAGGCGCACATGGCCATCGACTTCATCGAGGACATCTGCCCCTTTTCGGAAACCGTGTGGGAGAGCCTCTGGAAGAAACACCGCGTCCGCCTCGCCGTGGACCGCGAGTCCGCCCCGCACCGCAAGGCCGCCCAGGTGATGGTGATCAAGCCCGCCGTGGATGAGACTTTCCCCCTCGCAGAAGCCGCCGGCATGAACGGACAGGCGGTCGTGATGACCAGCTACATGGATCACCCCCTCGGGCAGGCCTTCGCCGCGTGGGAGGCCGCGCGGATGGGCCTCATCTTTCCGGGTATCATCGGCACCTGCGGATTGCAGACGCACCATCTTTTCGAGAAAGACGCCTTCACTGAATCGCTCGGCGATTGGAAACCGGACTTCACGATCCCCGAAGGCACCGGGCTCGGTTTTGACGACGCACTCGCAACGCTTGTGTGGGAGAAACTTTAAATCTCAAACTTTAAACTTCAATTTGGAGAGAGGAAACACAGCGCAGATCGAAGTCGAGGTCATCCTCAAAGCCACGTTCTGGACGGACGGCGGCTCTGTCCATTTTCAAACCTCCGGCAGCACCGGCACCGCGAAACAAATCGTCATCACCAAGGAAGCCCTCCTACTCTCCGCGCGGGCGGTGAACGATTGGCTGCGCGTCGATCCCACATCCGTCTGGGGACTCGCGCTGCCGCTGCACCACGTCGGCGGCTTCGGCGTTGCCGCGCGGGCTTTCGCAGCGGGCTGCCGACTTTCCGTTTACGAGGGGAAATGGGACGCCGCCCGTTTCGCGCAATGGATCGGTGAAATGGGAGTCACCCACGTTTCTCTCGTCCCCACTCAGATCCACGATCTCCTCGCCGCCGGTCTGCAAGCACCTTCATCTTTAGTCGCCGTCGTAGTCGGCGGCGGAAAACTCTCCAACGAAGCCGGCCAAGCCTCCCGCGACAAAGGCTGGCCCGTCCTCGCGAGCTACGGCATGACCGAGGCCGCCTCGCAGATCGCCACCCAGTCCCTCGCATCCATCGCCGCCCCCTATGCCGACTCCGCGTTGGAACTCCTGCCCATCTGGGAAGTCGAGGAAACACCGGAAGACTTGCTCCGCATCAAGGGCGAAGCACTTTTCGCAGGCACCATCGAGCAAGGCATCTTCCACCGCAGGGAAGGGGAATGGTTCACCACGCAAGACCGCGTGACCGTCTCCGTCCGCACCCTCACCCCGCACGGCCGCGCCGACTCCCTGGTGAAAGTGATGGGCGAACTCGTCGATGTCGAAGCCGTGGAAAAGCGCTTCTTCGAACTCGCCCAAGGAACCATCCGCGAAGGCACCTTCGCCGTCATCGCCATCCCCGACCCCCGCCGCGAGAACTCCCTCATCGCCGTCTTCGAAACCCCCGACCCAGCCGCCGAAGCCGCCTACGCCACCTACCAATCCCAAGCCCCCGGCCCCGAACGCTTCACCCGCCTCCTATACTTAAAAATATTCCCCCGCACCGATCTCGGAAAAATCCGCCGCGCCGAGCTGTGCCGCATCTGCATCGACCCGGGGAGTGGCTGATGCCTGTCTGCCACGATCATCCCCCGCCATGGCAGTCAGGCGTCAGCCACTCCAGCCAAACGCGATGACGGCAGGGTTCCCGCGCTTCAAACCTAAGGCGGCGGGTGCCTGCCAAGGCGGCTTTCAAATCCCCGGATGATGAGATGTTCGGGGCTGTTCAAATCGAGCGCCTCGACGGTGGCTCTGCCGCCCGCTGTGCGTCCGGCCAGCCTTACACCGTCCCAACGGAAACTCTTTCCCCATGATCGCGGGAACGGCCATAAGGCTCAGGATTCCAAAGCCTTCACCTGGGCACCCAGTTTGAGGATGGAGAGGGTCGTGGAGATCCCGGCCAAGGCCTCCGTCTCCCGGCGTTCGGCGGCACTCAGCCGACCTTTCCGTCCCTGCTCATCGAGCAAATGATGCAGCCTGTCATCGAGCGCTTTCGGAAACCGCAACGCGGAAAGCTTCGAGGGCATCGGCACGGTGACTTCCATCAGTGGGTTCGCAGCCATGGGTGGAACCTAGCCCATGCCCCCTGCGGTGACAAGCCTCCCGCACATCCCCGCAAAATAATCCTCCCACACCCCCGCCCGCATCGTTAGAAACGCATCGTGCAGCATCCCGCCGAAGCCTGCTTCACCCAGCTCCACGCCTCCCTCGGCGTCGGCGTCCCGGAAACCTCCGGCTACCCCGCCCTCGCCGCCCGCTGGGGCTACCCCGGCCAGAAAGGCGTCACCATGCCCGGCCCCGGCAAAACCACCACCGGCACCAGAGGCGAAGGCTTCCTCGACATCCACCTCAACGCCACCACCCGCTGGAAAGACGTCCCCATCGAGGCCTGGAACTACATCCTGGGCGGCTACCAGGTCTTGAAAAGTGGCTCAGCTACCGCGAGCAAACCCTCCTCCACCGCCCCCTCCCCCCCGACGAGGCCGAATCATTCACCCACCACACCCGCCGCATCACCGCCCTCCTCGCGGAGAGCGGTCGCTGGATGGGCATTAGAGGACGGGTGTGTGAGCCACTCCGCATCATATGCCGTCTCTTAGGGACGACGGAAAGTAGCCGAGAGCCGATCGAGCCACGAGCGACCGCACCGGGATGCGCTGCCCTGCGACATCCGTGCGTGAACCGGTTCCCTCCACCCCCAGGCACTGCCGCCGCACGCATCAGGTCATGCCGTTTCGGGGCGGGATTGTTCTCTAGAGATCGCCGAAAGTCTTCGACCCTGAATCGGTGATACTTTCGTGATAAAGGGACGCACCTTACTGCGAAGAAATCCTCGCCATCTGGTTTCGAGCGTGTAGGTTTGGGGCATGAGGCAATCCCGATTCCTGGCTCCGTGGAGGAATTCCACGGAAAAACCCGCGCTGTAT
>JAYTOE010000243.1:0-12267 GCA_043747935.1 Akkermansiaceae bacterium
AGCCAATCCAAGCAACTCGCGGTGGCCTGAAGTCCCGGAGCGCCCTAACAATCATTTTGCGGCACCCGGCAGCCCGCGAGAAGAGCTACCCGGATCGAATCAAAAATCTCACAATCTAACAAAAAACATCCCTAAAAAAATCCTCTGAAAAAATCCTCTGAAAAAATCCTCTGAAAAAATCCTCTGAAAAAATCCTCTGAAAAAATCCTCTGAAAAAAGATGCGGGACGCGGTGCCGTTCAAACTTGGATCAAACGGTCGTTTGACTTTGAGGAGGCAGCCGAACAGAGGTCCACGACCTGTGGTAGAGTATCGCTCGTATATGTCTATATGTCGGCACGCTACCCAGAAAATCAAAAGTTCGACAGGCTGCTAGCTGCCCAGGATGTTGCCGATCTCGTTGAGTGGATGAAGACCTACTGAAAGGCGGTCACGCGGCCTTGCGGACGAGGGCGACGAGCACACCTTGGATGATGAGTTCTTCCACAGGGATGAGATCGGGGAAACGTGGATTCTCGGCTTGGAGGTAAGTGCGGGTTTTTCCCTGGATGTAGCGTTTGAGGGTGGTCTCGCCGTCAATGAGTGCCGCGACGATGTCGCGGTTGCGCGGCTCGCGGCGTTCGAGGACGACGGTGTCGCCATCGCAGATGTGGGCGTCGATCATCGAGTCGCCGCGGACTCTCAGGGCGAAGGTGTCGCACTTGCGGGCGACGCCGAGGGAGGCGACATCGATGGAAAGGCAGCCTTCCTGCTCCTGTTGCTGATCCTCCCCGAAACCGGCGGCGATGCGACCGTAGATGGGGACGTCGCAGATTTCCGCGCGATCCAGATCTTCGGGAAAAACAACGGCGCGCGCTTTGCCGGGTAGGCGTTGGATCACACCCTTTTTCTCCAGCGCCCGAAGGTGGCTCATCGCGGCCGTCTGGCTGGCGAACTTGAAATAGTGCTGAATCTCCCGCGTCGATGGCATGATGCCGGTTTCGCGCTGCGATTTGCGGAGGTAGTCGAGGATCTCGATCTGACGTGTGGTGAGGTTGAGTGCCATGGTTCGTTGAACAGTGTTCTTGAGAACAAATTCACCGAAGACCGCTACGGAGTAAAGAAACTTTTTCAGAGCGATTTACGTGCGCCATGCAATCGCGCAACGGAATTTTCACGGGTGCCATGAAAGTGCTTGCGTCGGCGCGGGCGTTAGATCAGTTTCCCCGCCCCGTCACGGGACGTAGCTCAGCCTGGTAGAGCGCCTGCTTTGGGAGCAGGATGTCGTCAGTTCGAATCTGGCCGTCCCGACCAATTCTCCTTCAAGGAGTTATGGAGATTTCCCTCCATGGTGATATTTAAGGTTGTCACCGAATATCCACCGAATGCGACCGATGTCTTTTCCGTGGGTGTTACTCGCCTTCGCCCGCCACCGATCGGAATCCCGGGATTAACGGCGGCTCACGCGTGATCAAATCCTCTAAGTCTGACTTAACTACTGGAGATATTCGCGCAGTAGCTTTTCCACGAGCGGCGACAACTTGCCACCCCACTTGGCGAGTGCGGCCCTCAATGTCGTTTCGTCGATCGACACGGATGTCTTGATCTTGGTCTGTCCCGACGGCCTTCCTGCACCAGGGCGTGCGCCGCCTCGATTTGAATGATTTCCTACTTTTTTCATGGAATCCAAAAATGATTAAGGTCATACTTATTTCATAAGGCAATCACAACCTGTGCGCAAGATCACAGCCATAGGGTGTCACCGCCGATGGGTAAGCCTACAGACATGACAGCCAATTTAACCACCTCTTCCATCACCCCGCTTCTCCACCTACTCCAGGTCTTCAACGCCGAGTCACTTAGTGAAGGTGATTTGGTAGCTGGGACGAATGTGCTCGTCAGCATGTGCGCTTCCCTGGCGAACTTGCATCCGCCCGGAACATGCTTGGTCACATCGGAAGGCAATCGACTTCAGGTCGGTATGAGCTTGATGACTGCCGGGGGTCTGACCAGTTCCCTAGTGAGCGACAAGGTTCTAGGTCCGATCGGCATCATTCAGAATAACGTCGGGGACCACCTCGCTGCGGATGCGGCCTACTCTGCCGCCAAGCTCGCCGCATTAGCTCCACAGGAGCGCGTCAGAGTCCGCCCCCAGGTACCTGAAGACTGCTCCCCCGTAGGAAAGCTGCGCGTGGATCTGGATACGAACGGGATTTCGCCAGTGCGTGACAGCTCGCCCTTCCAGCGTCTTCTTGGCCCGTCACGTCATCAGGGACTTGGCGAACTTGCCGCGACTCCGGCGGTATTCCTCAGTGCAGACTCGGTGGCTGGCTTGGAAAAACAACTTCCGCAGTCACACCGACGCCGCCCGTTCATCCGAGCGGTGTTGGCAGATGATCCCGGCGCGGAACGTTTGGAAAGGCTGCTCCTGTCTGTCGTGCGAGGCACCAGTCTCCCTGTCGGCGATACCGGTCCGGTTCACATCCGGGGGCACGTCGCAGTCTCCTGTACGGTGGCCAAGTTGGCCCGGTCGATTGGGGCTGGCGATGAGGGCCTGCTGGGCAATCTGCTTTGGCTCGTCGATGGGAATGGCTGCCCGTTGTCGCTAGAGGGGTGCGCAGGGAATATCCCGGTGCCATACAAGACCCACCTCAATTATCCTGCGGCGGTACAGAGGAGTTGGGCAGAGCGGTTGGACTACCGCCGCACTGATCCGCTGGCCATTCAATACGACTGGGAGCCGCGCCAAAGAGAATGGGTGGCTTTCCTTCGAAAGCACGAGTCCCAGTGCCCGGGCCTCACTCTTGCTGTCCGACCGTTGTTTGGCACCTTGATCTTTGGGTTGCTGAAATTGTCTGTAGGTCAAAAGGGCGAACCGCAGAGGTGGACGGACACCGGTGCCCTTGCGTTGGCGAAGTTTCTCGTAGGGCGGATGGTCCAGTGTCGCGAACAGCTCGCGCAGACCGAACGGGATGCGCGGGTTCTGGAACTCGCGATCAAGATTGTGCCCAAGCTGGATGCTGTCCCCCTTAGTGCCAGGGCGATCGTACGCAAGATGCACAATCTGCCGATAGCCGACTGCCGCGATGTTCTCGAACTTCTCAACCGTCTAGGAGTTGCCCGCTGTGTGGGAGCCGAGCGGTGGCAGCTCGTGCTCCCGACCGAGCAATCTGTGATGAAAATCCGTAACCCCCATTACCTCGATGTCTGATTTTTATTCTGATCCATTTCACCGTCGGGTGTCCGGCCTGCCGCCGTTGAACTTGTTGACCGCTCCACTCTACGAGCAGGTGGCAGATGGCGTGAGAAGAGGGAGGCAATAATTCGTGGTCAACTCGAAATACCCCGCCGCATCCGCTGCATGCATTGCATGCGGTCGCATATCGCTGCAAAGGTGTCGCACGGGTGCCGCAAAAGTGCTGCGCATCCGCTGACAGCGGGGCGTCCTTGGCCCGGGCTGGCTTACCGGCCGTGTTCGCAGCTCTGGTGAAGTCTAGTTCTCGAAGAACACTTCAGACACGGGGATGCCGACGTTTGCCTCGGTCAAGTAGTGGTCGGGCAGCCCTGGAGCTGACATGCGTGCGACCAAGCGAACAGGCTTGTCAAAGTCCGCATTCCGCCAGATCGCTGGTATGGGCTTGGGGAATCGCACCATGGGCGCGGAGGGGGTGGCTGGCTGCGAGGGAGCAAGGATGTCGTCCGTGTCATCGTCGTAGTCAAAAGGGTAGATATTACCGGCATCATCACTCCAGTATGACCGCCCGGGGCGAGACACTGCCCGAGCTTCCTGGCGGTCGGCGACAGTGATTGGCGTCACGGCTTCGAGTGCGGCGGCCAGCTCCGCCGAGATGTCGTACTCCACCGGACACGTCAGCGTCTCAGTCTGGTTGCGCGCTGAGCGACTGGCGGTAAGCAACGTCGTGGCACGCTCCACCCCGACGCTGCGTTGGTTCAGCGCCCCGGACTGGATCATGAGCTGGGCATTGCCCATGATCTGTTTCTCCAGCACCGCCTCCCGATCCTTGAGCTTGGCCAGGGTCGCAACAAACGAGGCGTCGTCCAAGCCGGAGAGGTGTGCGACCAGGTCGACGTCCCGGTGGTTGTAGCCTGCGCGGAGGAGGAGGTCAGAGATTGGTGTAGACTCGAAATAGTCCCCGGCGAACTCGACCAGGCGTCCGTCCGGATAGACGATCTCCGAGAGGTAGAGACCGTCTTCGTGACGGTCGAGTACGTTGAAGAACAGGATCTCGAAGGCTTCCACCGTGCGGCGGGGGATGCCGGCCTTCTCAGCAACGATGTCGAGGTGGGCGTCCACTGGTTCGCCCAAGCCGGCGATCAGCATCGCCTTGAGCTTTGCCGAGGTGGTGGGTTGCTGCGAAAGGTGGTAGGCGGCGTCCACGTCGTGGTCGTGGTGCGCGGATGGATCCAAGTGCATCATGTGGGCGCAGACCAACCAGTGGTCACGACCGATCACGGTTTCTGGAAACGTCATGCTGGCGCGGGCGAAGCTGCGGGCGACATGCCAACCGACCGCGGGGTCGAGGTAAAACTGTCGAAAGAGATCGGAGGCGCGCGCCATCCCGGATGCGTTCGCGGGGTTCTGCCGGGCGAGGCGTTGAATGAGATTCGCGTCCACACGGCAAGGGTATGTGAAGGGAGAGGCCTTCACAAGCATGGCACGAGGAAGAGCGGCGGCGTCCAAGCGAGGTGACGCAAGTGATACCGCTTCCGACGCACGCGTCCGGAGGCGCAATGTTTTTACCCGTTTGTGTTAAATTTCCGTGACGTATGAGGGCGGCAACTTCGCAAATCTCGACCGAGTGTGACCAGCAGCATGCGCGCCGAGCCCGCCGTTTTAGTCCATGCGGTCGGCAGCTGTGTGATTCCCCACCACCCCCACCTCCTTCAATCAAAGATCCCAGACAATATGAAAGAAATGCTTAAACGACGGGTGGCGGGCGGTTAGTGGTGGGTCATGCCGAGATCAAGATGGATTGCACCATGGGCGGATTCTCTGACAAAACCTGCCATTTATCACACCCTTTCACGCGTCGTTGATCGGCGCTTTGTGTTCGGAGATACGGAGCGGGAGCATTTCCGGATGTTCATAAGGATGCAGGAGAATTTCACGGGCAGTCGGGTTTTGTCGTATTGCGTGATGTCGAACCATTTTCACATCCTGCTGGAAGTCCCGCCCATGCCGCAGGGCGGAATCACGGATGCGGAGTTGCTTAGGCGGCTGTCTGCCTGTTCGGGGGATGCGTATGTGGCCGGGGTAGAGAAGGAGCTGATTGATGCAAGGAAGGACGGGAATGCGGAGAGAATCGCTGAGATTCACGCCCGTTTCACCTATCGGATGCACAACCTCAGCGAGTTTATGAAGACCCTGTTACAAAGGTTCACGCGCTGGTTCAACCGGACGCACGAGCGTAGCGGCACCCTGTGGGAAGAGCGTTACAAGAGCGTGATCGTGGAGAGTGGAACAGCGGCAAGGACGGTGGCGGCTTACATCGACCTCAATCCGGTGCGAGCCGGGGCGCGGGAGAGGTTCACGGAGAAGAGGCAGGATGGGGCGCGGCGAATGCGGGGAAGTGAAACACCTGCGGCAGGTGTTTTGTGGAGTATGAGGGATTTGAGGATAGGAGTATGACCGGTATTCATCACGTAGGGATAGTCCCGAATGTCACTGTTTACTGGCGGGAAGTCGACCGAAGATCGCCACCACGCTAGGCCTTCGCCTTGAGAAGGTATCCGGCGACCCAGCCTTGCTCGCCGGAGTCGTTTTGGCACCAATGCCAGCCGTGGATTTGCTTGAGGGAGGTAATCGCGTCGCCGCGCTGCACTTTGAGCACGGTGGGATCGAAGTCCTCCAACGCCGCCCAGCGGTCTTCGCCGAGGGGTTCGAGGATATCAGCAGGGACGTAGCCGTTGCGGTCGCTGGAGTCGCTGACCCAGATCCAGCCGGGCCATGCCTGATCGGCGGGACCGCTGGTCACCTCCTGCCCAGCGGTCAGGTGCAATGCATGGGTGTCACGCTCCTCGTAATCGGCGTTCGCGGTGAAATGTATGGTTTCGGTTTCCATGGGGAAAATCACTCGGCTCCCACCGTTTCGATGTCCGGCTGCGGCTCGCCGTCGGGGAGGGAGCTTTCGAAGACCAGCTCCTCGACTCCCTCCTTGCGGACCACCTCGACGATATCCCCGGTTTTCACCGTGCCGCGCAGCAAGGCCTCGGCGAGCGGATCTTCTAGGAAACGCTCCACCGCGCGGCGCATCGGACGCGCGCCGTAGGCGGGATCGAAGCCTTTCTCGGCGAGAAGGTCGCGGGCTTCCGGGGAAAGGGTCATGACGATCTCCTTCTCCTTGAGGCGCTTGACGAGCTTGGAAACCTCCAGATCCACGATCTGGTTCAGATCCACTTTTTCCAACATGTGGAAGACAACCATATCGTCGAGGCGGTTGAGGAACTCCGGTTTGAAAAAGCGCTTCGATTCCTCGAGGATTTTCTCCTTCATGCCCTCGAAATCGGACTCGTCCGCGTTCATCGCACCGAAGCCGAGCGAGGTCTGACGCTTGATCGTGGCGGCACCGACGTTCGATGTCATGATGATGATCGTATTGCGGAAATCGATCTTCCGGCCCAACGAGTCGGTCACCGTGCCGTCCTCGAGGATCTGCAGGAGCAGATTCATCACGTCCGGGTGGGCTTTCTCGACCTCGTCGAAAAGCACGACCGAATACGGACGGCGGCGGACGGCTTCGGAAAGCTGACCGCCCTCCTCGTAGCCGACGTAGCCCGGAGGCGAGCCGATCAGGCGGCTGGCCGTGAATTTCTCCATGTATTCCGACATGTCGATCTGGATGAGCGCCTCCGCATCGCCGAACATGAACTCGGCGAGATTGCGGGCGAGATAGGTTTTCCCGACACCCGTGGGGCCGAGGAAAAGGAACGAGCCGATGGGGCGCTTCGGATCCTTGAGATCGGCGCGGGAGCGGCGGAGCGCCTTGGAAATCGCGATGACCGCCTCGTTCTGTCCGATCACGCGGCCTTTCAGTTCATCCTCCATTTTTAGGAGTTTTTCGGTCTCCTTCTGCTCCATGCGTTGGAGCGGCACGCCCGTCCATTTCGAGACGACCGACATGATGTCCTGGTCATCCACGATGACGACTTTCTCCTCGGAGGTCGCGCGCCATTGCTTGAGGGTTTCCTCGAGGCTTTTCTTCGCGTGCTTCTCGTCATCGCGGAGCGCGGCGGCTTTCTCGAAATCCTGGGCGGAAATGGCCGCAACTTTCTCGCGGTTGATTTCCTCGATTTTCAGCTCGGCCTCTTTGATGGAGGGAGGTCGAGTCAGCGTGCCGATGCGGGCGCGCGCGCCGGCCTCGTCGAGCACGTCGATCGCCTTGTCGGGGAGGTAACGCGCGGTGAGGTAGCGGGAGGTGAGTTTCACGGAAGCCTCGATGGCCTCCGGCGTGTATTTCGCCTTGTGGTGCGTCTCGTATTTTTCGCGCAAGCCCTTGAGGATTAGGATCGCGTCTTCGACGGATGGCTCTTCCACCTTGACCTGTTGGAAACGGCGCTCGAGGGCAGAGTCCTTCTCGATGTATTTACGAAATTCGTTGAGCGTGGTCGCACCGACGCATTGC
Organism: Akkermansiaceae bacterium; assembly: GCA_043747935.1. Classification (GTDB taxonomy): domain Bacteria; phylum Verrucomicrobiota; class Verrucomicrobiia; order Verrucomicrobiales; family Akkermansiaceae; genus Luteolibacter. The sequence goes on from JAYTOE010000243.1 coordinate 7,622, forward strand.
AGCTCGGAGCGGCTGAGGGCGGGCTTGATGATGTTCGAGGCATCCATCGCGCCCTCCGCGGAACCCGCACCGACAATCGTGTGCAGTTCGTCGATGAAAAGGATCACGTTCTTCACCTTGCGGATCTCGTCCATGACCGCCTTGATGCGCTCCTCGAACTGGCCGCGGTATTTCGTGCCGGCCACCATGAGTGCGAGGTCGAGGGTGATCACTCGCTTGTCGCGGAGAAGCTCTGGCACGTTGCCGGTGACAATCTCCTGCGCCAAGCCTTCGACGATAGCGGTTTTCCCCACGCCGGCCTCGCCGATGAGCACGGGATTGTTTTTCGTGCGGCGGCAGAGGATCTGGATTACGCGCTCGATCTCGCTCTCGCGGCCGATGACGGGGTCGAGTCCGCCTTCCTTGGCGAGCTTGGTGAGATCCCTTCCGAAAGCCTTTAGTGCCGGCGTCTTGGTTTTGCCCTCCGCCTCGCTGTTTTCGGCGTTCGCTGGGGTTTCGTCCTCGAAGGCCGCCATGTCATCCTCCTCGTCCTCGTCGTCATCCTCTAAGTCGTCGGGCGAGAAATTCGGATCGATCTCGGCGAGGATCTCGTTGCGGGTGCGCTGGATATCTACGTCGAGACGCTTGAGCACACGGGCGGCGACGCCCTCGCCTTCGCGCAAAAGGCCGAGCAGAAGATGCTCGGTGCCGACGTAAGAATGGTTGAGCGCCTTCGCCTCCTTGTTGGCGAGGGCCAGGACTTTTTTTACACGCGGCGTGTAAGGGATGTTTCCGACCGATTTCTGGGGCGGCCCGGAGCCGACCTCTTTCTCGACTTCCTGGCGCACGGCCTCCAACTCAAGGCCCATGCGCTCCAGCACGTTCACGGCGACGCCTTGTCCGAGCTTGATCAGCCCTAACAACAAGTGCTCGGTGCCCACGTAGGCATGGTTGAAACGGTCGGCCTCTTTGCGGGCGAGTGCCAGCACCTGTTGCGCTCTGGGTGTGAAATTGTTCATTCGTTATCAGGGTTGCCACCTTCGGGGAAGCGGTCGGTTTCTTCGTTGTTCTTGATACTTTTATCAGGGGATTCTAGGGATTGCAAACGGGAGCGCATGATTTCCGCGCGGATCGAATCGCGGTGATCGGGCGAGAGTTTCATACCGGCATGAAGCTGCAAGTGTGCCTGCTGGATATCCATCAGCAGGGTGTCGCAGAGATTCACGGTATCGGCGGGGAAAAAACCCAGGTTCCCGCCAAGGCGGAGCAGCGAGAGGTAGTTCAGCGCCTCCTTGGAATCGATGAGATGGGCGTGCCGCAGCACCCCGTAGGCGCGCCCGATCTTGTCGGCGACCATGTGCGGATCGTCCTCCATGAGTTTCTCACGGGCGTTCTGCTCGTGGCCGGCGACCTGCGCGATGACCCGCTCCAGCCGCGTGATGATCGTTTCCTCGCTCTCGCCGAGCGTGGATTGGTTCGACATCTGATAGAGATTTCCCAGTGATTCCGTGCCCTCGCCGTAAAGCCCGCGCACCGCGAGGCCGATCTTTGCGACCGCTTGCAGCACCGGGCCGATCTGGTCGCTGAGGACAAGGCCGGGAAGATGGAGCATCGCGGAAGCGCGGAGGCCAGTGCCGAGGTTCGTCGGGCAGGTGGTGAGATAGCCGAGGGTCGGGTCGAAGGCGTATTCAACTTTTTTCTCCAACTCGCTGTCGAGCGCGGAGAGCGATTCGAACGCCTCTGTAAGCCGCAGTCCGGGTCGGATGGCCTGCATGCGGAGGTGATCCTCCTCGTTGATCATGATGGAGAAACTCTGACGCCTCTCGATGACCGCCGCCGAGCCCTCGCCGCGCGCCGCGTGCTCACGGGAAATGAGATGGCGTTCCACGAGCACCTGCTTCTGCACGGGAGTGAGATCACCCAGCTCGCGGGAAAAGGCGTCCTTCATCGCGGAAAGCTCCTCCACGGCGGGCCGCAGCACCGCCAAGGTCTCGGCGCGCTCGTCGCGCTTCGCCCAGCCGGAAAAGGAATGCCCGCGCAAATTTCTCGCGAGACGGATGCGCGAGGTGAGAACCGCGCCTTGCTCGGCCTGCGCCCCTGTCATCCAGTCCGCCGGGTGGCGGATCAATGTCGAGAAACGCATCATTTGTTCACTTCGTCCAGGGTTCGGATTTCATCGCGCAAGCCCGCCGCGATCTCGTAGCTCTCGGAGGCGATGGCATGCTCTAGTTTCGTCCGCAGCTCCTCAAGCCGCTGGTTGCGGGAATGGCTTTCCATCAGCCCTTCCGGCACCTTGCCGATGTGGCGCACGCCCTTGTGCATGCCGCGCAGCATGGGCGCGACCTCGTCCGCGAATGCATGATAACAGTTCCCGCAGCCGAACCTCCGCACCTTGCGCAGGTCTTCGCTGGTGAACCCGCATTCCGGGCAGACTTTCGCGCCGCCCGCCGATCTTTCCTTGCGCTGAGACGGCGCACCGGTCGTGGTTTTCTCAAATTTCCCGAGCAGCATTTCCGCCAGCGAGAAACCGGTAGGATCCGTCACGCCGCGCTCCTTCGCGCATTTGTCGCAGAGGCAGACTTTCTTCATCTGCCCCTCCGCGAGCTGCGTGAGGAACACGGTCGCCTTGCTGTCGCAATAGTCGCACTTCATTTCTTTAAAAAGCTAGCACATCACGCAAATGGCGTCCCGGTGTTCATCGCGAGTTCGTGGAATTCCGCGAGGAACTTTTTCGTGAGCACGCCCGGTTTCCCGTCGCCGATCACCCGCCTGTCGAGCGACACCACGGGGATCACCTCCGCCGCCGTGCCGGTCAGGAAGCACTCATCCGCGATGAAAATGTCGTAGCGTGTCAGCGAGCGCTCGACCACCCGGACCCCGAGTTTTTCCGCGATCTCGAACATCACCGCCCGCGTGATACCGTCCAGCGCCCCATCGGAAATCAGCGGCGTGAGCAACTCGCCTTTCTTGATAAGGAAGAGGTTATCGCCGGTGCATTCCGCCACGTAGCCCTGCTCGTTGAGCATCACCGCCTCCAGCGCACCGCCCTGGATCGCCTCCACCTTGGCCATGATGTTGTTGAGATAGTTCAAACTCTTCACCTGCGGCATCAGTGCGCCGGGCGCGGGGCGGCGCGTCGCACAAGTGATGATGGCGAGGCCGTTTTTGTAATGCTCCTCGGGATACAGCTTGATCGTCGAGGCGATGATGAACATCGAGGGCTTTGGGCAAAGGTAGGGATTCAGGCCCAGCTCCCCCGCCCCGCGCGTCACCACCAGCCGGATGTAACCGTCGCGAAGCCCGTTCGCAGCCACCGTCTCGCAGGTGTATTTGCAAACCTCCTCCTGTGTCCACGGCATGTTCAGCAGGATCGCCTTCGCGGAATCGAAAAGCCGGTGGATATGCTCCTCCAGACGGAATACTCTCCCATTGTAGAAACGGATCCCCTCGAAGATCCCGTCCCCGTACAACAACCCATGGTCAAAGACCGAAATCTTCGCCGCGCTTTCATCTACCAACTCTCCGTCTAACCAGATTTTCATGCTTTCTCGACCCGAATCCTAGGCGACCCGAACACCGTGGCAAGCGGCGGATGGATAAAAATAATCGCTAAAATCTAAAAACAAGATGCCGGAGGTCAGGGGGCAGGAGGCCGATCCTATATATCCCTTCATCCCCCACTTGGCGAACTTCTCTTCCTTGGCGGTTCCTTCTTACTTGAAATTTGAAATTTGAAATTTGAAATTTCGCCATACATCTTCCCCCCATGCTCCAAACCACCGCCGACCTCAAAGCCTTGCTCCTGAAAAAATCCGTCCGCACCGGAACTTTTACCCTCGCCTCCGGCAAACAGTCCGACCTCTACATCGACTGCCGCATCACCGCCCTCGACCCCTTCGGCGCGGCCTTGATCGGCGATCTCGGCTGGCATGCCGTCCGTTCCAAGATCCATTCGGAAAAACTCTCCATCCAGTCCATCGGCGGCATGACCCTCGGCGCCGACCCGATCTCGCTCGCCATCGGCATGGCCTCCGCCCGCCAGCATCCGGATGAAGCGCTCCAAGTTTTCACCGTCCGCAAGGAGCCGAAAGGCCACGGCGCGGGAAAACAGATCGAGGGCAACTTCGCCCCCGGCCAGAACGTGATCGTCGTCGATGACGTGATCACCACCGGCGGCTCCACCCTCAAAGCCATCGACGCCATCGAGCGCGAAGGCGGTCACGTGAAATTCGCCATCGTCCTCGTGGATCGCGAGGAAGGCGGCCGCCAGGCCATCGAGGCAAGGGGCATCCACGTCATCCCGCTCTTTACGCGGACGACCTTGCTCGGATAAATTTTTCCACCAAAAGCCATGCCCTAAATGCGAATGGGAAAGCCGCGCCACATGCCCATCCCGGCAAGGATGACAGCCTGTAGCCAAGGGCAGAGCGACGCAGGAGCACCGCCTTCGGATTTCCGGTTGAATGATTAGCACCCCGGCAGGCATACGCGTCAAGTTAAGGGGGTTTTCTCTTTGGCCACGGGCTTTCTAGGCTTCAGGCGACGGAGTACGAAGGTTTTACTGTCGTCCACCCGCCCATCCTGCCTGTCGATTGGAGAAACCCTCTTCTCCCGCCAACTCCTCGAACAACTCGCCCGTGAGGCGGGAGTCATCCGGCGCAAGGCCC
>JAYTOE010000244.1:0-18897 GCA_043747935.1 Akkermansiaceae bacterium
GTTGCAGATCCTTAGGAAAAGCGACGTCCGCTTTATGAAAGCCATCATCCTCCGTATTGTTATCGCGGTAAAAAACAGCACCGTCGCGCACCTCGTTCCAATACTCGTGATCCGCAACCCCACGTTGCTCGTGCAGTTTTCCGAAGGCAGTCAGGAATGCCGCATCGTCCATTCGTTGCATCCGTTGATAGACGGCCATCTCCAGATCCCCGACCTTACGGAACCTGCCACGCATCTTTTTTCCCCCCACCTCTACTTCCAGGATCTCCGAAACGGTGAAAAACCAATTGAACCCGCTTCGATCCTGATTCGTCGTCCATCCCCCGGCCACCAGCACCGCCCCTTGCTCCCAGCACTCGAAATCGGCCGCCACAAGAGGTGCCGCCAGCTTCTCCTTCAAGGGCTCCACCGCAGACAGCGACATCCCCGCCGCCCACAAAGCCGAACATACCAGAGTTCTTTCCCAAGACATGCGGACATACTGACCGTCCCAGAAAATCAGGCAAGCCCGCACCCTGCCTTCATTTTCCGAACACCCGGAAAATCCAGTCCGGCGGCGTCGGATCCATCCCGGTTCCGAAAAAATGGAATGTCCCAGCTTGTTCCTTTACGCCCTCATCGGCGATTGCGTTCAGGAAACACCTGAGATTTTCAGCAAAGCGAATCGAGCGGCAGGAACATTCTCAAGGAGCCATCCTCCACCCGCCTGAAGCCGTATTTCGCGTAAAAGGCGACAAGCTCCTCATCCGCCGGATCCACCGCCATCCCGACACCTCCGGTGCCGCGCATGGAAGCCGCCGCAATCTCCCGGGCCGCCGCAAGCAACAGCCTAGCGATTCCCTGCCCCTGCCAATCATCCGCCACGGCGAGCCGGCCCAACAAGACGATGGGAACCGGCATGGGTGGCACGCCCTTCGCCGCTCCCGGCCAGTGGGTGGCCTTCGCAAGCGAACCAGCCAGAGTGAAATAACCCAGGATAGGCTTCGGCTTGCGGGCACCCCTTTCCACCAACACCCGCGTCACACTCACCCCTTTCTCCAGATGCACTTTGGCGGTCTCGCGCAGGTATCGCTCCAGCGACTCCTTGCCGCAGCGAAACCCTTTCCGGTCGTGATCCCCGGACAGCAGCTCAAGATCGAATCCGGACATGCTCGGCGAGATCCTTGGCCGCTTTTTTCGCGGCGGCGTTCATGGCGGGCGGCTTGGCGAGCATGCGCTGGATCTTACCCGCCGCCTCAAGGCTCAAGCTCCAATACTTCTCTTCCTCAAGCACGCGCTCCGCTTCCCGGGACACCACCTCAAGGACAAAAGCCGCCACCGACTGGCCTCGGATCGCGGAAGCCTCTTTGAGCCGCATGGCCGTCTTCTCCGGAAAACGGGGATTCACCCGCACCACCTTGCCTCCACCATTTTTGACAATCGTTGCCATGGAGGGAACATAACCACACAGCCGCAGCGGGCAATTCAAAAGTGACACCGTTTTGGCACCAACATGAACCACGTGTCACAAATCAGATGTCATTTTCCAAACAAACGGAAAATCCAATCCGGAGGAGCCGGATCCATTCCGGTTCCGTAATAGAAGCCGGTGAGGTGGAAGAACAGCGGCGCGGCGAAGCAGAGCGAGTCGATCCGATCCATCACACCGCCATGACCGGCGATCGTATTTCCCCAATCCTTCGCTCCGAGATCGCGCTTGATCGCAGACATAACCAGTCCGCCGAAGAAACCCGCGAGACAGATGAGCAGCGCCATCATCGCGGCATGAAATGGATCGAAGGGCGTCGCGAAACTCATCCCCACCGCCAGTAGAATCGTCGTCGCGATTCCGCCTACCGTGCCTTCGACGGTCTTGTTCGGGCTTAGATTCGGAGCGATCTTCCGCTTTCCCATCATCTTTCCCCAGCAATACTGGAACACATCGCTCGCCTGCGCGGTGGCCACGAAGAAGAACAACAGCGCGCCGTTGCCGCCCGTCCAGCCCTTGATCGGCAGCGTCATGATCATCGGCATGTGGCTCACGAAATAGACGCAGCGCCAGCATCCCCCACTGGATCTTCGCGGTCGTCGCCAGGAAATCCTTCGTCTCGACCGACATCACCTTGCGGATCGGGATGAAGATGAAGGCATAGACCGGGATGAAGATGCTCGCTAGTCCGTACCACTGGATGCCGACCAGGAAATACTGCAAAGGTAGTATTACGAAAAAGCACCAGAACAGCACCTTGTGGTCGCAGCCGCGCGTCTCGTTGAGCGTGATGAACTCCCGCAGCGCCAGGAACGAGAGCAGAAAGAACAGGGTCACCGTCGTCCAGTGCCCGAAATAAAGTGTCAGCGCAAAGATCGCTACCATCATCCACCATGATCTCGTCCTTGCAAAACTCGCCAACCCAACGGTGGCAGGTCGCCCCATTCCCGGCTGGATTTCAGCCCCCGCGCGCGATCGCCCCCCCGCTGTTAGAGGAAAATCGGCCTTTTTTGCTTGCCGTTAGGGGTGAGGGTGCTTGGTTTGCCGGAATGAACGCCCTTTGGGGGAGCGGTCGGACTCTGTCTGGCACGTTTTCCGCTTGGGGGAGACCATCCCGAACGCCTTACCAAGATCCCTTTAAACCCATGACAAACCCTCAAGTGCAGCCCGCGCAACCTGCCTCCCTCATTTTAACGACGACCCCGTCGGATTCCCTGATCAGCCGCCGCAACGTGATTGGCACTCTGGGAGTGGCTACTGCTGCGCTCTGCGCCTCCACCGGCTCGGCCAGCGCGATGTGGAAATGGGGAGGCAATGACGATGTGCCCGTGGTGAAGGTGAAAACAATTCCCAGCGATACCCGCGTCGGCAAGGTTTCCGCACCGAGCAAGAACGTCGGCGGCTTCCCCGAGGAGTGGGTGCGCATGCAGGGCCGCAACCTGAGGGATTACACGAATTACCTCAATTCCCTGAAATTGCGCAACATCAGCGCCCAGGATGTGATCGCGGCGCACGCCAAGGAGCACGGCTCCGTATGGAACACCCTGCCGCCGCGCGAGTGGTGGACGCGCATGGGCTACACGCTGCGCGTGATCGACCGGGTTTCCTCGGAAATGCGGACTCCTGTGAAAGAGATCGTTTCCGCCTACCGCACTCCCGCCTACAACGCCCGCTGCAACGGAGCCAAGAGCCATTCCTGGCACCAGGCGAACGTCGCGGTGGATGTGCAATTCGACACCTCCGCGCGCAACGTCACCTCCGCCGCACGCTCCCTCCGCGACCGCGGCCTCTTCAAGGGCGGCGTCGGCAGCTACTCGTCGTTCACGCACATCGACACGCGCGGGCAGAACGTGAACTGGTAGGTTCGTGGCATGACCTTCGCTACGAAACTCACCGTTCTCCGGCTCGTGCTGGTGCCGGTGTTTGCGTTTCTGGCGATTTCCTACGGCCTCAGCACGGCGGCGGGTGCGCCCGATGAGACACTGCGCTGGTGGGCGTTTTGGGTATTCGTGACGGCGGCGGCCACGGACGGGATCGATGGCTGGATCGCGCGGCATTTTAACCAGATATCGGAGCTCGGCGCTTTTCTCGATCCCATCGCAGACAAGGCGCTGGTGCTCAGCTCGCTCGTGATCCTCACGTTTTTCGACTGGGGGGTGGAGGGCTGGCGCATCCCGCTATGGTTCGCGGCCATCGTGGTGCTGCGGGATTCCGTCATCCTCGCGGGGATCCGTGTGATGTGGTCCGCGCGGAAAAAAGTGGAAATCCGCCCACATTGGACGGGGAAGGTCTGCACCTTTTTCCTCTTCGTCGTGCTCGGCTGGGTGATGCTGCGCGTGACCGAACTTTCCCCCGACTATCCATGCGCATTCGCCGGAGTTTTCATCCTGCTTTCCATGGTGCAATACATCCGGCAAGGAATGCGCATTATGAGCTGGAGTCAGGAATCAGGGGGCAGGAGTCGGAAGTCGGAAAGAGACACATGACCGCTGACTCCATTTCTTATCCGTGTCCATCCGCGGTCACCTGTCCGTCGTAGCCTCGGCGAAGTCGGATCCGTGGTTCTCTTCTTCATTATAAAATAAGTCGCCTATGTGGATCGCCAAAACGAAAGCCGAACTCCGCGCCCGCCTCGATGCGGCGTCCCGCCCCGTCATCCTCGTGCCGACGATGGGTGCGCTGCATGAGGGCCACGCCTCGCTGATTTCGCTGGCGCGTGAAATGGCGGGAGAGGAGGGCACGGTCGTGGTCACCATTTTTGTGAACCCCATCCAGTTCGACCGCGCGGGCGATCTCGCGACCTATCCCCGCCCCCTCGCGGCGGATCTTCTTGTCTGCGAAACGCGCGGGGCCGATGGCGTTTTCATTCCGGCCGATGGCGAGATGTATTTTCCCGACCGCTCGGTGACCGTGATCGAAAGCTCGCTCTCCGCGCACCTTTGCGGAGCCACACGGCCCGGACACTTCGATGGGGTCTGCACGGTGGTGCTGAAACTTTTCCTCCTCTCCGGCTGCGACGCCGCCGTCTTCGGCGAGAAGGATTTCCAACAGCTCGCCGTGATTCGCCGCATGGTTCGGGATCTCGACCTGCGGACGGAGATCATCCCCCACGTCACGATCCGCGAAGGCGACGGCCTCGCGATGTCCTCGCGCAACGCCCGCCTCACGCCTGAGCACCGCGCCGACGCACCGCGCATCCGACAAGCGCTGCTCGCCGCCGCCGGAGCAAGCGATGCCACTTCGATGCTCCGCGTAGCCGGGGAAATCATCGGTGCATCCGAGTTCGCGAAAATCGATTACCTCTCGCTGGTGGATGCGGAAACACTCGCCCCCACGCAAAATCTCGCGAACCCGGCGATTCTCGCCTGTGCGGTTTTTTACGGAGAAGTGCGGCTGATCGACAACATCGCAGTGGGCTGTTAAATCGCTTTCACGAGGCACTTCGCTTTCGCGAGGAGTTTGGGAATGTTGCGGACGGTGTCCCTGTCCTTTTCCTTCTCGCGCTCGGGGAGATCATCGTAGGGGACGAGCAGCGGATGGAGGAGCTGGGCGTTGTCGCGGACAGGGGCATAAGTCCAACCGGCGCGGACTTTCTCGGCCATCCAACGGTCGTGCTCCAAGATTGAGAGCGGCTCGACGAGAGCGGGATCGAGCTTGATCTCCGCCGCCGGTATGCCGCCGGATTCCACGATCTCGTATCCCAGCGCCTTGAGCTTATATGGGATGTCGTCGGCCTGGGCGAGGTTCGCGGACTGGAGTCCCGGCGGCAGGCTTTCCCATGGGACGAGGGCGGAATTCGTCTCCGGCGTGTCGCCATAACCGCGCGCCGTTTGACAATAGTCCTCATGAATCACCTGCGCCAGAAGCAGGAGATCGGCGGAGCGGTCCCGGATCACGCGGTAGAGCCGGTGCGTGCCGGGGTAGTTCTTGTAGAGCTTACCGCTGCGCGCGTATTCCACGGAAAAGCCGATGCCGGGCGTGAGTGCAGCGAGCGCGGCGAACTCCTCGCTGGCGAGGATGCCTCCATGATCCGCCACGGGCTCGATGCGCGCGGCGCGGTTCACGTGCGCGCCGCTGAAGCCGAGCCGCCGGACAATGGGATCCTGGTGCAGGAACACCGGCCCCGAGTGGAGACCGGTGCGGATGCGGAGTTTCCCCAGACCGAGTTCCTGCCAGTCCGCCGCGCTGCCCTCGATCATTTCGTTGAGCTCCAGCGCGAAGCGTCCTGCGTCCTCCACGAAATCGAACACGGCGTAGAGCGCATCGCCCCACGTGTTCACCGTGTGCGGCGCGTGCGAGCTTTCCGCCACGACGAGCGAAACGCGGTTGAGGAAATGATCGATGAAACGCGGCATCACCGACTCGGGCAGCGAGCTGAAGCCGACCACATCGATGAACAGCATGCTCTTGACCGATTGCTGAAGAATGCGGCCTTGCGCGCGATGGGCGGAGCGTGGCCCTTTGGCCGAAGCGGATGCTTCGGAGGACATCGCCGGAGGCGTGATCACTCTTGGCTCGAGGCCGAACTGGCTTTTCCAGAAATCGCAGAAGGATGCGGTGCCGCCGGGATAGCCCGGTTTCCCATCCCAGACAGCGAGCGGGACGATATCGAGATACCGCTCACGGGCAATCTGCATCGCGATGCCCGCGCTCACCTCCAGAAGATACTGCCACGCAACGAGCGAATCCGGCCCGGCGAACTCGCCGATCTCCCTGACACTCGCTGCGCCCGCGAGCGCTTCATCGAATTTTCCTCCCCAACCCGATGCCTCGCCGAAGGGACAGACGCTTATTTCACGGAAGGCATCTCGCGACCACGGCAGGATGACATGCGATTCGCCGCCGCGGGCATGAAGGCATTCCAGGAAAAGCAAATCCGCACCCGCCGCCGCGCTGGCCACACCGATGCCCGCGCCAAGCGCTTCGAGCTCCGCCTCGATCAGCGCGCGGCAGTTTTCATCCACACGTGGCGGGAGATGTCCGGAAAATACGATGAGCCGGAGGGGGGGAAATGCGCTGTCGAAATGATCCATCGCCAGACCGGCGATCCGCGCCATCTGGCGGGCGAGATGCCGAGCCTTGGCAAGATGCGCGGTCTCCACCTGCGGATGATCGGCCAAGGCCAGAAAAGCGGCGCGTGCCGCATCGAAATCCCCCGCCACTGTCGCGACCACGGCGCGCGCGTGGAAAGCATCCGGTGAATCTCCGGTTCCCGCTAGATCTCCGAGTTCCGCCGCAGACACCCGCGCGGAATCGATGCGCTCCTTGGATTTCCCCGAAGCGAGAAAAGCGGCGGCCACGCGGCGCAGCCGGATCGCGATATCGCCCGGCTTCGCAGCATCCGCTTCTGCAAAACGCGCAGCGGCGCGGTCGAGTTGCTGGTAGCGCGCTCCCGTTTCCGGCATTTCCAGCGCCTTCGCGAACTCCACATCGCCCCGCTCAAGCGGGCAAAGCTCACCATCGGTTTGCGGATTGTCGTTTGGAACCATCATCATTTGTTGATCAGGCTACCCTTCCGCCCGATGCTGCCAAGGTTTCATTTGCACACCTTACAGCCTCACGGCCAGACATACTTCCTTCCCGAGCGGGAACGACGATGACGCAGGTGCCATTCGTGCCAAGTGTATCATCGTAACATTCTTTCAACCGAGCGAGACCAAGCTGCTCCTTTCGATGCCGATCACCAAGCCTTCGGATTCAGATCCCAGCATCCTGAAAATATATCGGAATTCAATACGGCTCGACGGCGCAGCTGTGAAACGGTGGTTGGGGTCATCTCGATCTCCTCACAGAGACCATCGAAGTTCTCCGTGATCCCACGGATCTGAGCCTCCACGATTGCCCGTGCCTCCTCTTCTGTCAGGCCAAACTCCGTGGCGGTATCGAGGCATAGACGAATCCTCGAAAGATTGCTTTGCTGCGTGATCTTCATGCCGTGGCTGGCTTCACCTCCCGCCCGGGGAAAGGGTGTGATGTCATAGGCTGGCGTCAGCCGGATCGTCTTCCCTTCGACGAAGAAGGAGTGATTGCGGGCATGGTCGTCGGTATTTCCCATCAGCACGTTGAACACGAGCCGGGAGAACAACTCCGTCGCGTCTTTCCTGAAGTTCAACCCGTGCATCCGCACCTGATCCACCATGTCCGGATAGGTTGCTTCGCGAGCCCACTTTTCGTCCAGACCGAGCACGGTCAGACCGGAGACGAGAGAACGACGACACCAGCCTGCAGAGCTTGGGTAGCGGTCAAAACGCTCTACCAGCAGCACATCTTTCCCAGCTACTTTATCGAGAGAGACCTTTGCCACGTCCAACCCGAGTCGTGCCGCGAGAGTCATGGCGACATACTCCGCCCTTCACGATCAGGAAAGTGTCGGTGGAGACAGAGAATTTCGCCACATATTTGGCGTCCCCTGTCATCAAACCGCAGCTCCCCGGCCACAACCGGATCGGTCGCTCCCGGCAGCGCTGGAGCGGTTGCAGACCTTGGGAAAGGTGGTGCGTGCGGGGAGCATCGCATTGGCCGCGAAGGGTGATCCGGTGGCGCAAAGTCTGACCAGCCGACAGATCACGGAGTTGGGCAGAACGTGACTGCAAAAGTGGTGCCCCTAACCTCGGGATGTGTTGATCGATAGGGTTTGTAAGCCGGTGGTTGGAGATAGGGCAATCCAGTCCCCGCCCGCAAAGTCGGGCTGGCACCTCACTTCAACGCCTGCTGGTAGGAATCGCGCAGAAGTTGCTCCTTGGTTTTCGAGCGATGATAGGTGCTGAGGATGCCGTCCGCTGTTTCGCGGGCTGCGGCGATGGCGGTTTCCTTTTCGCGAAGGGAGTCGGCGAGGTTTTTCACCGAGGCGTCCAGGGACGCCAGGGTGGCCGTGGCTTCCTCGCGGTGGATTCTGGAAAGGCTTTCCGATTGCAGGGAGCTTGCGAAACCCTCGCGGAGCCCGCGTTTCTCGTTGAGCGCCGCAGCGGCGGAGTCGATGTCGGCGAGGGCTTGGAGGAAACCGTCGATCCCCTCCTCGCCGCGGGCGGAGAGGGCTTGCGTTTCGACGGCGGTGCGCAGGACACGGGTGTTGATGGCGGCGGCGTTCCAATGTTTCTCGCTGGCCTTCAATCCCGCGATCTCATCCTCGGCTTTGCTTTCCTTGATGCGGTCGGCGATCGTCTTCAACCGTGTCTCGATGGAGGGCGGGTTGGTGGGGAAAGTCGTGATCTCGGCGGAGCCATTTTCCTCGGCGGAAAAGGCGTGGATGTTGCCTAGCGCATCGGCAACGAAGGCGCGTTTGCCATCCCCGCTGAAGGCGGCGGCGGTGGGGAGGGCGGGGAGTTTGATCTCACGCAGTCCGTTGAAATCGGGCTTCCAGAGCTTGGCTATGTTGTCGCGGCCGGCGGTGACGCAGGAGCCATTGCCGGCGAAGGCGAAGGCGGTGACACCGCCTGGGTGGGCGTCGATTTTTTTCACCTCGCCGCCGTTGTTCATTTCCCAGAAACGCACGGAACCATCCTCGGAGGCGGTGGCGAGGAGGTTCGAATCGGAGCGGAAAGCGAGTGAAGTGATCGCGGCCTGATGGGCGCGGAGGGTGTGGAATTCGTTCGCCGTCTCCGCCTCCCAGACCCAGACGCCGCCGTTGCGGTCGCCGCTAGCGAGAAGGATGCCGTCGGGGGAAATGTCGAGCGCGGTGATCCAGTCGGTGTGTTTTTTGATGGAGTGGATGCGCTCGCCGGTGGAGGTGTTCCAGAGGTTCAGGAGCTTCGAGGGGCCGCCGGTCGCGACGATGTCGAAGGACGGGCGGATGTCGGCGGCGAGGATGGAATCGAATTCCCTGCCCGCCGAGACGACGCGCGCGCCGCTGGTGACATCGAAGGTGACGGTGAAGCCGCTTTTTCCCGGGACACCGCCGCCGACGACGAGGTAACGCGCGTCCGGAGTGAAAGCGAGCGAGATGGGGACGCCTTCGGGAAACGGAAGGATGCCGATGAGTTCAAGGGTATCGGTGTGATGCAGCAGGATCTGGCGCTGCGCGGTGACGGCGAGCAAGGGAGCCCACGGCGAAGCGGCGATGGTCTGCACGGCGGTGGGGCGCTCCGTGACGACGGGCGGATCTAACAGGAGATGCTCCGGCATCGGCGGCGGTCCCTCGGGTTTCGCACCGGGGTCGGAACGGAGCGCGGTCTCGAACTTCGGTTTCTCCGGCTTGCGTGCGGCGGAGGATTTGTTTTCCAACAGGCCGCCCTCGATCCATTTCACGAGAAGGTCGATCTGCGCGGGCGAGAGCTTTTCGCCCTCGGGCGGCATCTTCGGTTCGGCGGTTTGCTTGACGAGATTGACCACGGTCGAGGCCACGTCGCCCGGTTCGACGATTTTCCCCGAGGATCCGCCTTTCATCGCGCCCGCGAAAGTGGATAAATCAAGGCCGCCCTTGGCCTTGTCCGGGTTGTGGCAGTTCAGGCAAGCCTGCTCGAAAATGGGAAAGACGTGATCGTCGTAGGAGATCTTCTCCTGGGCGGAAAGGAGAGGCGCGGCGAGCAGGGTGATGACGGGTATGCGGGACAACGCAACGGATACGGGAAAAGGCGGGGTGAGGTTTCAGGAAAAACGCGCCTTATCCCGTGATTGCCAGCCCTTTCCCGCCGTGGTAGCTTTCCCGCATGGGAAATCTCGCGATCCAGCTTCCCGCGCACAAAGACCAGGCCGCGTTCAATCTTGAGCGTTGGCAAGAACTGGTTTGTGACCCGTTTTACTCCAGCCTGGAGCAGCGGATCGAGACCGACCGTCACGGAAACATCATCATGTCACCACCGCCCGCCTTTTCGCACGGACGCAGGGGCTTCCGTATCGCCAAACTCATGGAACGCTACGCCGAGGGTGGGGCATCCAGCGTTGAGGTTCCCATTTCCACTTCGGACGGCGTGCGTGTGGCGGACGTCGCATGGCTGACGGATTCCCAGCTTGCCGTGGCGGAAGAGATGAGTGTCCTGCTCACCGCTCCCGCCATTTGCGTCGAAGTCATTTCCCCCAGAAACAGGGAAGCCGAGATGCTTGAGAAGATGGCGCTTTATTTCGATGCGGGTGCCTCGGAGGTCTGGTTTTGCGAGGAAAGCGGTGCGATGCGGTTTTTCCTCTCGCCGCATCTTGAGGTCAAAGCCTCCCTTCTCATCCCTGATTTCCCCGCTTCGGTCTGTTCGGCAATCACATGAATGCAATGACAAAATTACTAAGAGTGGCCGGATTTCTTGGAATTGCGATTAGTTCCGCCATAATGATGTGGTTCGTAGTGCGCACCGATTACTATTTCCCGGATCGCTATGAAGTCGCGCTCGCTACCGGTTTTTATGTCATTGCAGTATGGGCTGGATATGGATTCATTTGTGCAATGTTCTTTGGTTTGCAGACGTTTCATTTATGGCGCTCAAGAAGCAAAAATGGCAGCTCATTCAACGGTGGATAATGTCATAATTTGAATTCGGTCTTCCATCCCCGACGTGGATGGCCTATATCGATCACTGCCTGACCCGGCACTTGGCCGCCACGTCAGCCCAGGTGAAATCCTCCCGCAGCATCGCGGCGAGCCATGGGTCGATGGCGGGTAGATTTTTCGCGGCGGCGAATTTTTCCGGGTTGGTGATGCGGGTGAAAAGGACGCGGCGGCATTCGCGGCGCGGCGCGGATTTGGTTCCGTATCCGCCGGGTTGGTTGCTTGACCAGAAGCGGACGGTTTCGGTATCGTGACCGAGGTAAACGACGTGGTGCCCGCGCTCGCGGCCGCCGATCTGATCCGTCCACCAGATTTTGAGGAAATCGCCGGGGCGTGCATCTTCCCATGAGGTGAAATTTTTCCCGGCACCGAGATCCGCCACGAGCTTCGCGGCACCCGGGCCGTTTGAATTCCAGCGGCCGAAGACACCATGGCCGTCCTTTTGGTCGATTTCCGGGAGCATTTCTTCCCCGTCGTAATCCATCGCCTTGAGTAAGAGCAGATAGGTTGCGCCCGAGCAGAAGCTGGGTTTGGCGCGGTTCGCGTCCACGAGGATCCTTCCGTCGTTGAGCATCGAGCATGCGCCGTGCAGGAGGTTTTTGGTGGCGTCGCTGCCGTCGTATCCGCCGCCGGTGGGCATGGATTTCACGGCGGTGAGGATGCGGGGGTTGAAGTCGTGTGATACGCTGACAGGTGTCGTGGCGCAGCCGACGGCCAAAGCAGCAGATAAAAGTATGGCAATACGGTTCATTGGATTCGCGGCAGGTGGCTGTTGCAATGAATCCGGCTGGAAGCACGGCTCTCCTTACTCACCTGAGTCCGGATAGGAGCCGAGGATTTTCACCATGGAACAATGCTTCGCGAGTTCTCCGAGGGCTTGGGCGACGTTCTCCGTTTCGGCGTGGCCGGAAAGATCAACATGGAAGATGTATTCCCAGTCCTTGCGCTTCGAGGGGCGGGACTCGATCTTGGAGAGGTTGATGTGGAGATGGTCGAAGGCCTGGAGGGCGTTGACGAGCGAGCCGGGCCTGTCGTTGATCGCGAAGAGGATGGAGGTGCGGTCGTTGCCGGTGGGCGGGCAGGTTTTCTCGCCGATCACGAGAAAGCGGGTGGTGTTCGTCGCGCGATCTTGGATCGAGGTTTCGAGAAGATCGAGGCCGTGTAGCTCCGCCGCGAGCGCGCCGCCGAGTGCCGCCGCGCCTTCGTGGGATTTCTCCTTGGCGAGCGCTGCGGCTTTCGTGGTGGAGGAGACCTCGACGAGATCCGCCTCGGGGAAATTTTTCAGAATCCAGTTCCGGCACTGCCCGAAGACCTGCGGGTGGGAGTAGAGGGTCTTGATCTCGTTTTTCGGGATGGCGGACATCAGGCAGTTCTCGATGCGCAGCAGGATCTGGGAACAGATGTGGAGGGATGAATCGACGAACAGATCCAGCGTGTGGGAAACGGCGCCTTCGGTGGAGTTCTCGATGGGCACGACCCCGTAATCCGCCTGCCGCCGCGCGACCTGATCGAAGACGTCGGAGAAATTCGGCTGCGGCGAGTAGGCGACTGAGTGGCCGAACTTCTTGATCGCCGCCTGATGCGTCCATGTGCCCTCGGGGCCGAGATAGGCGATTTTCAGATCCTCCTCCAGTGCGAGCGCGGCGGACATGATTTCGCGGTAGATCGCGCGTATCGATTTTTCCGGAAGGCGGCTTTGGTTCAAGGTGAGGAGTCGGTCGAGCAATGCCTGCTCTCGTTCCGGCGCGTAGATCTGTAGGCCATCGCGTTTTTTGATTACGCCGACCTCATGCACGAGATCGGCTCGCTGCGAGAGTAGGTCGAGCAAGTCCTTGTCGATCAGGTCGATCTGCTGGCGGATTTCGTCGAGGCTCATGATGGGTCGGGGGAGTCGGTTTCTTCGCCCGCAGCAGCAGCGGGCGTGCCGATGGCGGAGAGGGCGAGCTGCTTTTCGGCTTCCTCGGCGGGCGCGGCGGTTTCCTTGGGCTCGGGGAGTTTCACGCGGCGCAGCTCGGAGGCGTTGGGCAGGTCGTCGATGCTGTTGATGCCGAAGTGTTCGAAAAACAGGTCGGTGGTCTGGTAAAGGAGAGGGCGGCCCGGTAGGTCGGCCCGGCCGCCGATGCGGACGAGGTCGCGGTCGAGCAGCTTCTGGATCATGCCATCGCAGGAAACGCCGCGGACGGCCTCGATCGCGGCCTTGGTGATCGGCTGGCGATAGGCGACGATGGCCAGCGTTTCCATCGCCGGGCCGGAAAGGCGCTCGGGTTTCCTCCCCGGGAAAAGGAGGCGCACGAAATCGCCATACTCGGCGCGGGTGTAAACTTTCCAGCCGGTCGGGCGTTCGAGGATGGTGAACGCGCGCTGGCCCTGCTCGTAGTGGCGGTTCAGTTCGGCGACCGCTTCGGCGGCCTGCTCGGGGGTGGTTTGCGAGAGGGCGGACAGCCAATCCGCGAGCGGGGCGGGGGAGGAGCCTTCATCTGTTTCACGTATCAAGACATCCTCGGCTTCGGCGACGCGGGCGCGAACGAGGCGAGCCATTTCCTCGGAGGAAAGCGGCTCCTGTGAGGCGATGAGAAGTGATTCGATGATCGTGCTAAGTTGCATGTCGGGTGGGGAGGTTAGGAAAGGGTCGGAGCAATTCAAGCTTCCCGGCACACTGGCTGGCGAAAGATATTTTCGATAATATGAAATTTCCCCTTGAATCGGTTAGTTCGAAGGGCTAATCCACCGCGCCCTTACCGCGGAGCAAGCCGGAAAATTCCCTTTGGAAAATTCCGAAGCTCCCGCTCCCATAAAAAACAATCATCATGGCTGCTAAAAAGATCTCCAAAAAAGCCGTTGCCAAGAAAGCGGCGAAAAAACCGGCACCTAAGCCCGCTCCCGCGAAGAAAGCACTTAAGAAAGCCGCTCCGGTAAAGAAAGCCGCTCCCGCGAAGAAAGCGGCTCCTGCCAAAAAAGCCGCTCCGGTCAAGAAAACCGCTCCGGTCAAAAAGGCAACTCCGGTAAAGAAAGCAGCTCCTGCCAAAAAGGCCGCTCCCGTAAAGAAAGCCGCTCCTGCCAAAAAGCCGGCTCCTGCCAAAAAGCCGGCTCCCGCCAAAAAGGCTGTCGAACTGAAAAAGGAGGCCCCCAAGGCTTTGCCGACAACCAAGGCTCCCGTTGTTAAAACGGAGTCGAAAAAGCCTGTCGCGCGGAAATCCTCCCTTGTCAGCGTTCCGCCGCCGCCGGCACCGAAAAAGCCTCCCTTCGTGCCGCCCAAGGCCGAGCCGATCCACAAACCCTCTGCGAACAGCGGCGGCAGCCACACCCCAGTTTTCATCGAAAAACAACGTCAGCGCCTCCTGGATCTCCGCGACTCCTTGTTCGACTCCATGTCCGGTATGACTCGCGACACGATCCGCAACGCGCCGGAAGGCAGCGAGGCATCCGGCAGCGGCCAGCACCAGGGCGACGCGGGCAGCGACGCCTATGACCGTGATTTCGCCCTTTCCGTCCTCGCAAAGGAGCAGGACGCCCTCTACGAGATCGAGCAAGCCCTCCGCCGCATCAAAGGCGGCACCTACGGAAACTGCGAGATTTCCGAAAGAAAAATCCCCATCGCGCGCCTCGAGGCCATTCCTTTTGCCCGTCTCACCGTAGAGTGCCAGGCACAATGGGAGAGGGAATATGGCAACCGCAGGTTCCGTCCTTCCGACGAAGTGGGCTTCAGCGGAGGCATTCCGCAGGAAGATGAGGATTCCGTCACGGTTTCGCTTGACGAGGATGACGAATGAACCATAGTCCGCCCCCCGCAAATCACCATGCCACGCGAAATCATAATCCTTGAATGCACCGAAGCGAAAGCCGAGGGCAAACCGACCTCCCGTTACGTCACCACGCGTAACAAGAAAAGCCTCCGCACTCCAGGTCGTCTGGAGAAAGTGAAGTTCAACCACTTCCTTAAGCGCAGAACCCTTCACCGCGAACTCCGCTAATTTTATGTCCGAGCCAAAGACCATCCAACGCCGCATCAATTTCCGCAAGGCGAACCGCCAGATGACCCGCCGCAGGCAGGACATCCCTGTCGAGCAATTGACGCCAACCAACCCCGAGATCCTCGGTAAGTTCACTTCCGAGACCGGCAAGATCCTTCCACGCCGCGTGACGGGTGTTTCCGCCAAGCTTCACCGCCACATCAACAACGCGATCAAGCAGTCCCGCGCGATCAACCTGATGCCCTAAGCATCCGGGGATTCCGCGAACAAGCATGGAGATTCCGATTTCAAGCCCGCCCGAATCACCGGGCGGGCTTTTTCGCTTTTTCATCAAATAGAAATTCCCCTTACGAACCGGTAATTTTTCACCGCAAAGGCGCAGAGGTCGCAAAGGGACGCAGAGCTGTGGTAGCTACAAAGAGTTTATTCGAAGGAATATGAATTGTCTTAAATCACCATTTCTATCTTCATCCGTGTTTATCGGTGTCCATCCGTGGTTCGATCTTTCCCCATAACATGAACGGATTGCCGGATACACAGAGCGAGTCGGATCACCGCGAGATCGTGATCGATCGGGTGGGCGTGCGCGAACTCCGCTACCCCGCCACGTACCGCGACGATGACGGCACGGTGCGGCACACCGTGGCGAAGTTCGAGATGACCGTGGAGCTGCCCGCGCATCTGAAGGGTACGCACATGAGTCGCTTCGTGGAGGCGCTGCACGATTTTTCCGAACCGCTGGGCGGGGCTTCGGTGATGCGTTTGACAAAGGATCTCGCCGCGAGGCTGCAGGCGGAGAGCGCGCACGTCGGCTGCGAGTTCACGGTTTTCCGCGAAAAGGAGGCTCCCGTTTCGGGCATGAAAAGCCATCTCGATTACGAACTCGGCGTGGAGTGCCGCCACTCTCTTGAGGCGGGCGATGCCATTTTCCTGAGCCTCCAAGTTCCCGTGGCGACCCTTTGCCCGTGCTCGAAGGCGATCAGCGAAAGGGGAGCCCATAACCAGCGCGGCATGGTCACGATCTCCGTCGAGGCCGATGAGAGCCTGACTTTTTCAGAACTGATCGACCTCGCCGAATCCTCGGCGAGCTGCGAACTTTACGCCGGATTGAAAAGGGTGGACGAAAAAGCCGTGACCGAGCGCGCCTACGATCAGCCGGTCTTCGTCGAGGATCTTGCGAGAAATGTCGCCGCCGGCCTCAAGAGCAGCGTGGCGGTGAAGTGGTTCCGGGTGGAGGCGGAGAATTTCGAGTCGATCCACAACCACAACGCCTACGCGATGATCGAAACGAGTTCGGTCTAGTGGGGAACAGGCTTTCTTATATCGCATACGACTGACATGTTTCCGGAGACGGCGGCGATGAGTGGATGTGGTTTCATATCACCCCATCAACGCCTGCCGAGCCTCCCACCCCTCGCGGGTATGGGAATTTTCTCAGGCCATTATTGTATACAAACGTTTGCAATCCAATTATTGCAAGCGAACGTATCTATTTTTTGGATTGCAAGCGAACGCATTCAAGCTTAACAAGCCGCGATGCGAATCAAGACGGTGGAAACTCTTGGCGAGCTGGTCAGGGATCAGCGGAAGCAGCGTGGTTGGTCGCAAAGCAGGTTGGCGGAGAAAGTCGGAGTCAGCCGCCTGTGGGTGGGTCAGTTCGAGAAGGGCAAGGAAACGGTGGAAATGGGGCTGGTTCTGAAAACCCTGCGTGCCTTGGATCTGAGCCTCGATGCGGGGCTTTTGAAGCGGGACGCTTTCCATGGAAGGATAACGAAACCATGAAGGAAATCCTGCACATCCTCTACGGCGAGATCGCGGTCGGCAGTCTCGTTTACGATAGGAAAAAGGACGCGATCTCGCTCATCTACGAGCAGGCGTGGCAGTTCGGCACGGACAGTTTTCCGATATCGCTCTCGCTCCCGCTGTCGAGAAAGTCGCACCCCGACGCGGCGATCCGCCCTTTCCTGCAAGGCCTCCTGCCGGACAATCCGGCGGTGATCGAGGCGTGGGGGAAACGCTTTCATGTCTCGCCGCGCAATCCTTTCGATGTGATCAAACATGTGGGGGAGGACTGCGCCGGAGCCCTCCAGTTCGTGAGGCCGGAGAGATTAGGGCGGATTCTATCGGGCGAACTGGACTCGCTCATTCCGCTCACAGATGAGGATCTCGAAAAGCGAATGACTGACATCGCTGCGCAATCCCGTGCGATACCGGTTTCCATCGAAGGCCGCTTCAGTCTGGCGGGAGCGCAAACCAAGGACGCGCTGCATCTCAAAGGCGGGCGCTGGTTTGTCCCGGCGGGGCGCATACCCTCGACGCACATCCTGAAACCGCAGTTGGATGAGTTCGAGGAACATGCGCTTAACGAGCATTTCTGCCTGAGGCTGGCGTCGCGCGTGGGTTTGAGTTCGGCAGAAAGCCGTATCCTCGATGTCGCGGGAAAACGCGTTCTGTGTGTCGAACGCTATGATCGGGTGACTTATGAGGAGGACGGCCCGTTGGTTCGCTGGCATCAGGAGGACATGTGCCAGGCACTAGGTCGCTATCCCCATCAAAAATACCAGGCCGATGGCGGACCATCGGCTGGCGAGATCGTTAAGCTTCTCTACCGGCATTCGGATGATCATGAGTCAGTTATTGTCCAATTTATCGGCGCTTTGGCCTTTAACTGGGTGATCGCAGGAACGGATGCCCATTCCAAAAATTATTCCCTGATCCATGGCCGGGGCAGCTTACTGTTTTCGGCACCGCTCTACGACTTGGCTTCGTTCCTCCCCTATCAGCGGGATGCGAACTCCACCAAGGTGAAGCTCGCCATGAAAATCGGAGGCACTTACAGGCTTCACGAGATCGATGCCACGCGATGGGAAAAGTGGGCTTTAGAGGGCGATCTTCTAACGCCGGAGGGCGTTGTCGAGATCGTCCAAATCACCGTGCATCAAATTCTGGAATCGATAGCTTCTTTGGAAGCGGAGATGCTCCAGGAACATGATTCACTGTTCATCGGCAACTTGGCGGATGCGATCAAGAACCGCGCTTCGCGATGCGCGGAACTGATGGCATAATGCGAAGCTCACCGCGCCGCGACCAGATCATACCCGCGCCAGTCGCCGATGGTGACTTCTGCGAAGGAGCCGACGGGGAGTTTCTCATCGACCATCACGGAGCCATCGATCTCGGGGGCGTCCCATTGGGTGCGGCCGACGCCTTTCTGCTCGACGAGGACGCGGACTTTCTTGCCGACCTGGGCCTGGTTCGTTTCCGAGGCGATTTTCTGGAGGGCGGACATGGAGCGCGACCAGCGGCTCTTGCGAGTCATGTGGTGGAGGTGGCCGTCGAGTTTCACGGCGCGGGTGTTGCCGCTCATGGAGAATGTTCGGGTCATTGGGGAAATGTTTCGAATTACCCACCTACCATGCGGAGTTCCAATCGCTCATCGCTGTTCATGCATAGGACTCGGTTCACAGCGGTAAGCGGCACGTTCCCGCACCCGGGTTCGTGTGGTGGAAGTCATGCTGCACTGCCGGATTTGAACTTTTTAGCCTCCCTGCGCAGGATGGCTACAAATTTGTTGGCTCTGACGTATCCGAGGTATTCCTCATGCTCCTCCGTGGAGAGAATGCCCTCGGTGTTTTTTGCGGCGAGTTCGTCAATACGCTCGCGCAGAGATTGATCCGCTGAAACGGAAAGAACCGCATCTTCCCGTCCGGGGAGGAGAAGTTCGAGAAGCGGGTTGATGCCACGTTGGAAGGCTGTTTGACCACTCATGTTGGGACGATAGAGATGAGGAATTTAAAGGCAAGTAGTGAGTTTAGTTCGGTGATGTTTCACTGCGTCGCCATGTTCACCTTTGTCCAAGCAGATGGGCAGAGGTTTTTGAATCATCGGGAAATCGTGTTGTGGGTGCAAGATGAAGGAGGGATGGGCGGCGTGGGGGCGATCTTCGGTCGCCCCGTGATGTAGCATCAAAATAAGGGGCGACCGAA
>JAYTOE010000245.1:0-3231 GCA_043747935.1 Akkermansiaceae bacterium
TATGTGAAAACCGTCACCGCCCGTTTCTCCGCCCTCTGGGAAAAGATCGGAGTGGAGTACGACGGCTGGGCGGAAACCACCGACCCCCGCCACATCACCTGCGTCCAGGCCATCCTTTCCGATCTCCATGCTCGGGATCAGATTTACAAGAAAACCTACAAGGGATTCTACTCCGTACGGCAGGAGCAGTTTCTCACCGACCGCGATCGCGACGAAGCGGGCGAATTCGGTCCCGAATGGGGCGAGGTCACCGAGATCGAAGAGGAAAACTATTACTTCAAACTCTCCGACCACACCCCTTGGCTGCGCGAGTTCCTCGAGAAATCCGATGACACGATCCTCCCCGCGTTCCGCAAGGCGGAGCTCGTGAACGCGCTTGAGAAGAACACCGGTGCGGATCTCTGCATTTCCCGCCCGAAGGAACGCCTCACCTGGGGCATCGAGATCCCCTTCGCTACGGACTTCGTCACCTACGTTTGGTTCGATGCGCTCATCAACTACATCTCCTTCATAGGCTACACGCCGGATCCGACCCTGCCCGATTTCGGGAGCGTATGGACAGGCCGCCCCGTGCATGTGATCGGAAAGGACATCCTCGTCCCCGCCCACGGCATCTACTGGCTCGCGATGCTTCATGCGCTCGGCTTCGAAGACGAAACCATGCCGCAGATCCTCGTCCACGGCTGGTGGAACCGCTCCGGCGAGAAGATGTCGAAATCCCTCGGCAACATCGTCGATCCCGTGGAACTCGCCGACACCTTCGGAGTGGACGCGCTGCGCTACTACCTCGTCCGCGACATCCACACGGGAAAGGACTCGAACTTCGATGTGGAGCGCCTCGTCATGCTCTACAACACCGAGCTGGCCAACGAACTCGGCAATCTCTGCAACCGTGCGATCAACATGAGTGTTATCTACGCCGGAGGCATCATCTCCCCCGGCGGCCCTCTCACCGCGGACGACACCGCGCTCCAACAATCCCTCATCGACAACACCGCCGCCTACCGCAAGGCGATGGACAACCACGAGGTCTCCATCGGCCTTGAGTCGCTGAACCGCCACGTTGTCCACTGCAACCAATACATCGACAGGCTGAAACCTTGGGAGCTCAATAAAAATCCGGAAAACAAGGATCGCCTCGCCACCGTGCTGCACCACCTCGCCGAGTCCGTCGCGCACTGCGCCGTCCTGCTCTCGCCCGTGCTACCCGATGCCGCCGTGAAACTCGCCGCCCAGCTCAAGCTCCCGGCCATCTCCGACCTCAGGCTCGACGACCTGAAATGGGGGCTCGTGCCCAACGGCCACCTTGTCGAAAAGCCCTCCCCGGTTTTCCCGAGGATCGAGGTCAAGGCGGAGTGAAGGTCGTGGCTCTCCGGCATCTCAATCTTGCGCCCGCAGCCGAACCATGCGAACCTCCGACCATGACTATCACGAAAAAGATCATTTTCGATGATCTCGGCAAACCCAGCGAGGTCGTCATCCCTTATGGTGAGTTCGTCGAACTCTCAGAGGCATACGGCTGGGATTTGGATGGGATCGAGCGTGAAGAGTTGGGCGAAGCCCTGGCCGATTCGCAGGCCGGAAACCTGAGCGCTTTTGTGGCCGCCTCCGATGTATGAGGGAAGTCCTCTATCATCGCAATGCCGTCCGATACCTCCGTCGGATGCCCCTTGACCGCAAGGATCAACTGAAAGGCGCGATTGATCAGCTCGCATCCACCGAAGATCCCGTCATGCATCCCAACGTGAAGGCGATGGCAGGCGATTGGAGCGGTTGCCACCGCCTGCGCATCGGCCAATACCGCGCCGTGTTTCGCCTCGTTGCCGTTGACGGTCATGAAACCTTGCAGGTGCTCCAGGTCGGCTCGCGGGGAAACGTCTATTGATTCACGCTCACCTCCCTACCTCCACCCTGCCCGTTTCCCGCAGCATCTCCCATTGGACGAGAACGCCTGGCACGAGGAAAGAGATCACAAACAGCACCGGCACCAGCGACACCAGGCAGAACGAGGTCGCGAAACTCCACGACCTCCCCGTCCGCGAAGCCCAGCGGCTGAGCCAGCGGTGAAGGAAAACCACCGCGATGAGGAACGCCCCCAATCCCGGCCCCCACGTCGCGGCGTTCCATGAGATCGCGGGGAGGTTGTTTTGCAGAAACGGAACGAACCCGAATAAAAGCCTCCCTAAGATTAGATCGTTTCCCGAAAATGGAGGAGAGAAAATCGCCACGAGGAACGAGAGCGCAATCAACAGGAAGTAGATTCCGATGATCCATAGCAGAAACCGGAGTATGGGGCGGATGCGTTTCATTTTCCTCCCTCGCTTTCTCCAAAAGCAGTTTGCCCGAGGATTTTATTGATCTGATCCGCACGGAAACTTCTAACCGAAGCATCACTGTAGCCCACCACCACCATAGGCATCTTGCCGCTCAAGATGATCGGAGATAGAATCACCGGTACAATAATCTCTTCGCTAAAACCGGGTTTGAGAAGAATCTAGGGCTCCGGCACCCTTCCATCGCCCCTGCCCAACCACGAAAGCTGCCGCAAGTGCACTGGATGTTGAATGATCTCCGGCACAACTTCCTCGAACGATTCAGGATATCTGTCGTTCTTGTCCTGATATTCGAACAGAGCGAGCATCAGTTGTCTGCCATTGCTCATGGCCTCGGTCAGATCCCCCCTCCTGTTGCTCTCGATCACTTTCCCACCAGCCAGCCAGAACATCTGGTGCACCACCCCGCTCAGCGCGATCGCCGCAGCGCTGCCCAGCAGTAGCAATGAAAGCCCCCCCGCCGTGTGCCGGATGCGCCATGTCCTATTTGGAAATTTCTCATTCACCCAGCGGCGGACAAAACGGTGCGCGATCACCGCAGCCATCAGAAGGCAGCCGAGCGGCAGAATCGCTTCCTGCCATTGCCCGAACAAATGCGGCAGGGCTTTCGAGGCGTGAATAAACCATCCACAGATCAGGTGGAACGGTAACAGGATGATCCACACGAATTGGCTAGCGATCGAAAGAAACAGGAATGCCAGGAAAAGCAGCCCGAGCGAGTAAAGCACTCCCCTGCCCACTTTCACTCCTATACCCTCATTACTCATCGTTCCAAAACCCGGTCAAGTTCCCGTTTCAAATCCCCCTCCGCCCTGTCCTCGATACTGCCGTCGGCGAGTAGCACGAAGCGCCGTCCGCCGGCCGTGGAGGGTTCGTAAACCATCACCTCGCGCCCGCC
>JAYTOE010000246.1:0-35093 GCA_043747935.1 Akkermansiaceae bacterium
TGGGGCAACCACTCCGCCACGCAGTATCCCGATTTCACCAACGCGAAAATCAAGGGCAAGCCAGTCACCGATTTCATCAGCGACACCGCATGGCTGGAGGGCGAGTTCATCAAGACCGTCCAGCAGCGCGGCGCAGCGATCATCGCGGCTCGCGGTGCCTCCTCCGCCGCCTCCGCCGCGAACGCCGCGATGGACACGGTGAAAAGCCTCATTACCCCGACACCGGAAGGCGACTGGCACTCCGTGGCAATCTGCTCGGACGGCTCCTACGGCATCGCAAAAGGCATCATGGCCTCCATGCCCATCCGCACGAAATCCGACGGCTCTTGGGAAATCGTGCAGGGCGTTCCTGTCAGCGCCTTCTCGCAAACCAAGATCGATGCCACGATCAACGAGCTGATTGAGGAAAGAGATGCCGTGAAGCATCTGATCCCGGGCTGATAGACCCCGAATCCAACTTTCGATCACACAAACTCCACAGGGATCTCGTCCGAACAGGATTGATTTCTCCCAAGGATCGTGCATCTAGCTGAGGCATGTTCCGAAAGGTAGTTGAGACGTTTGAAAAAGCCTCAGTGAAAGCCGCGCTGAGGGAGGGAAAGCTTGTTTGCCCGGATTGCGGTAAGAAGGCGGGGAATTTCCCCCCCAAATGGGATGAGGTGATGGAATGTCACGCCTGCGGTACCAAGACCTCCCTCAGCGAGTGGGTGACGCAAGACGGAGTTGTCCCCGGCAGAGCCGATCTGCCCCCCCAAGCCACGAAAATCCGCAGGGAAAGTGACGGGCATGGCGGCATCACGTGGCATATTGCTGCTCAGGGAAAATTCGGCTTCTTCCTGTTTTTCGCCGCCTTCTGGCTGGGTATCACCGTGCTGGTCAGCGGAGGTTTCCTCATAACCATCATCAACGGCGGCAAGATCGAAGGAAACATGCCCGAGTGGGTATTGATTCCCTTTTTCGGCATTTTCTACGCTATCGGCTTCGGGGTTCTTTACGTCGGCCTACGCCAGAAATTCATGTGCCACCGACTTATCGTGAGCGGCGGAGGGGTTACGCTTCGGAGTGACATGTTCGGACGGAAGAAGGAGAAATCGCTCCAGCCCGGCACACTGAAATCCGTCGCACAGAAGGAGTTTTACCAGCAGAACTACAAGCCCGTCTTCGGCATCGAAATCAAAGGCAGCGGAGGCAAGCTCCGCTTCGGCTCCGCACTCACCATGGAGGATAAGGCATGGCTCACCGCCGATATCAAAGAAGCCCTCTTTGGCCGCGAGGTTGTGGAGCCGAAAATGTCGGTAGCGGGACATTCACCGGGCACTCGTAAACAGGTGTTCTCAGTGAAAATGCCCGGACCGCAGAAATTCGACTGGGTCGGCGGGCTTTTTTTCACGCTGATGGCCGTCGGCTTCATCTTTGTGGGGATTTTCCTGATCGAAGGCGAGCCGCTTCCGAAGAACAGGGAGAATAGCGGCGACTTTTTCCAACTCTTTATCTCACTATTCAGTAACGGCTTCCGGGGTATCTGGCTTCTCATGTCAACGGCCTTTGCCGGGATCGGGATTGCTGTGCTTGTCGCTAGCTTGCGCTGTATCGGACAAGAGCGGAGGATCGAAGGGAACTCCACGGAAGTGTCCATCCGCACCTACAAGCGAGGCTTGATCGTGAAAGACAAGTCATACCCTCGCAGCGCGATCACGGACATCCGCTCTTCAAAGACAGGCTACTCGAACGGTAGCACGATGAAACGCATCGAACTGATCGTCGGAAACAAAGTGGAACGAATCGCAAGCTGGGCTGAGGGTGATGAGGCCGACGAAATGGTCGCGGAAGTGCGCTAGGCTCTGGGAGTCTGACGCTTGAGAACTGGCTTTCGCCTCGATCTAACCGATTGCCGAGAGGATGTCCTGAACGTCCGCGAGGCGGCCGATTCCTTGGTATCCGCAGGCAAGGTCGCCCTCGGCGGGGCCGATGAATGCGCAACCGTCTTGTTTGAGTTGGGCGATATTGCGTTGGGTGGCGGGATGGAGCCACATTTTCCCGTTCATGGCCGGTGCCATGAGCACGCGAGTGGTGCGGGGGAGAGCGAGGTAGATTGAGCCGAGCGGATCGGGCGCGAGGCCGTTGGCAAAGAGCGCGAGGCAGTTCGCGGAGGCGGGGGCGACGAGGAACAGGTCGGCGCTGTCGGCGAGCTCGATGTGGCCGGGCTTCCAGGAGTCCTTCTCGTCCTCCAGCGAGACGAGAACGGGATGGCGGGTCAGCGTCTGGAGGGTGAGGGGAGTGATAAACTCGCAGGCGGAACGCGACATGACGGCATGCACCTCATGCCCCGCCTTCACAAGCTGCGATGCGAGGTCGGCGGCCTTGTAGGCGGCGATGGATCCGGTGATTCCGAGGACGATTTTCATGAATTTCAAAACTCAAATTTGCCTGAAGGCTATGATTTGTGGCTTCGCAGGCATTGTATTGTTCGCTATGCTCACTGGTCGTTCAACATTCAAGCTCGATCAGGCAAAAGGATTGATAACTTGAACCGTGCCGTAGGATTGACCGTGGGAAAGATCCTCGGTGTAGAGCGTGGAGCAGCTGAGTTCGGTGGCGGCAGCGAGTATGGCGGCATCCCAGTAGGAAATTTGGTAGCGGCCTTGGAGTGCGAAGGCATAACGGATCAGGTCAGTCGACGGACTAAGGCAAGGATAGGCCAGAAGTTGCTCCACGGTCTGTGCGATGGCCTCGCGGGATTGCCCGAGACGAATTTTGTTCAAGCAGGTGTTGATGAACTCCTGGACGACCTGGAGGGATAGCGAGAATTCCTCATCCGCGAGCAACTTGCGGGCAATGCGCCGCTTTTTCTGATCTTCCTCGGCAGCGGAGACAGCATAAACGAAGATGTTGGTATCCAAGAAGACCATGATTCAAGCTCTTGCTGGCGATGGATACCGCTGGGCTTGCTCCCGGTCGAACCTGCCAATGGGTGTGGTGATATGGATCGCGTCGAGCGAATCCAGAAGAGCGGTGGCTCGCTTCTTTCGCTGGCTTTCGACATCGGTGGAGTCGGCTTGAGGCGATTCGATTTCCCGTAGCAAGGACTTGCAGATGAGTTCCTTGAGAGTCGTCTTGCGCTGAATCGCCATGATTTTGGCGCGCCGGATCACTTCCTCGGGCAGGTCGATGGTGGTTTTCACGGGGGAATATTCCTGTCAATATGGGTTGCTGTCAATATTCAGCGCAGCATCGCGGCTGCTTTTTTGACGGCGGTGGCAAGAGCGTCGATGTCATCCATTGTGTTGTAGAGCGCGAAGGAGGCGCGGGTCGTGCCGGTGATGCCGAAGCGGGCCATTAGGGGCTGGCAGCAATGGTGGCCGGTGCGGACGGCGACGCCCATCTGGTCGATGAGGGTGCCGAGATCGTAGTGATGAACTCCATCGATCGCGAACGAAAGGGCTCCGATCCGGTCGGACGGGCCGTAGAGGCGGATGCCGGGGATTTCGGAAAGCGCGGTGGCGGCGGCGGCGATGAGTTCGCGCTCGTGATCGTGGATGGCGTCGATACCGATGGCGTTCACGTAATCGAGCGCGGCGGCGAGGGCGATGGCTCCCTCGATGTTCGGTGTGCCGGCTTCGTAGCGGAACGGCGGGTCGTTGTAGGTCGTTTCCTCGAAAGTGACCTGCTTAATCATTTCACCGCCACCCTTCCACGGCGGGAGGGACTTGAGTAAATCCAGCTTACCCCAAAGCACGCCGATGCCGGTGGGGGCATAGACCTTGTGGCCGGAGAAGGCTAGGAAATCGGCTCCGAGTATGCGGACATCGATGGCCATGTGGGGGATCGCCTGTGCGGCGTCGATGAACACGGTGGTGCCATACCTCTTCGCAGCGGCGGCCATTTCCCGGACGGGATTCACGGTGCCGAACGCATTCGAAACCCAGGTGAGGGCGAGGATTTTCGTTTTTTCGGAAAGGAGATTTTCGAAGGCGGTTTGGTCGAGCACGCCGTCCTCACTACAGGGGATGACCTTTAAAATTGCACCGCTCCGTTGGGCGAGCATTTGCCACGGGACGATGTTCGAGTGGTGCTCAAGGGTGGAGATCAGAATTTCGTCGCCGGTGGAGAGGGGGAGGATGTTGGCGAGCAAGTTGACCGCATCGGTGCAACCGGAGGTGAAAATGACCTCGTCGTGAGAGTTCGCGTTGAGGTGGGCGGCGACCGTTTCCCGCGCAGCCTCATGGGCGGCGGTCGCGGCGCGGGCGAGGAAGTGAGTGCCGCGGTGGATGTTCGAGTTGAGCGCCTCGTAGTAATGCCGCGACGCGTCGAGCACGCTGCGGGGCTTCTGTGAAGTCGCCGCGTTGTCGAGATAAACGAGCGGGCGACCGTTTACCGTTTCCCCGAGGATGGGGAAGTCGGATTTGAGGGTGGTGGGGAGCATGTGGGTCTAGGAAAGCTTCTCGACGGCGGTATCGAGCGAGGGGATGTCCTCGATCGAAATGACCGTAGCGTCGGGAGCTATTTTCGCAACAAGCCCCGCGAGAACCTTTCCGGGGCCGATCTCAACGAAAAGAGTGTGGCCTGCGGAGACGAGGTATTGGATCGATTCGATCCAGCGGACGGAGCCGGTCACCTGGGAGGTCAGGGTCGAGCGGATCTCATCCGGCGAGGAAACGGGGCGGGCGGTGAAATTCGCCACCACGGGGATGCCGGGCGTGGTGATCGCGGCTGCGGCGAGCTCGGCGGCGAGTTTCTCTTGGGCGGTGGTCATGAGCCGGGAATGGTAGGCTCCGGCGACGTTGAGCTTGATCGCGCGGCGGATGCCGAAGTCCTTGGCCTGGGCGACTGCGGCATCGATGTTCGGGGCGGCTCCGGAAAGAACGATTTGTCCGGGTGCATTCAGGTTTGCGACATCGACATCCGTGGCCTCGGCGAGCCTGCGGATTTCGCTTTCCTCGCCGCCGATCAAGGCGGCCATGGCGCCGTTGGTGGCGTTGCAAGCCTCCTCCATGAAGGTGCCGCGGCGGGAGACGAGGCGGAGTCCGTCGGCGAAGGAAAAGGTTCCGGCGGCGGCGTGGGCGGTGAACTCGCCGAGCGAGAGTCCGGCGGCGGCGGCGGGGTTGAGATTCGGCAAGCGCTCCTTGAGCAACGCGAGGCCGATCAGGCCATGGAGGTATAGCGCGGGCTGGCAGCGGGAGGTGGCGGTGAGGCTTTCCTCCGGTCCCTCGAACATCGTTTCCGTGAGCGCGTAGCCAAGAGCCAGATCCGCCTCGTGGGCGAGCCCTCGCGCGGTCGCGGAGGATTCGATCCAATCACGGGCCATGCCGATTTTCTGAGCGCCTTGTCCGGAGAAGAGGATAACGGGTTGTGTCATGGCTTTTTCTACTCGTGGAGGAGCGAAAGATTAAACCCTAAACTTCAAACTCCAGAAATTGCTTCCTGAAAGGCGGGCGAGGTGCATCTTGGCGGTGTGAGCGAGGTGATGATTGAGACGCGAGATTTGCACCGGAGTTACCGGATCGGGAAGAAATCCGTCGAGGTGCTGCATGGGATCGATCTCAGCATCACGAAGGGTGAAAAGGTTTTCCTCTGCGGACCGAGCGGGGCGGGGAAGACGACCTTGCTCTACACCCTGGCTGGGCTCGAAAGGCCGGAGCGGGGCAGTGTCCACATCGCTGGAACGGATATCTACTCCCTCGGCCTGAAGGCGCAGGCGAAATTCCGCAATCAATCTATCGGTTACGTTTTCCAAAACTACCACCTCCTGCCCGAGTTGACCGCAGTGGAGAACGTCGCCGTGCCGGGCGCGATCGCCGGTATCAACCGTACGGCGGAGGCACTGCTGGCGCTGGAGCGGGTGGGACTCAAGGATCGGGCGGATCACCTGCCCGCCGAAATGTCGGGCGGGGAGCAGCAGCGCGTCGCCATCGCGAGGGCGATTGTGAACCAGCCAGCGGTGCTTTTCGCGGATGAACCGACTGGAAATCTTGATTCAAATACGAGTAAAGAAATTATGGAAATTCTTTTGAAACTCGCTGATGAACATGGAGTTACGCTGATTGTTGTGACGCATGATCAGAATCTGGCGAAGGTGGGGGATCGGACGCTGGTGATTCAGGATGGGAAAATCAGCGGGTGATTGGAGCGATCGTTTGAATTAGGTGATCAAAGCTTGGGTAAGGATGGCTGACGCCTATTTTTTGAGCTGACGAATGATCGTGGCAGACAGGCGTCAGCCACTCATTAGTCCTACTCGAAGTATTTCTTGAGCGCCCGCTGCTCGTCGGGGGCGAGTGAGTCGCGCCAGACGCGGTCGCCGCCTTTGCCTTCGGAGGCGGCGCCACCGGAGGCAGCCTTCGAGGCGGATTCATCCACGGTGTGCTTGCCATCCTGGAGTTGGAGGAGATCGCCGGGAATGGCGCGGGAGAGATCCTCGGCGTCCAGTCCGGTTAACTCTCCGATTTCCAAAGCATCTTTGCCGTCGCGGAGGACATTGGGATCGTGGCCGGGGCCGCGATTCACACCACCGGAGCCGGGGCCTTCACCGTCCTGACCTTCGCCTTCTTCTTCGCCCTGACCCTGGCCATTGCCTTGGCCCTCGCCTTCGCCTTCGCCTTCACCATCGCCGAGGAGTTGGTCTTCCCAGTCGCCTTCACCTTCTCCCTGGCCGTCACAGGCTTTATCCAGCGAATCCTTGAGCTTCTCCATGCCTTCCTTGAGCTGTTTCATCTGCTCTGGGGTGAGTTTTCCGAGATCGTTGGGATCAAGTTTTGATAGCTGATCAAGCAGTTCGGGATTCGGCTTCATGGCACCGTTCTGGAGGCCTTCCAGCGCTTGGTCAAATTGCTCGGCGATCTTTTGTTTCTGCTGGGCGTTGAGTTTGTCGGCGTTTTCAGCGAGGGCTTCGAGAGCATTTCCGGCCTCGGAAAGCTCACGATCCAGCTTCTCCATGTTGGAATTGTGCGATTCCTCAAGGCTGTCCGTGGCTTCCAGCGAGGCGTGGCTGAACCATTCCTCCTCCTCCTGCGCACGGAGTTCCTCCAGCCGCTTTTCCACTTCCTCGATGTATTCCTCGTCGACCATCGCGTCCTCGACGAGCTGCTCAAGCTGGGAGTCGATCTGCGACCATGCCTGTGGCTGGCTGGACGGGGCGGGGGGGGCGGTTTGCCTCGCACTGATCGGAACCAAAAGACCGATCGCGAGCAGAGCAACGGCCGCGAGCGGCGGGGCGAGTGTCTTCGGGAGGTGCCATTTCAGGCTTTCCGCCAGGGCTGCCGGCGGCTCAGGCCACGGGGAAACCCCGGCACTGGCAGCGGAAAGTGCGGCGTTCAGGCCGGCGTCGGCTTCGATCCTAACCAGCGCTTGCTCCGGTTTCTCAAAACGTTTGGCCGCCAGCACGAGTGCGATTACAGCCGTAATCACGAGAGATGCGGCCAGCGAGACCCCGATGACGGATAGCGGAATCTCTGAAAACTCACGACGGACAATCAACGTGGCCACAGCACCGACGGCGGAGACGATCAGCAAAGGCGCAGAGAGCGTCTGCAGGAACCAACCGAGATTGATCCGGCGGGAAAGTGCGGAAGATTGATCCCGCCAGTATTTGCGATTCGTGCTGTCGCTGGACATGCGCGCAATTTAATCGAGCTAGCTTGAGGATGCGATGTGAATTTTCAGGAGCAGGGCGGTGCCGGTCTCTTTGCGTCCCTCAATTGTCCACTTTGGATTACATGTATTGTAACAAGTTGTAATCCTACCAAGCCCAGGCCTTCAGGAAAGCTGGCGAAGCCAGAAAACGAGTTCATGGTAGCTGTCGTGCGTCTCTCCGACCTGTTTCCATGGGAAACGCGCGATGATCTTGTCCTGCCGTGCGTAGCCGCGTTTCTGCCAGAAGCGGTCGTGCGGACGGTAGCCTGCGGGCTTCAGCGGATGGCTGTCGGCGCGGATCACGGAGAAAAAGCCGGCGCTGCGGAAACCGAGTTTTGCGGCGTGCATTTCGCGCTGGTCGAAAAACTGGTGTCCGATGCCACGTCCACGGAATTCCGGCAGCAGTACGGATTCACCGAAATAGAAAACGTCCCGGACATCGATTCCGGCGGCTGCGACGGGTTTGCAGAAATCCTCATCGGATTCGGTCAGCGGGATTCCGGTGGATGCTCCGACGATTTGATCCCCGAATTCAGCGAGGACGATCAGGCTCCTTTCCGAGGAAACGTATTCCTCCAGATAGTTCATCTCGTATTCCAGCGAGCCTTCGTAGAGATACGGAAACTCCCGGAAAACGGCGATGCGGAGGCGAGCAATCTCGCCAAGGAATGGCCGAGCTGCTTTGGCCGTGTGCGTTGTGATCCGGATTTGATCCATGTTCGCCGCGGAAAATGCCTGATGTTCCCGCTTTGCAAAAGCCGTTTTCGGGTGAATATGCGGCTGCTTATGATTCGCCCCCTCCCAAAACCGCTCGTCCTCCTCGCCCTCGCCCTGCTCCATCCGGTTTCCGCCCAGGAAAAGCCTGCGGAAGAGGCGAAAAAGCCGGATGCCAAGGAAGAGGCCGCGAAGAAGTCGGAGCCTGTTTCGATCAAAGCCAAGGTTACGATCGACGGCAAAACCATTCCTTACACCGCTACGACCGGAAAGCTGATCCTGCGCGACGATAAAGGAAAAGCAAAGGCGTCCATTTTCCACATCACCTACACTCGCGACGGCATCGAGGACAAAAAGGACAGGCCGGTGATGTTCGCGTTTAACGGTGGACCGGGTTCGTCCTCGGTCTGGCTCCATCTCGGCATCCTTGGGCCGAAGCGGATCAACTTTCCCGGCGACGGCACGCAACCCGTCGATCCCCCTGCCCGCCTGATCGAAAACGACATGAGCCTACTCGATGTGTGCGATCTCGTTTTCATCGATCCCGTCTCCACCGGATACAGCCGTGCGGAAACGGATGGCAACCCCAAGGATTTCCACGGGCTGCAATCGGACATCGAGTCTGTGGGCGATTTCATCCGCATCTGGATCACGGAAAACAAGCGCTGGGCATCGCCGAAATACCTTTGCGGCGAATCCTATGGCGGCATCCGCGCGGCGGGACTTGCACAGCACCTGCAGAATCGCTACGGGATGAGCTTGAACGGTGTGATCCTTCTCTCCACCCTGCTCGATTACCGCAGCATTGTCGGCTCCCAAGGCAGCCAGCTTTCCTACCAGGTTTTCCTGCCGACCTTCGCCACCACGGCTCATTTCCATAAGAAAATTTCTGGCGACCGCGAGGCGATCCTGAAAGAGGCGCGGGAGTTCGCGTTCGGCGATTACGGGGTGGCATTGATGAAAGGCAACAAGATCACCAAGGAGGAAATGGAAACGACCGCGGCGAAGCTTTTCAAGCTCACAGGCATACCGGTGGAGACATGGATTCGGAAAAGTCTCAGGATCGATCCCTTCGAATTTCGCAAGGAATTGCTTCGTGAGGAGGGCAAGGTTATCGGGCGCTTTGATGCACGGGTCGCCTGGTCATCGACGGATCCGAACGCCATTTCGGCAGAATATGATCCGTCCTATTCGTTGGCCATCGGCGCATTCTCGACGGCGATGCTCGCTTACCTCGGTGACGAACTCGGCTGGAAAGAAGACCAGCCCTATGAAGTCCTGACGGGAAAAGTGGGGCCATGGAGCTTCGGCTCGGACAACCGCATTGTGAACCTAACAGGAAGCATCACGGAAGCGATCCGCGAAAACCCGAAACTCCGGGTTCTGGTGATGGGAGCGCACGCCGATCTCGCCACTCCGCCGGAAGGAGTTCCCTACTCTCTCCGGCAGGAAGTGGATCTGCCGGAAGACCTGCGCGGGCAGTTCACTTTCACCTATTACGACGCCGGGCACATGTTCTACATCAACCCGCCGGATCTTGTGAAAGGACGCAAGGATCTGGTTGATTTCCTGAAAAATTAGGGAAACCGCTCAAATCGAAGGAGCACACGAGCAGGCTGCCGTTTTCGAGGGTTACGGTAATGGTTTCCTTGGTGTGCTTGTGGCGGAAGGAGAATTTCCGCTCCGCGCCGAAGCTCATGGAGAGGATGGGCGCGCCGGGTGCCAGCGAGCGCTCGTCGTCGGAGTGCCAGCCCATGCCTTCGCCGCCGTCGTGGTAAAGGTTCAGCAGGCAGGAGTTGCAGGCCGCGCCGGAGATTTTTTCGGCGGCGGCTTTCAGGGAAAGCAGATGCTCCGTCCAGCCGTGCGCCCGTTTCTCCGTCCCCGAATAGGCGTAGGATCGCCCGCCGTCCGCGAACCACGCGACCTTGCGCTTCGTAACGATGCGTTTCCCGAACATCACCGTCTCGTCATGTTCCCACGGGATCTCCGCGATCAATCGCGAGAGATGGCGGGCACTTTCATCGGGTGTGAAAACGGAGCCGTAGTAGGTCACCACGCCATCGAAAGGCAGCAGGTTCTTCGCGGGGTCGGCGGGAAAAAGCTCCATCGCTCAGGCTTCGAGACCTTCGACTGCCTTCGGCTTCGCGGCGGCCTTGGCCTGTTTGTCGAAACGCTCGA
Organism: Akkermansiaceae bacterium; assembly: GCA_043747935.1. Classification (GTDB taxonomy): domain Bacteria; phylum Verrucomicrobiota; class Verrucomicrobiia; order Verrucomicrobiales; family Akkermansiaceae; genus Luteolibacter. The sequence continues at coordinate 10,522 of JAYTOE010000246.1, forward strand.
CCAGCATGGCGAGCGCGCCGAACATGATGAACGCCATCATCAATCCGTAGAAGATCCAGATCGTGCCCTTCCCTGCGGTGAAACCGTAGTTATGCAGTCCGACACCGAGGAAATTCACGTGCCACCATGAGAAAGCGACGATGCACGCGGTGAAGAGCGAGGCGAGATGCAGCCCCCATTCCTTGATGATGCCGCCCATCCGGGCATGGAGGATGGCCAGCGTCCAGAGCACGATCATCAGCGCGCCGTTTTCCTTCGGATCCCAACCCCAGAAGCGACCCCAGGAATAGTTCGCCCAGATGCCGCCGAGCACGGTGCCGACGAGGGAGAGGAAAACGGTGAGGCAGATGCAGCCATAGACCGCCTTGGTAAGCACACGCCGCAGATCCTTGTTGTTTCCGTCAAGGTTCAGCCCGCGGATCATTACGTAGGCGCAGGAAAGCTTCGCCGAGAGCAGACCGGCAGCGTAGCCGAGCGTGATGGTGATCACGTGCGTGGACAGCCAGAAATTCGAGTCCAGCACCGCGACGAGCGGATCGAGGTGGTCGCCCGCATCGCCGACCTCGTAGCGCCTTGCAAGGATGATGTATGCCAAGCCCAGCATAGGTGCGAGTCCGAGGGCGAAACGCTTGCGGCTCATCCATTCAATGAGAAGCGCGAGGATCACTTTTATCGCGCCGATGAAGATGATCGTATCGTAAAGGTTGCCCACCGGCGGGCGGTGCATGATGAGGCAGCGGATCACGATGGCGACCACGCAATACACAGCGCCGATCGTGGTGAAACCGAGCGTCGCCCATGACAGGATTTCCCCCGTTTTCCCGGAGCCGATGCCCCACATCGCCAGCGCGCAGAGGGTGCCCAGGAGGAATAAGACAATTGCGTTGAGGAAGAAGTCGCACTTGAAATAGGAGACCTCCATGCCGATACGCTGCAGTTCACCGCGCGAGTCCGCGCGTTTCTCTACGCTTTCCTTGAACTCCGCGAAATGCTTGCGGAACTCCTTCTCCGAAATCGGCACGGAGCGCACGAACATTTCGAGAGATTTTACATCCGAGATCGCTGTTTCCGGGTCTTTGGACACCATGGTAACCGTCTCCATGATCGCATTTCCGGCCGAAAGCCACTGGCTGTCGGAGGCGCTTTTCGGAGGAAGGATTAACAATCCGAATTTCGAAAAGTTCGATGCGTCCTGCACTTGCAGGAGGAGATCCTGAAGCCTCGGCTCCACATCCCTCTTCTCGAGTTGTGCGGCCTGCAGCTCACTCATCAGTTGGGGCGCTGCTGTCATCACCGCGCTCAGGTCGGCTCGCTTGTCGGCTTCCGTCCCGCCGCCCGTTCCGCGCATCTCCACACCCCGGCGTGCGAAGGAAAAGTAACCTAACAGGCTCTCGTAGTTTCGGATGTTGTAGGCGAGGTCGATCACCTGCTGCTGCACGGGGTCGCGCTTCTTCTTCTCGATGGGCTCGTAGGATTGCGCCAGCTCGATGAGCTTGGTGCGGCCGGGCTCGATCTCCGCGTAACTGTAACGGTCGCGGCGGCCTTTCGTCTTCACGCCGATGGCCTCAAGCACCTGCGAGTTGTCCACGCGGAAGGTCGGTAGATCGATCGCTAGATCCGGACGGAACAGCGTGTCCATGAGCCACTCGGTGGGCTTGATCTTGAATTCCTCGCCGCCCTTGCCCTCGATCTTCATCGAGCGCGCGCCGTGCAGTTGGAGCATCTGGAAGCCGGCGTAGGTGGCGAACGGCTTGATCCGCCCGCCGTCTTGTAGTGGCAATGATTCGACGACCTCCAGGGATTCCTTTTCCCACGGCACGTAGCCCTCCACCTTCTGCGGTGCGCCCTTCGGCATGTTGTCGATCAACATGTTCACGAACACCACGGCGAGCGCGCCCGCCGCGAGCGCCGCCACCACCCATTTTCCCCAGACCGGATTCTTATGCTGCATGATTTCGTTTTCTTGAGGCAGCACCGAGATAGCTGCCGAGTTTGGTTAGGAATGTCACGAGCATGCCGAACGCGACGACATAGAGGCTGTATTCCGGCCAATGATCGGCCGGGTTCCGGACAATCTCAAACACGGAATACATTTCCTCGCCCGGCTTCGCGCCCGTGGGGCCGTAGCTCGCCTGGAAAAACGTGAATCCCTCGTATCGCATCGGCTCGTTCATCTGGATGCGGATCTCGGCCTCGCGCCCGTTCTCCACGCGGGTGACGTCGCTGATGAATTTCGCGGGCTTTGAGGTGCCGGGATGGAAGTCGGCGGTGAACTTATCGAGCTTCACCTCGAAGGGCATGGGCCACAGGCGCTTCCTCATGTCCAAGGTAAAATTCCGCCCGTCCACGGCGGTGGAGAAGGGCTGGAACTGCCCGCCCCACAATATGACAGGATCGGATTTGGAGCCGTCGGCCGCCACGATCCGCGCATAGCAACCGGCGACGTTGCGCTCGGTTTCCACAAAGCTTTCGATTTCGCGCAGGTAGTAACCATCCGCTACAAGCTCGCGGTTGCGCGGCGCGTTGATCAACTGGCTCTCGGGCTGGCAGTTGCCGAGGTATCCCGAGATCTCAAGCGAAAACGGGAGATCTCCGAAACGGAAGATGCGCGGGTTGCCGGCCGTGAGTTTTTCCAGGAAGCGACCGCGGATCACATGGATCTTCGCTGCCTTGCTGTCCCCGGGCACGGCCACCTCCACGACATACTCGTGGAAATCTTCGGCGACATTACTCGTTTCCCCCTCGTAGATCGCCATGTTGCCGCGCTCCGAGAAATGGTGCGCCACACCTCCGCCGAGAAGCATGAAAACGATGCCGAAATGGGAGATCAGGTTGCCTACCTGCCTCCAGCCCTTGCGGATGCGGATGATGCCGCCGAGGATCATGTTCACGAGCAATAGCGCCGAAACATAATACCCGCCCGGTAGGATGATGGGGACTTTCTTGCCGTTGAGTTCGGGGATCAGCCATGGCGATTTCCAACTGAAATACTTGGTCAGGGTCGGGTAGAGCCCGGAGTCGATCTGCTCCAGTGTCGCCAGCCAGGTCAGCACCAGCAGCAGAAGCAGCGTCGCCGTGGCCACATGGAATCCGGAGAGGAAATCATAGGCGATACGTATCGCGGAACGGCTCTTCGCGGGCGTTTGTGTTTCGGTTTCCATTTTTAAATCAAAAATCTAACGGATCATCTCCATGCTCGCAGCGAAGGCTTTCAGTGCGGCTTTCTCAGCCTCTACCTCGGCTTGCGGGCCGACCATCTTTAGGGTCAGGATGCGACCGCCGACTTTCGCGATCACTCCAGCAAGTCCGTAACCGGGCTTTGGCGGCGCGCCCATGCCGGAGCTGTATTCGCCGGAAGACTCCACCCAGACGCCCTCCGTCCCGGCGATGGGGGTTTTCTCGGCGGCGTCGAAATCCTCCGGTGTAAATGGCGCGAGACCGAACTGTCCGCGCCAGCGGTTCACATTGTCAGCTACCGAGCCGGACGCGATGGACACATAGACTTCGCCGGTTCCGGATGCGCCGAAGCGGTAGTTGAGCTCGCGGAACTGCGCAGCAGGAAGGACTAGCCAGCTATCAGGCGGGCTGCCTTTAACCGGCGCATTGCTGAAGCGCTCATCGCTTGAGGCGAAAAGCTGGGGATCCCGATCTTTTGTCGTATGCGGACGGGTTTCCTCCACCTGCATGGGCGCGGAATCCCTGTCGCAAGCGGCGCAGAGAAGGCTGATTCCAAGGATGCATGGAAGAATTCCTTTCATTTTCGGGAGATAGGCGCGGACACTCAAGCCCGCAAGGGCAATCATGCCTGAATACGTCGGGAAGAGCCGCGTGTTTCATCGAACTACGCCCCTCACCCTCCATTCAAAGGAACTAGGCAACCTGCGACGTTCTTTTCCAGGGCAGCTTGCCCAGGAAAAGGGAATGCAGAACCAGAAGAAGTGAGAGTGAAAGCGGATAGACGATCAGAAGCCCCGACCAATCATGCCAAGTGCTCGCCGCCCATCTGGCACCGCCATTTTCGGCGATCACCAAGATCGACGTCACCCTAAGTGCGTTGCCGAGGATGGCGAGCGGTATCGCCGATAGAAAAAACAAAACCTTCTGCCAAATCCTAATTTTTGCCACATAAGCCCATCCGGCGGAGATAACTAGCAGAGGCAATAGGGCGTAAATTTGGTTGCTGCACCCCCTTGCGAACTGAAGCGGCGGCCAATCCCCAGCGACAGGGAAAATCATCGTCCCCTCGATCGTAGTTTCCACCCCGCACAGGGAAGAGAGATGATGTGACAGCGAGACCACCCAAAGCCGGATATAGGGCGTGACGTATTGGATACTCGGAGTTGGAATCACGAGCCAAAAGAAAATCAGCGGGAAAAACACGATCTTCGCAACCCTCCACCCCCAAAGGAAATGGCAGGCTCCCCAGAGCAGAATCGGCAGACCGAGCGCCGCGAAGCGTGGCTGGGGTAACCGGTGGGAAGCAAAGAAAAGCAAAGCGCCGATAAACACCGCGATCAGACCCGCATAGCTGACCCGCCCGCTCACCGCCGCCTTGCGCAGATCCTTGAATCGGTAGCCGATCAGTCCGAGAATCAAGAATGGCATCCACAACCCGTGCTCGAGTCCCGTCTCATCATTCCACGCCGCCATCAGCCAGCCGAACACTGACATGGATTCATTGCCGCCAAAGCGCGGCACAAATCCGTAGAACCAGACGATGATAGCCAGAGTCAGTCCCCCTGCGATCAGGGGCAATACACCGGCCGGACGGGGTTTGTCGTCATCCGCTTTGGAAAAGGGCGATGTGGGGGCGTTCTCCAAACCAAATATCCTCCAAGAGTGCGGATCATATCGGGTATGCCCCCAAGCTGTCAACGAGTCCCAATGAGATTCCCGCCATCTTCGCCCTTGGCTTCACCACAGTGCTGCATTTGACTGAGCCGACAGTGGAAAGCATCCGATACTACAACCGCCACACCGGCTCGTCAGAAACCGAGGAAATCTACGGCGAGTCGTTCCTGCGCTGGGCGTATGGCAATCCGCTGGGGAAACTCTCCCTGCATGCCTTCGTGAAGCGCCCCGTGTTTTCGAAATGGTATGGCTGGCGGATGTCGAAGCCCGAGTCGGCGAATCGCGTCGCGCCGTTCATCACGAAATACGGGCTTGATCCGGACGACTTCGCGGAGGCACCCGGCTCTTTCCGCAGCTTTAACGAGTTCTTCTACCGCAAGCTCAAGTCCTCCGCCCGCCCCATCGACTCCGCGCCCGTCGTTTTCCCCGCCGATGGACGCCACCTCGGTTTTCCGGACATCTCGGCCATTGATTCGTTCTTCGTGAAAGGCCAGCGCTTCGATCTCGCCGCGCTGTTGGATGATGCCGCGCTGGCGGCGAAATATGCGAAAGGCTCGCTCGTCCTGTCCCGCCTCTGCCCGGTCGATTACCACCGCTTCCACTTCCCCGCCGCCGGTGTGCCTTCGGAAACACGCCTGATCAACGGCCCGCTGTTCTCCGTCTCACCCATCGCGCTCGCCCGAAACCTTTCCTATCTTTGGACGAACAAGCGCACCCTCACCGAGCTGAAAACCGAAGACTTCGGCACGATCCTCCTGCTTGAAATCGGAGCCACCTGCGTCGGCACGATCCGGCAGACCTTCAAACCGGGACAACCCGTGGAAAAAGGAGCGGAGAAAGGTTATTTCGCATTCGGCGGCTCCTCCACGATTACAGTCTTCGAGCCTGGAGCCGTGACCCTCGCGGATGACCTGTTGGAAAATTCCGCCAGACAGACAGAGCTTTACGCGCGGGTCGGCTCCGCAATGGCCTCTGATTCCTGACTCCTGACTCCTGTTCAAAAAGGAATCTGGTCGTCGTCGAAATCGTCCTCTTTCCGTAAATCCGCAGGCGATGGCTCCGCTGAAGCCGGTGGTTCCTGGGAATACTCGTCGCTGCGAGAACCGCCGCCGCCGCCGCTGCCACCTTCCAGCTTCCAGCAGGAGAGATTTACGTAATACTTGCCGTTATACTCGTTGCCGCGGATGTCGAAGCTCACCTTCACATCGCTCCCTTCCTTGTAATTATCGAGGATCGAGCACTTGTCCTTCACCACCTCGAATTTCAGATCCTGGGGATACTTCCCGTCTCCCGTGGTCACTACAAATTCGCGCTTGGAAAAGCCGCTTGGAAAGTTTTGCGTATCGCTGATCAATTTGATTTTACCGCTTGCTTCGTACATGCTTCGATTCTCCCCAGCGGAGCGCGCATGTCAAAGCCCTTTGACCAGATTTCTCTGGCAGCTGATTCGCCAAAACGTTTCCCTTGACTGGGTTGTTTTTGCAGGTAAATGATCCGTGAATGAGTCTAGCCAGTCGCCAAGCAGCCAGAAAACCAAACAGGGTTACGTATGGTTACGCCGCATGCCTTCTGCCATTTGAAAAGGACGGCTCCATTTCCCGCGATTCCTTTCAGGCCGCCGTCGAGCGCACCACAGACGCCGGCCTAGGCTGCGCGGTGAATATGGACACGGGATACGCAAACTACCTTGAGCAGGAGGAGCGAAACCTAATCCTAGAACTCACGCGCGAAACCATCGCAGGCCGCCGGGACTTCATCGCCGGTGCTTTCGTGGAAGGATTATCGGGCGATCTCGTCGAACTTTATCGCTCGCAAATGGATCAGATCGTAGCCTTCGGCGGAACCCCCATCCTATTTCAGACCACCCGTTTTCATTCTTGGAAACCCTCCGAAATCATCGATCTCTACGCCAACGTATGCGAAGGATATGAATCGGTGATCGGCTTCGAACTTGGTTCGATGTTCGCGCCCAACGGAATGATTTTCGACGAGGAAACCATTCGCGGCCTGATGGGCATTACCGCGCTGAAGGGTATCAAGCACTCCTCGCTTGACCGTGGGGTTGAACTCCGCCGCCTACAGATCAAGGACGAGATTCGCCCGGATTTCAAAATCTTCACCGGCAACGATCTTGCCATCGACATGACCGAATACGGCTCCGACTACCTGCTCGGCCTTGCTGCTTTTTGTCCGGAGCTTTTCGCCCTGCGCGACAAGTATTGGCTGGAGGGTGATGAACGTTACGACGCGCTGACCGATGCGATCCAATACCTGGGCAATGTCTCGTTCCGCGCACCGGTGCCCGCCTACAAACACTCCTGTGCGGTCTTCCAGAACCTGATCGGCCGTTGCCCTTCCCCGCTCACACATCCCAAGTCCGCGAAACGCCCCGAGTGGGAAGCGGAGATCATGGCCGATTGCGCCGACCGCCTTTCCTACCCCGTCGCCTAAGCTTCCATTAATCATACAAATGGTCACCATCACAGACATAGCCGAAGCCCTTGGCATCTCCGCAGCCACCGTATCGAGGGCGCTCAACCACTCAAGGCTGGTTGGTCCGGAACTCACCGAGAGCATCAAGGCGAAGGGTGTTGAACTGGGCTACAACAAGCGCGTAATCCGCCGCCACAGGGGTCGTGCGATCCTAAGCATCAAGCTGATCCTGCCGCACCACCTCGAACCGGAGCGTGCACTGTTCTACGACCTCGCTTCACTCATCGAGAACATCCGTCTCGGTTTCCGCGAGTGCGCCATCAATCTGCTTTGTGAAACCGCCTCTTCGAAGTTTAAGCCCTTTCCTCACAAGAAAGGTGGCGATACCAGCGGTTTCATCTTCGCCTTCAATCGCCCCAGCCCCGCCACGCTCAGCGAATTAAACGAGGTAGGGACACCCTTTATCGTCATGAACCGCCAGATCCCCGGCATTCCCTGCGTCGCTTCCGAAAACGCGCAGGGCATGGCCGATATCGCCGCCCACCTTCTGGAAAGAAATCCGAATCTCAAGCCGGCCTATGTCGCGCTCGAAGGCATGGGTCAGGTCGGTGAGGAAAGGCTCGATGGATTCGCGACCGCATGTGCTGCGCTCGGAATCGCCTACGACCCGCAAAGCGACGCCTACCGTTTCGATGGCATCAACTCGATCACATCGGAACGCATGCGGGGCATTTCCGAGAACTACAACGCGGTCGTATGTGCGAACGACATCATCGGCACTGTCGTCCTGACGGAACTGGATCGCCTCGGCATACCCATCCCATCTCAATTGGCCGTGACGGGCTTCGATGACTCCCCCGTCCGGCGGCTTTCCCGCCCTCTCCTCACCACCGTCAGCATGCCCATCGGCGAACTGGCGCGCGCCGCGGCCAGTCATCTAGAGACGCAGATCATCGAGCACAAAAAGACCGATGAAGTCATCCGTATACGGGGATCGCTGCTCATTGGAGAATCCACCTGATGCCCAGCTTGCCATGACACCTTCGCAACTCGCCGTTCATACCTTCACTAACCAACCCTGGTCCATTGGCGAGTGCATAGAGAACTACGCCCGCGCTGGGATCGGAGGCATCTCGATATGGCGTGAAACCATCGCGGGGCAGGATCTGAAAAAGGTCAGGAAGCACCTCGACGATTCCGGCCTCACCCCGGTTTCCCTCGTGCGTGGCGGATTTTTCACCGGAAAAGCAGCAGCCGACCGCGAAACTGCCATCGCACAAAACCTAGCGGCGCTCAAGGAGGCGGAAACGCTCGGCCTGCCATCCATCGTCCTTGTCTGCGGTGCCACGCCAGGCCAGTCCCCCGAGGAAAACCTCACCCAGATCGAGGCAGGCATCCGCGCCATCATCCCTGCCGCCGAAGCCGCGAACATCCGCCTTTCCATCGAGCCGCTGCATCCCATGTATGCGGGCGATCGCTCTGCCGTCGCTTCCCTCCGTGATGCGAACCTCCTCGCCCACAGCATCAACCACCCACTCGTCGGAATCGCCATCGACACCTTCCATGTCTGGTGGGAAACGAACCTGGAACAGGAGATCCGGACGTGTGCCCAAAACGGACACCTGTTCGCCTTCCACATCTGCGAGTTCAAGCCCGACTTCGACCACCACCTGTTAGATCGCGGCCTGCCCGGCGAAGGTGTCAACGCCACCCCCCGCATCCTCAAGCTCGTTCGTGAAGCGGGCTTCACCGGCCTGACAGAAGTAGAAATCTTCTCCCGCAAATACTGGGCGATGAATCAACACGACTTCCTCCAAAAAATCATCACCTCCACCGAAGACCTCTGATTACCGTTAAACGTTATTGGTTATGAGTTATCCGTAACCGATTCCCCTATACCTCTTCCACAAATAACCAATAACAAATAACCTCTAACCCTTTCATGAAACACATCGGCATCATCCTCAACGGCGTCACCGGGCGCATGGGCACCAACCAGCACCTCGTCCGCTCCATTCTCGCGATCCGCGACCAGGGCGGCGTCCTTCTGCCTGACGGCTCCCGCCTCATCCCCGACCCCATCCTCACAGGACGCAACGCGAACAAGCTTTCCGACCTCGCGAAAAAACACGGTGTCACCCGTTTCACCACCGACCTCGACGCCGCGCTCGCCGATCCCTACAACGAGATTTTCTTCGACGCCTCGGGCACGCCCCACCGCATCCCTTTCCTTGAGCGCGCCATCGCCGCCGGGAAACACGTTTATTGCGAAAAGCCCACCGCCACGGAATACGCGGAAGCCCTTCGCATCGCCGAGGTCGCGGAGAAGGCGGGCGTGAAAAACGGCACCGTGCAGGACAAGCTCTGGCTGCCCGGCATCCGCAAATTCCAGCTTCTCAAGGAACAAGGCTTCTTCGGAAAAATCCTCTCCGTGCGCGGCGAGTTCGGCTACTGGGTCTTCACCGGAGAGCACGAGGGACAGCCCATTCAGCGCCCGTCGTGGAACTACCGCGCGGAGGACGGCGGCGGCATGATCGTCGATATGCACTGCCACTGGCGCTACGTGATCGACAACCTTTTCGGCAACGTCACCCGCGTCTTCTGCAAAGCCGCCACCCACATCCCCCGCCGCTTCGATGAGGCGGGAAAACCCTACGATTGCACCACCGACGACTCCGCCTACGCGATCTTCGAAACCGACACCGGCGTCACCTGCCAGTTCAACTCCTCATGGAACGTCCGCGTCCGCCGCGACGACCTCCTCACCATGCAGGTCGATGGCACGGAGGGCTCCGCCATCGTCGGCCTCCGCAAATGCTGGGCGCAGCACCAGTCCGTCACCCCCCGCCCGATCTGGAATCCGGACATCGACTCACCCATCGACTACTACGCGAACTGGACGGAAGTCCCCGATCAACTCAATTTCGACAACGCCTTCAAGATCCAGTGGGAGATGTTCCTCAAGCATGTCGCGATCGACACTCCCTTCAAATGGACACTCCGCGAGGGAGCGAAAGGCGTGCAACTCGCCGAGCTTTCCATCAAATCCCACGAGCAAGGCCGCTGGATGGACGTGCCCGCGTCATAACCGTCACTCTAACAGCTTCCGCAACGTGGCGGTAATCTCCGCCCGCGAGAGCAAACTGGCCGCCACGGCGAGTGTGAGGTTTTCCCAAGCATCAGCATCGAGATCCTCGTTAGGCAGTAGACCGTTCTCGCTGAGGAAAACAAGGCAAGTGGCGAGCGCCATGCGTTTGTTCCCATCCACGAACGGATGGTTGCTGCACAGATAGAATAGATAAGCCGCCGCAATCTCGACAGGTTCGCTAATCAGCGGACTGCCCATCATCGTGGCCTGCGGAGCAGCCACCGCCGACTCCAGCAGTTCCATCGAACGAATCCCCTCCCCGCCTCCATGGGCGGCAAGAACCTCAGCATGGATGGAGAGAACCGCTTCCACCGTCGGATGTTTCAAAGAAGTGCTCATGACAGCCTACGGAAAAGTTCGCTGTTCTTTCCAATCAGCCTCTTTGCCGTTTCGGAAGCCTGCGATGCCTCGATACGTTCCTGCCTCAGAGGCTGCAATGTGATGCCCCCGCCCGAGTGAATCTCTAGGTTCACCTCATCCCCCGTCTTCAGCCGCGCGAGTTCCATGATGGCGTTGTCAAAAATGATCCCCTGCGAGTTGCCGATCTTTGTGATTCTTTTGATCATGCCGTAATACTACGTTTTACAACCCCGGAATCAAGCGCCAAAAAAGAGCCTGACGAATCGCGCCAGGCTCTTTCTTGAGGTTTGAAAGTCGAAGTATCTGAGCTTCACATTCCAGCGCAGCAGGCGCCCCACGTATTCCACTCAGTGGTGACCACGTTGCTGTCCTTTTCGAAGATCGCGCCGAAAATTCATAAGAGCCATTCATAAAAGTGCTTTTCCTGTGCGCCCGGAGTGGCCATATCTGGCACGTCATGAAACCTACCCTGCTTATTAGTGCAACGATTGTCCTGCCTGGCATTCTCCTGGCGCATCCTCACGACGGGCCACCGCCCGAAGGCAAAATCCTCACCATTGCGGTTGCGACCGGAGCGGCTGACCATCGCTACGAGAATGTTCCATGGTGGGGAACCACCGAGAACAAGGGGGTGGGCAGCACGAACGGGGGCGTCGCGATCGACAAGGCCGGTCTCATTTACTTCAGCACCGACACGCCGAAAGGGATTCTGATCTACAATCCCGAAGGGAAGGAAGTCGGAGTGGTCGGTCCATCCCGAGTTCACGATTTGTTCATCCGGGAGGAGGAGGGCACAGAATACATCTGGGCCTCCGACAATGGCGGCTCGCGGCTGGTCAAAATGACCCTCGCCGGCAAGGAGGTGTTTGCGATTCCGAATGAAAAAACCGGTGAGGTGCAGGGCGGTTTCAACGGCTTGACCGCTGCTGACGTTGGCCCCGACGGCTCGATCTATGTTGCGATCGGTTACGGTTCGAACTTTCTTCACAAATTTGATGCGGAAGGGAAGCTGATCAAGACTTTCGGGGGCAAGGGGACCGGGGACGGGCAGTGCAACACGGCGCATGGCTTGGCGATCGACTATCGGTTCGACCCGCCACGGATCATGATTGCTGACCGGGAGAGCGGCCGGGTGACGCATTTCGATCTGGATGGAAACTGGATCGGGGTAGTGGCGGATGGATTGCGTCGGCCGACCGACCTGGCCTTCCGGGGCGACGTTGTTGCGGTATCCGAGCTGGCTGGCGGGGTGAAGATCTTGGACAAGGACGGAAAGGTGCTCGCGTTGTTAGGAGAGAACCCGGATGAGAAGCAGCGGGGCGCGAACGGAGTGCCGATCGAGGCGGTTGCTCCGGCCCACTTCACCGCGCCGCATGGGCTGGCCTACGATGCGGTCGGCAATCTCTATGTGCAGGACTGGAACAGCTTCGGACGCATCACCAAACTGGTCAAATTGAACTCCGACGCGGCAAAACAATGAGCGGAATTCCACGGGAAAACCACTTGAACTGTCCCGACCACGGGTCGATCACGACGGTGGGCGAGGACAACGCTCACAAGCCGTTCTTTCCAAAATTCAAATATGCAGCAAAGCAAAACCAGCACCATGAGTCAGAAAGTAGCATTGGTCGGAGTGGGTCGGATGGGCACCACCAAGGCGCAGTATGACCGGATGACGGCGGAAGGTTTAGGCGGGCTCGACAAGTCGGGCATCGCGGAGCTGACCTTTCTCGGATGCCTCGGGAGCTGAGCGCCGTTCGTCGCTCGGAAATGATCCAACAAAAAAACCCCGGGCTCCTGCCCGGGGTTTTTCGTGTGTTGAATAGGGGAAAAAGCGGTCTGGAATTACCCGGCGATTTCGGCGGCGTGGAAGCCCTGCCAGTCGTCGAGGTTGTTCAGATTGACCGCATCGAGAATCTTGCCGTCGTCGGATTTGCCGGCTGCGGCGAGAATGCCGGCCCGGGTGGCGTCGTCGTGGTTGTATCCATCGACCGCGGCGTTGTGGGCGGCGATTTTGCCGGCATCAAAGCTGCCGTTGGCGGCGCACCACGCTTCGCAGGCGACGTAGGTAGGCTTCGCGGTTTTGATGTAATCGAGGAACTTCTGACGGTCGATCCCGAGGGCGTCGAGGGTCATCTGGTCGAAGCCGGCACCCGCCGCCGGGTAGTCGGCGTGAAGCTTGCCGACTGCGTCGAGCGAGGCTTTCTGCCAAAGGCGCGGGAGATGTTGCACACCGAGGGGACCTGCGGTGCCTGAACTGATGGTAGGTACGATATTCATGGTTTAAGAAACGTTGAAGAGCCAGACGGATAGCCGCCATGGGGGAGGCTGGCAATAGCAATCGCTGCGAATCTCGTCGAAGATGTTTAACGATCCTTATTTGATTCCAAGAGCGTGACGAGTTGATCGGTCGGAGTGGTGCTGATGATGATCCCCCGGAAGCGGAATTCCTGTGGTTTCGCATTGCTGTGGATCTGCAGGCCCAGAGGGCAGCTCCGGAGCATGCCCGGCGCGTCGGTGAAGTCGAAGACCAGCGTTCCGTTGGCAACGAAACGGATCCGATTCCCGATGACGAGGATCTCGATCAGGTTCCAGTCCCCCTTCTTCTCCGAAGCGTAATCCATCAGGGGTCCGTTTTGCCCGGCTGGTTCGACCCGATTGCGCCCGTAGGCGTCCCAGATCCCCCAGTCATGGCAAAACATGAGAAGCGGGCCCTTGAACCCGTGCTTGTTGTCCCCCTCGTCCTCGAATCGCTCTCCCATGGCCGCCACCGCGGAGTGCATGGTGGAGTGGGCTGGAGACATTGTTTGCTTCACCTCCAGCAGAAGACGGAACTCCCGGTAGGACTCTTTGGTGAAGAGGTAGGTGCTGGAGGCCAACGGTTCCTTGTTGGCTCCCACAATCTCCCCGTCGGCCACCGACCAGATCGCCGCAGCGCCATCCCAGCCGCTTAGATCTTTTCCGTTGAAAAGCGAGACCGCATTTTCGGACGCGGGCAGCTGTTTCAATAGGGGGGCGGGGGGATTGGCCGTCGCCACGGCGGTGAATAGACCGATTCCGATCAGGAGCGGATGAAATCCTATCCGGCCAAAAGAAGAAGGGTAAACTGTCATGGGAGTTGAATCTTGAAATTTGAAACTTAAACGCAGCCCGGGCAGGTCCCGAAAAACTCCAACTCGTGGTAAAGCCCGCGGTATCCGGTTTTCTCACGGATCTCGTCCTCCAGCTCATGGACAGGGCACGGTGCCTTGATCGATTCGATCGTCCCGCAACCGGTGCAGATCAGGTAGTCGCTGTGTTTACCCGGCTGGAGCAGGGTGAAATAGGCCGCCCGCTCGTGGAGTCCTAGGCGACGGACGATACCGTGCTCGCAGAGGCGCTGGAGGAGGCGATAGACGGTGGCCTTGTCACACTGATCGGTGAGCCGTACGGAGGATGCGAGCTCCGCCAAGGTCATGGGACGATCTGCCTCCACCAAGGTGGTGAGGAGCTCTTCAAGCGCCTTCGTGCGGCGCAGACCGAGATCCCGGCAACGTGCGATGGCTTGTTTGACTGGGCTTTCGGGCATGAACTTAGAAGAGCTTCGTCTGGGTGTCCTCGGGTTTCAAGGGCGGAAGCGGCGCGCCGATCTTTTCGTAAGCGGCGGGCATCGCGGCGCGTCCGCGCGGGGTGCGTTGGATAAAGCCCTGCATGATCAGGAACGGCTCGTGGACTTCCTCAAGTGTCGCCGCATCTTCTCCGACCGCGACGGCGAGCGAACTCAACCCGACAGGGCCGCCGCCGAACTTGTAGATCATGACTTCGAGCAAGCGCTTGTCCATTTCGTCAAGCCCGTCGGCATCGATCTCGATCATCGCGAGGGCGGCCGCGGCGTTTTCCTGGTCGATGATGCCATTGCCACGAACTTGGGCGAAATCGCGCACCCAGCGCAGCAACGCGTTTGCCACACGCGGAGTGCCCCGCGAACGCGCCGCAATCTCGAGCGCTCCGGGTCTATGAATTTCCGTATCAAGCAATCCGGCCGAGCGCTCGATGATATCGGCGAGTTCCTCGCGGGTGTAGTAGTCGAGGCGGTTGATCAGGCCGAAGCGCGAGCGCAGCGGCGCGGTGAGCATCCCGGAGCGCGTGGTCGCGCCGACGAGGGTGAAGCGCGGCAGATTGATCTGGATCGAGCGCGCCGAGGGTCCGGAGTCGATGATGATGTCGAGCCGGTAATCCTCCATCGCGGGGTAAAGGTATTCTTCGATCGCGGGGTGGAGACGGTGGATCTCGTCGATGAAAAGGATATCGCCTTTCTGGATGTTCGTGAGGATGCCGGCGAGGTCGCCCGCCTTCTCGATCTGCGGCCCCGAGGTCGTGTGCATCTGAGTGCCCGCCGCCTTGGCGATCAGGTTCGCGAGCGTCGTTTTCCCCAAACCCGGTGGCCCGGAAAGCAGCACGTGGTCGAGCACGTCGCCGCGCCGTTTCGCCGCCTCCAGCATGAGAAGGACACGATCCTTCACCTTTTCCTGCCCGATGAACTCCGAAAACGCGGGAGGCCGCAGCGAGACATCGAACGGCGTCGGCGGGGCGGCGGTGGTCTGTTGGTAGAAATTCTCGGGCATGGAAGGTTGGGCTTTTCTACCGCAAAGTCGCGGAGGCGCAAAGGCGGGGTTTTGGAAAATGAAGGGGTTAGTGCTTACGCTCTCTCGGCAGGCTGAGAAGGCGGATGAAGGAAACCATTGAGATAAGAAGCGCCAGGCAAGCAGGAAGGGCTGAATACATGCCGGTCAGCATTGCCATGGAGATATCGCCTGCCAGCGCGGCCGGATCTGCGGCTCCGTCTTTCTCCAGAGTGGAAAACGCGCGGATCATGCTGATGACTGTTCCGCTCACTGCGTATAGCGCGAGGATCACGCCAATGGGCAGTGATATGGCCAGCGTCCGTTTCCAGAAACGTCTCTTGCGGAGCAGCGCGGCGGCTTGGTCGGCGGGAAGGAGATCGAGTTGGGATGGTTTCATATGTTTATCTAAAAAAGCGTTCAAGACTCCATCAGAATACTCCATCTATGTATTGTCACAGGAACAACGAACCAGTCGCTTTTCCCTGTCCGTCCGTTGTCGATGGTTACCTTTTCCGCACTCGGATCCGCTTGTATCCAATCCTCGCCGCCGAGGAAGATGAGGACATGTCGCCGGTCTTCGGTTACTGCGAGATCACCGGGCTGGAGCGGATCATAGCCCATGGCCGCGATGGTTCCTTTCTCCCCGGTCGGCATCGCGTAACCGAGATAACTTTCGGCGAGCGCCTTGGCGGAGGCGTCGTTCCACCACTGTTTCAGGAATAACCGAGAGCACCTTCCGTTCAGGCTGCGAAGACCTTGGAAAAGAAGCGCATCGCGCATGGCTTTTCGCGGCAACCCGGAGCAATCGACCCCTCGGCGGTTCTCCCCTCCCCAATGATATACGATGCCTTCGTATGTCACGATCCGCTTCATATAATCATCGCCGAGAGCCTTTTGATCGATGTCTTTTCCCGGCAACAGGAAAGGCGCTAGCAGCAGAAACGGTAGCGTCAGAAACACGACACGCGCCGCTACGAATTTCCAAAGTAAGAACAGGGGGCCGAAGCAAACACCGGCCATCGAACACAGGATGAGCAGGCGATGGGCTCGGGTGCTCACCGGATCGAGGTTGAGTAGAACCAGAGCGACCACCGAACCGATAGTCAGGAGCAGAATGAGGCGGCGGAGGTTTTGTTTCATGGTGAAATCAGGCTTCATGTTGGTTGCGCATGAAATCGGCGACCTGGGCAAAGAGTTGGTCGAGGAACAGGCGGGCGAAAGGTGGGACTTGGGTTTCGTCCATGGCCTCGGCCATGAGCTGGAGCCAGCGGTCGCGCTCGGCGATGCCGATGCGGAATGGTGCGTGGCGCATCCGCAGGCGCGGGTGTCCGCGTTTCTCGATGTAAGCGTTGGAGGCACCGAGACGAAAGAGCATGAACTCGGCGAGGCGTTCCTCGGAGCCTTCCCAATCGTCCGCAGGATACATCGTGCCGATGAGTCCGTCGTGTCGGACACGCCGGTAGAAGGCCGCGACCATGGCGCGGATGCCGGCTTCGCCGCAGGCTTTCATCACGTCGGCTTCGGTGGGTGCGATCATTGGAGTATCATTGGCTTTGAAGAAGCCGGCTGGAAGCGCGGCTCTCCATCTTACATCCCCGCCTCCGCGAGGCGCTCGGCCATTTCCGATTTCATCAACGCGGCGGTAACTTCGCTTAGGTCGCCGGACATGATCGAGTCGAGGTTGTGGGAGGTGAAGCCGATGCGGTGGTCGGTGCAGCGGCTCTGGGGAAAATTGTAGGTGCGGATTTTCTCCGAGCGGTCGCCGGAGCCGATCAGAGAGCGGCGGTTCTCCGAGTAGGCGGCCTGCTGCTCCTGGAGTTTCCTCTCGTAAAGACGACTGCGCATGATCTGCAACGCCATTTCCTTGTTCTTGATCTGCGAACGTCCGTGCTCGCAGCGAACGTAGAGACCGGTGGGAAGGTGAAAGATCTGCACGGCGGAATCTGTCGTATTCACGTGCTGGCCACCCGCTCCGCCGGAGCGGCAGACCTCGATGCGGAGATCGTTCGGATTCATGTCCACATCGATCTCCTCCGCCTCGGGCAGCACCGCCACCGTGATCGTCGAAGTGTGGATGCGACCCTGCGTCTCTGTGGCCGGAACGCGCTGCACGCGATGGACACCGGATTCGTATTTCAGGTGACGGAAAACCTCGTCGCCGGTGATTTTTAAAATGACTTCCTTGAAACCGCCAACCTCGGAGGGCGAGCTTTCGAGATGCTCGCTCTTCCAGCCCTTCGCGTCGGCGTAGCGTTGGTAGGCACGCATCATCTCCCCCGCGAAGAGCGAGGCCTCATCGCCGCCCGCTCCGGCGCGGATCTCGACCAAGGCGTCGCGGTCTTCGTTCGGATCGGCGGGCAGCAAGGCGTATTGCATGTCATCGCGGAGCTTCACGAGCGAACGCTCAAGCTCCGGGATCTCCTCGGCGGCCATCGCGGCGAATTCCTTATCATCCCCCCTCGCCAGTTCCCGATTGTCCTCAAGCTGCGTCTCGGTGCTCCGCAGCGTTTCCCACAGATCGAGGGTCTGCCTGAGCTTGCGGTGCTCGCGCAAAATCTCGGTGGCGCGCTTCGGATCGGAGAATAGATCGGGATCGCCCACCGCCTCCTCGAGGGCGGCGAAGCGTTCCTTGCGTTTGGAAATGAGCTGGGAGTAGTCCACGGGGTAAATTTTAAATTTCAAATTCCAACCTTCAAGCAAGACCGGACGAGCGGAGTCCTAGCGGCGAATCGGCGGAGTGTCCAACCTTCGCATCGGGCATAAAAGTCGAAGAATTTGCGCATGACATGAAACACCCGCCCGCTAAGGTCGTATGAAGTCTTTCCCTTTCTTCGTTGAAATTTGAAATTTATGAAACCCATCCTTTATCCCCTCCTCGCCGTCGGCGCCGCTGCTGCGATCATCTCCACCAAGCCGCCCGAGCCGACGGGGAAATGGGTGAAGCACAAGATCAGCAACTACTTCTGGGCGGAGGGTGCCTGCGCGGCCGATGTGAATACCGATGGCAAAGCCGACATCCTCAGCGGGCCGTATTGGTATGCGGGGCCGGATTTCAAGACACGCCACACGATTTACCCGGACGGTGTCACCTTCAACGCGGGGGAAAAGGGCACGATCCCCGGCTTCGAGGGCGAGCTGAGCGGAAAAAATGCCTACTCCGACAATTTCCTCTCCTATGCCCACGACCTCAACGGCGATGCGCGCGCCGACTACCTCGTGATCGGTTTCCCCGGAAAGGAAACTTTCTGGTATGAGAACCCCGGCGAGAAAGAAGGCCAGTGGCCGCGCCACACCGCGCTCGCCTCGACCGACAACGAATCGCCCATGCTCGCCGACATCAACGGCGACAAGCGCCCCGACCTCCTCTGCATGTCCGGCGGAAAAATCGGTTACGCCACCCTCGATCCCGCCAACCCCACCGCCCCGTGGAAATGGAACGCCGTCACCCCCGAGGACAAGGGTGCTTTCCAGCGCTACACCCACGGCATCGGGCACGGCGATATCAACTCCGACGGCCGCACAGACATCCTCGAAAAACGCGGCTGGTGGGAGCAACCCGCCACTTGGGATGGCGCGAGCCCATGGACATTCCACCCCGCGCCCTTCGCCGAAAACGGCGGCGCACAGATGTTTGGCACCGATGTGAACGGCGACGGCCGCACCGATGTGATCACCTCCCTCGACGCCCACGGCTTCGGCGTCGCCTGGTTCGAACAGAACGCGGACGGCACATGGAAACGCCATCTCCTCACCGACACCCCGCAGGAAAAAGGCTCTACCGGCGTTGCCTTCACCCAGCCGCACGCCCTCGACCTCGCCGACATCAACGGAGACGGCAACCTCGACATCATCACCGGCAAACGCTTCTGGGCGCACGGCCCGAAAGGCGATCCCGAGTCCGATCAGCACCCCGTCATTTACTCATTCCTGCTCACCCGCAAGGACGGCCAAGCCACCTACACCGCCGACATCATCGACGACGATAGCGGAGTCGGCTGCCAGGTCATGGCTGCCGACGCAAATGGCGATGGTAAACCCGATATCATCTCCGCGAACAAGAAGGGCTGCTTTGTGATTTTGCAAAAATAGGGGGCAACAAAGGCAGGATGGATTCCGAAAAAATCGATCCCCGTTTTAGCTTTTCAGAATTCGCCTTACCAGCGCGCGGGAGATCTTGATCAAATGCCGCTCGATTTTCTTGTGGAAAATCACTGCGGCACCCAGACAGCATGCCATACAAAGGAATGGAGCGGACAAAATGATCCATTGCGCTTCCGATCCCAGCTTTGCCGCCAAAGCATAAATACCAGCCACAATCGGCAAATGAACGAGATATAGAGCATAAGACGAATCACCGACCAGCAATAGGGCGCGATTCGCGCCCGCGCATCGCCTTTGAAGCGCCACGGCGGCCGCCAAGATCAAGGAGCACGGTATGCCGAATCCGAAGAAACGATGCCACAAGTTGTTATCGGGATACACTCCCACCTGATCGATCTGCATCCTCCCCAAGATCAGCAGACCAAGTGCGACGAAAAGGATGCTCCACCAGGCAACCGAAGGAATTTTCCCCATCAAAGGAAAAACCAGCCCGATAAAATACCCCAGGAGAAAAGTCAGACTAAACGGGCTGAACATCATCCGTAGAAACGGCGATACCCATCCGTCAGCATTCGCCAGCGAATTGAATCCTAAGACCACGGCCAGGAACCAAGTGATTCCGAAAATCACGCGACCACGGGTTTGAAGAAAAAATGAGAACGAAACGATCACGTAGAAATACACTTCATGAATCAACGTCCAACCCACCGGAAGAAGCGGAGTGAATTCCTGCGGAAACAGCAGAAATGACCGCGTGATGTCCATCTGGTTGCCGCAGTAATTATTAAACATGTCAGGGCGCAAAAACCACAGCGGCAAGAGCGCCAGCGACAACAGCCAATACGGCGGATAGATCCGGCTGAAGCGATCACTGAGGAATCCCCTCCATCCGGAAAAGGACGTGATGTTAGCCGGCCTGATGTAAACCATGATGAAGCCGCTGATCGCGAAAAACAGGTCAACCCCCGCGTCACCGATCGAGGAAAGGGACGGCATCACGCCTCGCCCGGGAAAAAATTTCATTTCCCAAACATAGATATGATAGACCACTACAGCCAGTGCAGCTCCACCCCTAAGGTATTGGATATTGAAGATCAGTTGTTTCGGCATCTTGTTTGTAACCGATGATTTTGATTTCCGCTGCTCGGCTCATCCCTGATTCGGATTCACCCACCCGTCCTGAAATCCCCGCCGAGGGCGAGGTGGAGGTCGAAGCGGTTCTGGAGGCGTTGGTTGCGGAGGCGGATGATCGCGGCGCGGGCGTTGTTGGCGCGGCGCTGGGCTTCGAGTAAGGAGAGAATGTTCGGGTTGATGCCCTCGGCGTAATCGCGCTCCGCTTGATTTTCCGCGAGGCTGGCTTGTTCGACTTCCAAGGAACCGAGGCTCGCTTGGCGAGGCTTTCATAACCTTTCGATAATCGCATCGCCCATTCCGGCGGTGCCGACCTTTTGCTCGCCGTCCTTGCCGGTCGCGATGTCACCTGTCCGGAAACCATCGGCGATGGCTTTCGAGACGGCGGCCTCGATCGCATCCGCGGCTTCCGATTTCCCGAGGGAGAAACGCAGCAGCATGGCAAGCGAAAGGATCTGCGCGATCGGGTTCGCGATCCCCTGCCCCGCGATGTCCGGAGCGGATCCGCCCGACGGTTCGTAGAGGCCGAAATAGAGCCCGTCGTCCTTTTTCTGGCCGAGCGAGGCGGACGGCAGCATCCCGAGCGAGCCGGAAATCATCGCCATCTCATCGGAAAGGATGTCGCCGAAAAGGTTTTCCGTGACGAGCACGTCGAAGGAACCCGGGCGGCGGATGAGTTGCATCGCCGCGTTGTCCACATACATGTGGGAAAGCTCGACCTCGGGGTAATCCTTGGAAACTTCGATCACCGTCTCGCGCCACAGCACGGAAGAGGCGAGCACGTTCGCCTTGTCCACGGAGAGCAAACGCTTGTCGCGCCCCATCGCGGCGGTGAAGGCCACCCGGGCGATACGCACGATTTCGCTCTTCTTGTAGATCATCGTATCGAACGCGACCGGCTCGCCGTTCTCCTCGTGGCGGCCTTTCGGTGTCCCGAAATAGACACCGCCTGTCAGCTCGCGGACGCAGAGGACATCGAAGCCGTCCTTGATGAGTTCCTGCTTCACAGGGGAGGCATCGGTCAGAGCTGGCAGGCAAACGCCGGGGCGAAGATTCGCGAAGAGGCCGAAGTGTTTCCGCAGCGGCAACAAAGCGCCGCGCTCCGGTTGGATCTCGGGCGGCAGGCTCTCCCACTTCGGTCCACCGACGGAGCCGAACAGGATCGCGTCCGCCGCCTCGCTGGCGGCGACGGTTTCCGCAGGCAGCGGATGGCCGCCGACGTCGATGGCCGCTCCACCGACAAGGTGTTCGGAACGCTCCACCTTGAAACCGAATTTCACCTCCACACGATCCAGAACGCGTAGCGCCTGAACCATCACTTCCGGGCCGATGCCGTCACCGGATAAAATCGTTATTTTCGACATAAAATTCTCACTCCTCCTCGAACTTGCGGCCGATCAGATCGCCGATGGCCTCCAGAGCCGCTTCCTCATCCTCACCCTCCGCGCTCACCACGATCACCGAGCCGTGCCCGGCGGCCAGCATCATGAGCCCCATGATGCTTTTTCCGTCCACTTCCTCACCGTCCTTCTCGACGGTGATGTCGGATTGGAAACGATTCGCCATCTTGACGAATTGCGCCGCAGGGCGGGCGTGTATCCCAAGCTTGTTCTGAATCGTAAAATCTCGTTGTGCCATATTTTCGTGTTCTCGGTGCGGGAGGGTAGAAAGGCGGAGGGCAAACCTCCAAGGGAAATCTTCACCCATCTTCACGGGCGTATGTGGAATGAAGGCAAAGCAGTCTTAGAACATCCTCCTGCCCATCAAAGCTCGTTGAGCGGTTTCTTAAGGTATTGCTCGTCGCGGAGCTTTCGGAGGTATTCGAGATATCTGCGCTGCTCCTCCAGGCTTTCACCGTCCTTGGGTGTAGTACCTCCAGATGGCGCTACAGGATTCTGCTTGGTGGTGGCGTTGCCGTATTTTTTCCAAGGCCCGTAGGGAACCTGGCTGTCCTCGACGAAGCGCCAATGGACTTTCGTGCCGGAAACTGCTCCGAGGTAATCCCGGATGGAGGGCGAAAGGTCGATGCCTGCGGCACCGTTCTGCGTGGCCTTGGGCGGCTTGTTTCCGAAAACATACTGCCAGTCGTCAGTGACCCATGGCCCGCAATCCTCCCACTGGGCGTAACAACTGCGCTTGTTGAAAAAAATCTGCACCCAGCGCCCCTTGAGAACGGTTTTTCCCGGCTCGGGAGCCATGCGGGCGAACCATGGGATGACCCGTGAGGCCTCCGGTTTGTGGGATCGCCAGGTGAGCACGTCGTTGTAGGGAAGCGCTATATAAAAGGGATTCAGCTTGGGGACGAAACTCTTCGGGCGGAACTCCCCCGTGGTGTGGTTGGCGATGCGGTTGTCGGGGTTGGGATCGTCGTAGCCTCCGAAATTCGTAGACCATTCGGTATCCCAGGACGACTTGCAATTCGGCGTGGGGTTGCGCGGCGTGGGCTGCTCTCCGCACCAGAAAATCGTGGCGGTGACGTAAGTTTTCCAAGGGTAAAGGGCGCGGGAAGCGGGTGCGACGGGCCTGACGGGAGCAACAGGGCGAGCTCCGGTGGGGATCACCACGCGCGGTGCCCCAGCCTGCTGCCCCTGCGCGACGGCTGCACCCTGCATGGTGAAAACCATGGCGGCTACAGTAAGGGCGGCGGCGGGAAAAAATCCGGTCATCAAATCGTGTTAGGGCTTCGCTTGACGCATTTTCTAGCCTATCGAATCAATCGCTTCAAGGCAAAGTGCCACGTGCGCTTCAATCCAGCACCTTCAAACCCTCACCCGCAGATCTCTTGCACTCCACAAAACTCCCGCCGCAGCAGCTCCGCTCCCCCTCATCCTCCTCGCCCCATCTTTCCTTCTTTCGGTAAATCTCTCCCGCGCCCCCGCGAACGCCTCGTTCACAAACTCCTTACTGCCGATCACCGCCCCGTCCGTAAAATACCTCACCCGACACCGCAGCATCTTCGCCATCGAAAGCTCCGGGAGAGGCTGACGCCTGTCTGCCCCGGCCTCCAGATACTCCGCATCATTCATCCCCGCCGACCTACCTTCTTTTCTTGTGTCTTGTGTCTCCAAGTCTTGTGTCTGCGAAGGCTTCCTGCCGAGCGCCATCCCCATCGCCCGCCTGTAGATGCGCGAAACCTCCTTCCATTTCTCAGCCTCAAAGCCCGCCCCCTTGTGGCTCATGCACGCCCGCACGATCCCCTCCCGCGATTTCTTCCCGTTGCCCTTTTTACCCCCTCCAATCGCCTCACCATATCCGCTCCACCGGTATTCCGCCGGATCATTTACCATCCCCGCCCGCACAGGATTCAGATCGATGTAGGCCGCGATCGTCCTCGCCGCCACGCCGCTTTCCACGATGACGCTTTTGAAACGGTCTTCCCACAGCGTCCCGGATCGCGAATGCCTGCCGTTGAACCATTTTGTGAAACGCTCCAGCAGGGATTTCATGAACCAGCTCAGGTCATGCATCCGCCGCGTGTAGCGTTGGCGGATTTCCTCCACGCGCGCCGCCGCCTCAAGCCTCGCTTTCGCCATTTCTTCCTGCCGCGTCAAAGGCACACCCGCCTCGTCCACGGGGGCTAGTTCGAATTCCCCTCGCTCCCGAACCGCCGCCGCCTCCTCCATCTCGTTGAGAATAGCAGCCACCTGCTCCTCGCCGTAGAAAACACCCAGCCTCTCAAACAAAACCGCGTCCGATATACCTCCCGCCGGAACAGGCGTCACCTCCAGCAGGATGTGGAAGTGGTTGGACATCAGGCAGTAAGTCAGCACCCGGCAGCCCGTGAACTTCTCGCACATCCGCATCAGCATCCGGAAATGCTCCCGCTCCTCATCCCCCAACAGAAACCCACGCCCCACTACGCGCCCTACAGCATGGTAGATCTCCGGCTTCACCACCGAATTCTTCCAAGGCGCGATCCATCGTCTGCGGTTGTTCCTGCTCAT
>JAYTOE010000247.1:0-4533 GCA_043747935.1 Akkermansiaceae bacterium
CGGATGGATGTGTTAGAAGCCGCTTGGAAACACGTCGGCAAGAAAGGCAAAGCCAGCGGGATCGACGGGGTGAGAGCCGAGGACATCCTTGCGGGGGAAAACGGAGTGGGGAAATTCCTCGCCGCCCTCCACGAAGAACTCAAAACCAAAAGCTACCGCCTCAGCCCGGTCAAGCGGGTGTATATCCCCAAAGCCGACGGCAGCAAAGTGGTGAACCTGCACCTCGCCGAAAGCCTCGACTTCCTCGGGTTCACCTTCCGGTATGACCGCGACCTGTATGGGAGCGACAAAACCTACCTGAACGTGATGCCCTCAAAGAAGTCGTTGAAGAAAGCCCGTGAAGCGATACGCGAGAAAACCGGTCCGAAGAAATGCTACAAACCCACGCCCAAGGTGGTTGAAGATCTCAACACCTTCCTGCGCGGCTGGAGCAACTACTTCGAATACGGCTACCCGCGCAAAGCGTTCCGGGATCTGGGTCATTACACGCGCAAGCGGATGGTGACCCACCTCAATCGGCGCAGCCAAAGGAAATACCATCGCCCGAAAGGGATGAGCCACTACCAGTATCTGGAGGAACTAGGACTTCAACGCCTATGACGAGAGCTTGCAGGAAAGCCGGATGCGGGAAATCCGCACGTCCGGTTTGACGAGGGGGAGCAACGGGATTGGCGCAAGCCGCCCGTTGCTCTCTACTCTACTGGTTATAAATTGGCTTCCCTCAATAAGCTTCAGTGAGCGCTTGTTTCGCGAGGCGGATTTTCTCTGCGCTGGCTTCGCGCCATTCGTATTCGTTGGCTTGCGAGTAGGCTCCCATCGAGCAGTGGCGGTTGAAAAACGTCATGCCGCCGCGCACCGGATGGCGGGCGCTGAGGTGGATTTCTCGGACTCCTGTGGCGTGGATGATTTCCGGAATGTTTATCTCCGATACTCCGCCGCCGGGCATCAGGGAAACGCGTCCGGCTGCCGCTTGGACGAGTTCAGCGATGCGCGGTATGCCTTTCGGAACATCGGGCATTCCACCGGATGTGAGAATACGCCGGATGCCGAGGCGGATGATGTCCTCCATCGCTTCATGAAGATCCCGTGTCATATCGAAGGCGCGATGGAAAGTGACGTCCATTTTTCCAGCGGCGGCGATGAGTGGATTGCAGCGTTCCGGATCGACGCATCCATCGGCTGTTAGGCAGCCGATCACGATGCCGTCCGCACCCGCATCCCGGGCGACGCCGATGTCATGCAGCATCACGGACATTTCATCCTCCGAGTAGAGGAAGTCATAGCCCCGGGGTCGGATGATGACCATCAGGCCGCCGGAGAAAACGCGCCGCACCTCGCGGATCATCCCGGCGCTGGGCGTGGTGCCGCCCTCGGGAAGGCTCGCGCACAGTTCCACGCGATCCGCGCCTCCCTCCGCCGCCGCGCGGGCGGAGGCTACAGAGTCGATGCAAATCTCTAACATATTCAGTGTTTCAATACAATGCGGTGGCGCGCCTTGCCCGCGCGGAGGTGATCGAGGGCGGCGTTCACATCCGCCATGGCGAAGGTTTCTGTGACCGGGGCGATGTGATGACGCGCACAGAAATTCAGCATGGTCGCCACCGTGGCCGGTGATCCGAGCGGTGAGCCGGAGATGGATTTCCTGCCGCCGATCAGGGAGAAGACCTGCACCGGAACCGGCTCCAGCACGGCTCCGACGAAGTGCAGTCGGCCATCCGGCGCGAGAGCGGCGATGTAGGCGTCCCAATCGAGCGGAGCGTTCGCGGTGACGAGGATGAAATCGAGGGTGCCGGCGATCGCTTTCAGCCCATCCCCTTTGCTATCGACGACATGGTGAGCGCCGAGTTTTTTCGCCTCGGCGGCTTTCGAAGGGCTGGAGGTGAAAGCGGTGACCTCGCAGCCCCAGTCGTTGTCGATCATCGAGAGATCCGAGTGGCAGATGCCGCAGGATTCCACTTTCACCTGCACCTGCTCCGGACGCATCTCGCCGGGATCGAAATCGATCTCAGAGAGTTTCCCGCCCTGTTCTTTCGCCGCCCAACCGTGGAATGTTTCGCTCATATCGCCGACTATGGCGCGTGAACTGGATATCGCAAACGGGAGTTATTTCATAGGCGGGCGGCGACTTTTTCAAGAGCGCGCGAGGCGTTATGGGCGGCGGTGGTCATTTCCGCAGAGATGAGGGGATCGGCTGCGGCGCTTTCCCAAAATTTACGGGCAAGCGGCAGCATCTCCCGCCAGAAACGTGCCGTGGCGGGAGTGGGCGGTAACAGCTGAAAGTCGCGATAGACGATTTCCCCTCCGGAGCTTGGCGCCCACAGCATGGGCAGCATGTCGTAAGCTGGTGCGAGGGTGAAGGGGAGCTTGTCTGTGAGGTGGAAGGAGAGGTTGCCGGAGTGCATGTCGGTGTTGCCGATCATTTCCCCGAAGGCCTGGAGGCGGTGAGTTTGGTCGAGGGTTTCCGCAGTGACGAGTCCCGCACCGAAGAGATCGCCGCCGAGAGCCACCCAATCCCGCGAAGCGCCGCCGAGAGCCGCGTGGTGTAGCGCCTCCAGCGAAACGATCCCGCCACGCCCGCCATGAGGATGGCGGTCGAAGCGCGGTGACTCTAGGAAAAGGCGGTTCCCGGATTCCACAAGGCGGTGGCCAGAGAGGGAAAGCCCGGCTCCGGCGAGCAGCCGGAGTGCGTGGAACTCCATCGTCAGGAGATCTGCCCAACGCCGGCCTGTGGTCTGATCCATCGGTGGTGAGAATTTCACGATGACTGGCCGGTCTCCACTTTCTCCGTCCGCAAGGTGGGCAAGAAACTTCGGCTGCTCGCCACCGGCCGAGGAACCGATGGGCGGGCCGCTCGCGGCGGTGGCGGCCATTTCCGCGTAACGGGCGGTGGCTTCATCGGGCAAAAGTGTGGAGGCGGAGGGCGGTGTGATGCTCATCGCGAGAGCGCGGCGTAGGCAAGCATCGCCGAGGACGAGATCCCCGGGAAGATCGTGCCCGGCGGTGGCGAGGTAGATGAGGGTATCATCGTCGTCCCAATCGCGCGGATCGGGAGGTAGCGCGTGGGTGTCGTGGATGCGGCGGGCGATGCCGCGTCCGAGGTAACCCTGCGGGCGCAGATCCGAGAGGAAAAAAGGGAAACCGTTCCAGATGCCCTCACGGTCGGAGAACGCGGAAGCCCACTCCGGCGCTCCGTTTTCCCACGCGATACGCCATGCTCCGTGGTAGGACTCCAGAGTCGCCCACGCGCAGGCATCGCCCCGCGAGCCGATGCGGTGGATGGGCCAGGTGTGCGCGCCGCGTATGCCGCGACGGATCGCGTAGCGGGTGCGCCGGGTCGCTCCGAGGCTTACCAGGGAATCTCCGATGCGGGCGAGGTTCCGGGTGATCGTGCTGGGATCGACCCGGAACGCGGCGGCAAGCTCGGACGCGCCGGTCGGCCCCATGGCTTGGAGGCGGATGGAAAGGTCGCGGGCATCAATCCTATGGGGAGGCGGCATTGGGGTTAATTATGCAGGAAAAAAAACATGAATCAATGTTCAATTTATCGATGTTTTATATAGATAAAATAGAAAAATGATCGAATGATATGCAGTGAAATATGAGCTTGGGTGTGGGGAGCACACGCGCCCCCGCGTGTCGCGGAGTGCGCCCTCGCTCTCCGCTGGCTGGAAAGATCATGCGTGCCATGAAATAAAAAACGTCTGCCTTATCGCCAGCCAAGTTTCCGGCTGGGGAGCCGGAAACGACACGCGGGGGCGCGTGTGCTTGTGCGCCAAATGGCTTGCGCAATCCTACTGAAAAGCGCATGTGATAGATATGAATGCGCGTCCCACCATCTTCGTTTCCACCGTCACCAAGGAGCTTCGCGGGGCGAGGCAACTGGTGGCCAACACGCTGACCTTCTTGGGCTACGAGCCTGTCTGGCAGGATGTTTTCGGGACGGAAACGGGGGATCTGCGGCAGATGCTGCGGGAGAAGATCGACGGCTGCAAAGGCCTCGTCCAGATCGTCGGCTATGCCTACGGCGCGGAGTCGCTGGTGGCGGACGAGGAGTTCGGGCGGGTCAGCTACACGCAGTATGAGGCGCTGTATGCCCGCAAGAAGGGGATCAAGGTTTGGTATCTTTTCATCGATGAGAAATTTCCCGGCGACCCGTTCGAAGCAGAGCCGGAGGAGCTGCGGCGCCTGCAGGAGGAATACCGGAATGTGCTGAAGGCGGATACCCACCTTTTCCACGAGCTGAAAACCCACGAGGCGCTGGAGGCGGGAGTGCTGAAGCTGCGCGACGATCTCGCAGTGATGCGCCGTAGCGCGAAGCGATGGGCCTTCGCGATCATCGGGCTGCTGCTGCTCATCACCGGGCTGAGCGCATGGCTACTGCAAGGGCAGGATGAGACGAAGAGGTCGGTGAATGATACGAAAAATTCCGTGGAGGATGTGGCCGCCGAGGTGAGGAAAGGCAACGACGCTGTGGAGAAAATCGCGGACCGTTTCGAGTCGCTGGCATCCGATGGGAGGCTGATTCCGAATCCG
>JAYTOE010000248.1:0-14608 GCA_043747935.1 Akkermansiaceae bacterium
TTGCTGAGGTCGTCGTAGGTCGTGCGGGAGGCGACGAAGTCTTTGTAGACGCCGGGATACATGAGGTGGCTGTAGATGGCGTCGGCGGATTGATTATTGGAGATTGGAGATTGGAGATTGAGGGATTTGGCGACTTCGTCGAAGTCGATGGGCTCGGCGAGCTCGCCGGGGCGTTTTGTGGTGATCTTGTGGTTGGGGCCGAGCACGACCTTTTGCACGTCCGCGGGCCAGCCGTCGTCGGGTTGGCCGAGGCCGCCGGAGAGCATGTCGATGACGGATTCCGGGAAGTCGATGGAGCCGGGTTTGATTTTCGTGACATCGGCGGCCTTGATGCCGCGGGTGACGAGGAACATGCACATGTCGCCGACGACTTTCGAGGAGGGCGTGACCTTGATGATGTCGCCGAAGAGCTGGTTCACCTCGGCGTAGGTGCGGGCGATCTCGCGCCAGCGGTGGCCGAGTCCCATGGCGTTGGCTTGCTCGCGGAGGTTCGTGTATTGGCCGCCGGGCATTTCGTGCTCGTACACCTCGGCGGTGCCGGCGCGGGGGGCGGAGTCGAAGGGTTTGTAGAAACCGAGGACGTGCTCCCAGTAGTCGGAGATGTCGTTGAGGGCGTCGAGGTCGAGTCCGGGATCCTGCGGGGAGGATTTGAGCGCGGCGACGACGGAGTTGAGGTTCGGCTGCGAGGTCGAGCCGGACATGGAGGCGATGGCGAGGTCGGCGATATCGACCCCGGCGCGCGACGCGGCGATGACGGAGGCGGCGTTGAGGCCGGAGGTGTCGTGGGTGTGGAAATGGATGGGGATGCCGATCTCCTGTTTCAGGGCGTGGACGAGGTTGTAGGCGGCCTGCGGTTTGCAGAGGCCGGCCATGTCCTTGATGCAGAGGATGTGCGCGCCCATTTTCTCAAGCTCCTTCGCCTTCGCGATGTAGTAGTTGAGGTCGTATTTCGGGCGGGCGGGATCGAGGATGTCGCCGGAGTAGCAGATGGCGGCCTCGCAGATGGATTTCCCATGCTCACGGACAGCCTCCATCGCGACCTTCATGTTCGGCAGATAGTTCAGCGAGTCGAAGATGCGGAAGATGTCCATCCCGCTGTCGGCGGAGTGCTTGATGAAACCGGCGACGACGTTGTCGGGATAGTTCGAGTAACCGACGGCGTTGGAGCCGCGGAAGAGCATCTGGAAAAGGATGTTCGGAACCTTCGCGCGGAGCTGGCGGAGGCGTTCCCACGGGCACTCGTTGAGGAAACGCATCGCGGTGTCGAAGGTCGCACCGCCCCACATTTCCAGGGAGAACATCTCAGGCGTGCGGTTCGCGTAGGCGTCGGCCACGGCGAGCATGTCGTAGGTGCGCATCCGGGTGGCGATGAGCGACTGGTGGGCGTCGCGCATGGTGGTGTCGGTGATGAGGAGGCGCTTCTGGTCTAAGATCCACTGGGTGAATTTTTCGGGGCCGAGCTCCTTTAGAAGAATTGCGGATTGATTATTGAATATTGAGGATTGTTGGGCGGAAGAGGGGGTGGGGGCTGGGCCGAGGATGGTGGCGGGGCGGTAGGCTTTGGCGTGGGGGTTGCCGTTTACCGTGATTTCCGAGAGGTAGGCTAGGGTGCGGGTGGCGCGGTCGCGGCGTTTGCTGAATTTGAAGAGCTCGGTCTTCGTGTCGATGAGCTTGGTGTGCGCCTGGCCGGAGCGGAAGGTCTCGTCGGCGATGATGTTTTCGAGGAAAGGGATGTTGGTTTTCACGCCGCGGATGCGGAACTCACGCAGGGCGCGATCCATGCGCTGGCATGCCATCGGGAAATCGCGGCCCATGGTGGTGAGCTTCACCAGCATGGAATCGTAGAACGGCGTGATGACCGAACCGGCGTCGCCCGAGGCGGCGTCGAGGCGCACGCCGAAACCGGCGGCGGAGCGGTAGTTGAGGATGCGGCCGTAGTCGGGTGCAAAATTTTTCTCGGGATCCTCGGTGGTGATGCGGCATTGGATCGCGAAGCCGTTGCACGGGATCTTGTCCTGCGGCGGCAGTGCGATTTCCTCATCGAAAAGGGAGTGCCCCTGCGCGACGAGGATCTGCGAGCGGACGAGGTCGATGCCGGTGACACATTCCGTGACCGTGTGCTCCACCTGGATGCGCGGGTTCATCTCGATGAAGAACCAGTCGTTCTGATCCATGTCGTAGAGGAACTCGACGGTGCCGGCGTTGTTGTAGCCGATGCCGTCGGCGAGTTTCACGGCAGCATCGCAGAGTTCCTTGCGGATTTTCGGATCGAGGTGCATCGCGGGCGCGACCTCGACGACTTTCTGGTAGCGGCGCTGGACGGAGCAATCGCGCTCGTAAAGGTGGACGACGTTGCCGTGCTGGTCGCCGAGGATCTGCACCTCGATGTGCTTGGCGCGTTTGATGTAGCGCTCCAGGAAAACGGCCGGGTTGCCGAAGGCGTTCTCCGCCTCGGCGCGGGCTTCCGCGAGGAGTCCGGGTAGCTGGGAGGGCTTTTCGACGACGCGCATGCCGCGTCCGCCGCCGCCGAAGGCCGCCTTGATGATGAGCGGGAAACCGATCTCGTGAGCGACGGTCAGCGCGACGTCGGGATCGGTGATCGGCTCCTCGGTGCCGGGCAGGACGGGGACGTTGAACTTGTGGGCAAGCGCGCGGGCGGCGGTCTTGTCGCCCATGTTTTCCAAAAGCTCCGGCGATGGGCCGATGAAAATGATGCCCTCACGCGCGCAGGCGCGGGCGAAATTGGGGTTTTCCGAGAGGAAACCGTAACCGGGGTGGATCATCGTCACGCCCTTGGATTTCGCGAGCTTCACGATGCCCTCGTAATCGAGATAGGCACCGACCGGGCCTTTCGTGGGATCGAGCTGGTAGGCTTCGTCGGCCTTGAAGCGGTGGATGGAAAAGCGGTCTTCCTCCGCGAAGATGGAAACGGTGCGGAGGCCAAGTTCGGTGGCGGCGCGGAAAATGCGGATCGCGATTTCGCCGCGGTTCGCGGCCATGAGTTTTCCGGGTTGGGTTGGGTTCGTTGGCATGGTTGGGAAAGGTTTTTTGCCCGCACCGGCGGGGATGCACAAGGACGAATCGGGAGGCAGGATACCTTCAAAAAAGAAATCCAACCGCAGATCCGACTTCGCCAAGGCTACGACGGATAAGTGGACGGGACGCACGGCGCAGATGGAAGAGGATTTTCGGCTGGTGAAACCTCTCGCGAGACGGCAATTTCCGCCCGCCGGAGCGATTATGATAACTCAGATTCCGAACATCATCCTACCGCGCGTTTTTGTCGTGCTCCTTGTCGCTTTGTGCTCCGGCGGCATGGCCTCCGCGCAGTTCACGTTCGGGGTGTTCCAGAATTTCCAATACTCGGCCACCGCCACCGAGGTTACGATTACCCGTTATCCCGGTAATCTTGGCGGTAACATCACCGTGCCCTCCACGATCAACGGGATTCCTGTGACAACGATCGGGGCAGGTGCGTTCGATAACTGCCCGTTTATCTTCTCGATGACGCTCCCCACGAGCATCAAGACATTGGGCACGTCCGCATTCAGTAGATGCAGCGGGCTTTCCTCCTTCACCATACCTAGCACGGTGACATTCATCAGCGGCAACGTCTTTACAGGTTGTACGAACCTTGGCTCGATTAGCGTCTCCTCTTCGAATCCGGTTTACTCCAGCCTAGACGGCATCCTCTACAACAAGAGCCGCACCGCGCTAATCACGCTTCCTCAAAACAAAAGTGGAGCCGTCGTCCTTCCTACCACGCTCACCACGATCAGGGAATCGTCCAGCGGTAGCTGCAGCAGAATCACCTCGGTCAGCATACCCGCCTCGGTCACAAGCATTCTCTCGACATTTTCATCCTGCAGGAGTCTGGCCACCATCACCGTCGATCCGGCGAACCCGAACTACAGCAGCCGCGACGGGATGCTCTACAACAAGGATTTCAGCACGCTGCTCCGTGTGCCCGGTGCGAAGACAGGGAAGGTGGTGGTTGAGGAAGGGGCGACGGTTATTGGCGCGTTCTATGCGGCTTATTCGGTGGAGGAAGTCGTGTTGCCGGCAAGCACCACCGCCATCGCGGACTCGATGTTCGATGGTTGTGAAAGCTTGAGGACTTTTGTTTTTCCGGCCGGTGTCAACAGTATCGGGCGATACGCTTTCCGGTTTTGCGATTCGTTGGAGGAGATCGTTATCCCGGAAACCGTGCAGACCATCGGCACCTACGCCTTCAGATCTTGCCGCAGCCTAACCCGTGTGCGGTTGCCTTTGCATCTCACCGTGATCGGGGACTGGTTCGGATCCTGCGAACGCCTCACCGACATCAATATGCCGCCGGGGTTGGTGCGCATTGAAGATAGTGCGTTCAGCAACGCGACAAATCTTGCCAATGTAGTTCTGCCCGAGAGCGTCGAGCACATCGGATCGACCGCGTTTTTCGTCACCGGTCTGCGGACGATCCGGATCCCCGCATCCGTGACATCCATCGGAAACATCGCGTTCTCACTCTGCCAAAATTTGACGGAGATCGAGGTGGCTCCGGCGAACATGAATTACACCAGCCTCGACGGGGTGCTTTACAGCAAGGATCTCCGAACGCTAATCCAATGCCCGGCCGGGAAATCGGGAATCATCACGGTGCCGGAAAGCGTCACGGCGATTGTGCAGAACGCGTTCTCATATAGCGCGGACATTACGGCGATCCGTTTTATGGGAAATTCACCGACATGGGGATCGAGCGGCGGAACAAATCCCGAGATCCTGTATTTCGAGGGCAAAACAGGATTTGGCGCGGCGACGTGGAACGGCTTCACGGCGAGGAATCTCGGCCAAGTCGCCCCATCCGGCTTGTGGTTATTTTCCCACGGCCTGCCGTATGACCGCGATCTCCAAAACACAGACCTTGGTATCCCGCTGCTGCTCGCCTACGCGCTCGACATTGATCCCGATACCGACGCCGCCGCTGCTGTGCCGGACACGGCGGTCGGCGTGAACTCGATCTCGCTGACTTATTTCGCCGGGCGCTCCGATATCCAATACATACCCCAGTTTTCGACAACCCTCGAAGATTGGCAGACCACAGGGATTGTCATTAGTGCTGCGGACGCCAACGGCTTCCGGACGGCCACTTGCCCCCGTAGCGGCGGGGCGCGGTTCATGCGTCTGAAGGTGATGCAGGTCGCGGCTCCGTGAGGCGGTCATTTCCCGATGCAGAAACTCGAAAAGATCACTACTCGCAGTCGTCCGCCACCTGATCGATGAACGCATCGCTCGGATACAAGCCTCCTTCGGTTCGCAATCGCTCCAACATCGGCCTGGCATGTGGTATCAGCCCTTGCTGCCACGCCCATTTTACCATGCCTGCAGTTCCTGTCACCCGCAGCCCTTCTTCCAGGGCGATGGCACGTCCTGCGGCTTCATCCATCCAAACCAGGGGCGCTTCAAGTTCCATGGCGAGGACGATCACTTCCGATTCGCCTTCGTCCAAACGTTTCAGGAACGCACCCACACTTGCCGGAACGGAAACGGGCACGACACGGATCCAGCCGGATTCCTTCGCCAAGTGCAGACGACCCAAAGCCACCTGGTCGCGCAGGCATTTCAACTCCCGCCAAACGGCGGCGGGAACCGTGACATGCTTCCATCTCAGGAAAATCCAAGCGAGACAATCCACCCGTGCGAGCGTCGAGAGCGGCGTGGTATTGCTCACCACCATTCCGCTCATTCAGGTGTCCTCCTGCCCCCAGTGTTGCGTATCGACGACCGATAACTTGCGTCGCGTCATCTCCTCGAGGAAATCAAGCCGCTCCATGCCAAGCAAGCGCGCTGCCCGTCCGCTGCTGATGCGTCCCCGCGCCACCAGCGAGGCTGCGGCTTCCAGGAGCAACCCGTAATCCGCCCGGCCTCCGGCACCTTCCAGTAGCAACGCCATTTCATCGGGGATTTCCAATGTTACTTGCACGACACAACCATACCATCCGCACGCTCCCCGGCAACGCCTGTTTTCTGCGGCGACCGAAGATCGCCGCCACGTTCACTTCCCGATGCAGAAGCTCGAAAAAATCACCCCCAGCAAATCCTCCGTATCGACCTTGCCGGGGATTTCGCCGAGGGCGTCGAGGGCTTCGCGGAGGTCGATGGCGGCGAGTTCGGGATCGGAGTGCTCCTCGGTGAGGAGGTCGAGAGCGGCGGTGAGGTTGGTGCGGGCGAGGGCGAGCGAGGCTTGGTGGCGGGCGTTGATGGCGATGGCGTGCTCGCCGAAATCCGCTTCGGTGAAATGGAGGGCGGTGCGGATTTTTTCGGAAAGGGCATCGAAGCCCTCACCGCTTGCACAGGAGATCCGCGTGGCCTCCGCTCCATTCCATGAGGGGTGCTCGCCGAGGTCGGATTTGTTGAGGACGAGGAGATGAGTGGCGTGGTTCGAGGGATAGACGGCGCGTTCCGGAAGTGGCCGCGAGGCATCGGCGATTTCCAAAAGTAGATCCGCGCCCTCGATCTGGCGGACGGTGCGCTGGATGCCCTGCGCCTCGATGGCGTCGTCGGATTCGCGCACGCCCGCCGTATCGACGAGGCGCAGCGGGATGCCGCCGAGGTTGATGACCTCTTCGATCGTGTCGCGGGTGGTGCCGGGGATATCGGAAACGATGGCGCGGTCGAAGCCGAGTAGGCGGTTGAGCAGGGAGGATTTGCCGACGTTCGGCTCGCCGAAAATGACGGTGCGCACGCCCTCGCGGAGGACGCGGCCTTGGTCGGCGGTGGCGAGCA
Organism: Akkermansiaceae bacterium; assembly: GCA_043747935.1. GTDB lineage: Bacteria > Verrucomicrobiota > Verrucomicrobiia > Verrucomicrobiales > Akkermansiaceae > Luteolibacter. Next base: position 6,766 of record JAYTOE010000248.1, read on the forward strand.
GGGAATCGATGGTCTCCAGAATCCCGCCGATGCGGATGCGCAATTGGGCGGTGGTCTGCGGATCGATATCCTCGTCGGGGAAGTCGATCCACGCCTCCAGATGAGCGAGGATATCTAACAAATCGTCGCGGGCGGCGGTGGTGCGTTTTCCCAGAGTGCCCTCAAGCTGCGAGTGCGCGGCGCGGATTGCGAGCCGGGTCTGCGCGGAAATGAGATCCATGATGCCCTCCGCCTGGGTGAGATCGAGTTTGCCGTTGAGAAAGGCGCGCTGCGAGAACTCGCCCGGCGCGGCGTGGACGGCTCCGCATTCGAGGAAACGGGCCAGCGTTTCCCGCGTCACGAGGATGCCTCCGTGCCCCGCGAACTCGACCGTGTCCTCTCCGGTGAAGGAATTCGGGCAAAGGAAAACGGTGAGCAGTCCGTCATCGATCACCGAGCCGGAGGAGTCGCGGATTTTGCAGCGCCGGGCCACGCGCGGCATCGTAGCGGAAGCGATCCCTCCGCATGCGAGATCCGAGATCTCGATGGCGCGCGAGCCGGAAATGCGGATGAGCGAAATGGCGCCAACGCCCGTGGGAGTGGCGATGGCGGCTATGGTGGGGCTTTGGGCCTTAGCCATGCGGTTGCGGTGGGGGCTATTGCGCGGCTGCGGTGGGCGGGACTTCCGAGCCGCCCAGCCCGAGGAATTCCCAGCAGATGAAGCGCTTTATCGAGAGAACGGGATTTTCAGGCTCGCCTGTCCATTCGAGCTCCACTGTCGCGGTGCGCGTGGTCGGCGTGCCTTGCTTGGTGTTGCGCCAGTTGATCACGGACAGCTCCTTGCCGCTCGCGGAGTCCACCTTTATGTTGATGCGGGCGGAGTCTTCGAGATTGGCCGGATCAACGATGCGGTAGGTGCGGGTTCCCGCGACACCTAGACCCTTGTCAGGCACGTCCTCGACGACAAGCACGCGGAAGGTCTCCACCGCGCCCACATCGGGCAGTTCCGTGAAATTCCGGAAGGTGCGGTATTTCGTCTGCGCGAAGATTTCCCAATCGAGCTTGAGCCCTTTGTCCGTCTTTTTGAAAAACGCATGCACCCGCACCGGTTCCATCGAGAAATTGCTCACGCGCGCCATGGTGCCGAGCAGAAGGCTCGCTTCCTCGAGTCCGTATTGCACCTCTAGGGGGGCGAGCGGGCGGAAAAATTCCTTGATGGCGAACTGCGGTGGCTGGTCGTAGGAAAGCATGAAGAGGCCGCGTTTCCGGTCTTCTTCTGTCAGATCCTGCACGGCGAAAGAATTGGCGGGCGTATCGTTGTCGTTGATCACCACTCCTCCATAGAACAGATCCATCTTTTCCCGGAGCGCTTCCGCGTTGATTACGTGCGGTAGTTTCTCGTCGACGGAGGTGCCTTCGATGAAACTGGCAAGGGATTTAGAAGCGTCAGTCTGCCAACCGATGCGGATGTAGTTCGCCTCGCGGATTTCTTCGTCAGCCGGATTTCTGCCGTAGTTGGGTGCCCCCACGTCTTTCCCCATCTGGCTGGACAGGTAATACACCGCAGCGCCCCCGCCCAAGATGAGGAAAAACAAAGCGACCATCGCGGGAATAATTCCGGAGGAACGCTTTTTGGGTTTGCTGGCCGGTATGGCAGGTTGCGGTGCCCGTGATTCTACCTCATCCCTGCGCGGAGGTAACACGGTGGCTCTGGCCGCCGGTTGTTGATGGACGGCGACAGGTTGCGGGGCTTGAAACTGTTGCGGTGCTTCCGGCGGCGGCGGGGAGGTGATAGTCGACTGGCAGTGCGGACAAGGCCCGGCGGTTGGTGGCAACGAAAACGGTATCACAATCCGACCGTTGCAATGTTGGCAGTAAAAATCGCGCTGTTGGGGAGGTTGTGAATAATCGGACATAGAATCTTTTCCGCAAAGGCGGAAAGTTAGGTTGTCCAGATCGATATGTCAATGCGGGCAGGTCTGTGCGGTTCTTGCCTTGCGCGACGCGTAGGCGGGGACTAGCCTGCGCGCCCCGCAACAGCCAAATGAAACCGGTTTATATCTACGACACCACCCTGCGCGACGGCACCCAGGGCGAGGGCTTTCAGCTCTCCGGCCTCGACAAGCTGCGCATCGCGAAGCGCCTCGACGAGTTCGGCGTGGATTACATCGAGGGCGGCTGGCCCGGATCAAACCCGAAGGACGTCGAGTTTTTCCAGGCCGCGAAATCCATCGTTTTCAAGCATGCGAAGCTCGCCGCCTTCGGCTCCACTCGCCGCGCGAATACCCCGGTGGAAGAGGATACCCAGGTGAAACTCCTGCTGGAGGCGGAGACGCCGGTGGTGACGATTTTCGGGAAAAGCTGGGAAATGCATGTCACGGAAATCTTGCGCACCAACGTGGAGGAGAACCAGGCGATGATCCGCGAGACCGTCGCCCACCTCGCGAAACACGGCCGCGAGGTGATCTACGACGCCGAGCACTTTTTCGACGGCTACAAGGACTCCCCCGAGCACGCGCTGGCCACGCTCAAAGCTGCCGCGGACGGTGGCGCGGCCTGCCTCGTCCTCTGCGACACGAACGGCGGAACGCTGCCTTCTGAAATCAGCACGATCTGCGCCGCCGTGCGCTCCCATCTCCCCAGCTCCTCCATCGGCATCCACACCCACAACGACTGCGAACTCGGCGTCGCCAACGCGATCGCCGCGGTGGACGCGGGCGCGCATCATGTCCAAGGCACGATCAACGGCTACGGCGAGCGCACGGGAAACTGCAACCTCACCTCCGTCATCCCCATCCTCCAGCTGAAAATGGGGCTGGAGGTGGTGCCGCGGCTTGAAGGCCTGCGCGACCTTTCATGGTTCGTGGACGACGTTTCCAACAACCCCCATTTCGCCCGAGCCGCCTTCATCGGGCGCACGGCGTTCGCGCATAAAGGCGGCATGCACGTCAACGCCGTCCAGAAGCTCGCCCGCAGCTACGAGCACATCACGCCCGCCAGCGTGGGCAACGAGCAGACCATCCTTGTTTCCGAGCTCAGCGGCCAATCGAACATCCTGCTCAAGGCCGAGCAGATGGGCATGCCGATCGAAAAAGGTGCGCCCGAAGCCGCCCGCATCCTCGCCCGCATCAAGGAGCTGGAGCACGAGGGCTATTCCTTCGAAGCGGCCGGCGGTTCGTTGGAGTTGCTCATTCGCCGCGAGCTGGGGAAATACCGGAAACCTTTCGAGGCCAACGAATACCACACCAGTTTCCGCCAATACCGCGACGGCCACAAACCCGTCTGTGAGGCCACGGTGAAGGTCAGCGTCAACGACTCCACCGAACTCACCGTCGCGGAAGGTCTCGGCGTGGTCAACGCCCTCGACATCGCTCTGCGGAAAGCGCTGCTACCTTTCTATCCGGAGATCGAGGAAGTCTCGCTGGTCGATTACAAAGTCCGCATCCTCGATGGCCACGACGCCACCGCCGCCAAGACCCGCGTCCTCATCGTCTCCGCCCACGGCGGCGAGACATGGGGCACCATCGGCGTTTCGGAAAACATCATCGAGGCCAGTTGGCTCGCCCTCGTCGATGGCATCGACCTGTTCCTGCAGAGGAAAGGCTGAGGCCTTTCTCCATCGACTGCATGGGCTTCCCTAATTGGATTGCCCTGCTCCGCCGCTGCCAAAAAGAACTTTGGCAGAGCCTCCCGCAGAAACCCAAGTCCTCTCAGCTCCGCCGTAAATCGAAACATCAGTCCCTACCAAGCCCATCAATGAGACCTCTCCGCCTACTACCCCTCGTGCTCGGCGCGCTACTCACGCTTCCGCTTAGTGCCGCCGCTCCGAAAACCACCGTCAGCATCGAGGGCGATCAATTTTTCATCAACGGCCGACCCACGTACGAGGGACGCATGTGGAAGGGGAAAAAGATCGAAGGTCTCATGATGAACTCGCGCATGGTCCAAGGCGTGTTCGACGACTTGAATCCCGAGACCCGCTCCCGCTGGGCCTACGCTGACACCGGCAAATGGGACGCCGAGCGCAACCTCCGCGAGTTCCTCGCCGCGATGCCCGTCTGGCGTGCGCACGGACTGCTCTCGTTCGGCATCAATTTCCAGGGCGGTTCCCCCGAGGGCTATTCCAAGAGCCAGCCGTGGATCAACAACGCCTACCGTGCCGACGGCTCGCTTCTCCCCGAATATACGGCGCGGATGAAACGCGTCATCGATCACGCCGACGACCTCGGGATGGTCGTTGTCCTTGGCTATTTCTATTTCGGCCAAGACCAGCGCCTCACTGACGAGGCCGCCGTCCTCCGCGCCGTCGACGAGACCACCCGCTGGGTTCTCGAAAACGGCTGGCACAACGTCATCATCGAGGTGAACAACGAGTGCAACGTCAGCTACGACCACGCGATTCTCAAGCCCGTGCGCGTCCACGAACTCATCGACCGCATCAAAGCGATGAAGTCATCCGATGGTCACCGCCTCCTCGTCAGCACCTCCTACGGCGGCGGTGCCATTCCGTCGGAAAACGTCGTCCGCACCTCCGACTACATTCTCCTCCACGGCAACGGCGTCAGCGATCCCAAGCGCATCGCGGAGATGGTCCGGCTCACGCGCAAAGTCGCGGGCTACTCGCCGAAACCGATTTTCTTCAACGAGGACGACCACTTCAACTTTGAGGACCCGGTGAACAACTTCACCTCCGCCGTCGGCGAATACTGCGGCTGGGGCTATTTCGATTTCCGGATGAAAGGCGAAGGCTACGACGAAGGCTTCCAAAGCGTCCCGGTCAACTGGACGATCAGCTCTCCGCGCAAGGTCGGCTTCTTCCGCCTCCTCGCCGAAATTACCGGCTCGACGCCCGCCAAATAGCGCCGGTTCTCCTCCCCTCTTGATCATGATTGTTAGAATTGTTCTCATGGGATCGATCTCACTGCTTGCCCATGCTGACCCGGTCAAACTCGCTCCCGGCCCATCGCCAGCAGACAATCCTCTGAAGGGGTTGGTGCCTTACGCAAATCCGAAGCCGGGATCTTTCCCTCATAGCATGGAGTTCAATTATATATCTTTCGCTGATCTCATGACGGGGCCGGAAAGTTTCGATTGGCGCGCATTGGAGGAGCTGCTGGAGGGGATCGCATCGCGGGGAAACCAAACGGTCTTCCGAATCTGGATCGAATACCCTGGAAAGAAGTCCGGCCTACCTAAGTTTCTGAGCGATCAGGGAGTGAAAGTGACCGAATGGGGAAATACCTCTGAGAAACCGCCCAATCATCGCAACTTTAGCCCGGACTATGAAAATGAGCGACTGATCGATGCGTTGGAAACCTTCATTGCCGCTTTAGGCAAGCGCTACGATGGTGACGCACGCATCGGTTATATCACGGCAGGATTGCTCGGCGCATGGGGCGAGTGGCACAGTTACCCGCGAGAGGATCTGTTTGCGTCGATCAGTACCCAGAAACGAGTGCTCGATGCCTATGAAAAGGCATTCAAGAAAACCCCCATCCTTTTGCGCTATCCGGTAGGTGCTGGAAGTTCGAAGCTCGCCCCGAATGCGAGCCGCCCATTCGGCTATCATGATGATTCATTTGCATGGGGAACGCTGGACACCGGTAACAAGCAAGACAGTTGGTTTTACATGCCGAGTTTGAAAGCCGCAGGCGATGCGGCATGGAACAAATGGCGCACCCATCCCATCGGCGGGGAAGTGCGGCCGGAAGTCTGGGGCCAAGTCCACGATGAGGATCCGACGCACGAGAAAACGCAGGATTTCAAGGCCTGCGTGGAGCAGACGCATGTGACCTGGCTGATGGAAAGTGGCATTTTCAAAGTGCCATTGGATGCCGTGCGCCGCGAGCGGGCGATCTCACATGTGCGCCGCATGGGCTACGATTTCCATGTAGCCACCGCAGACATCGCCAGCGATGGCAACGACTTGAAAGTGGCGCTCACCGTGATCAATCAAGGGGTGGCACCCTTTTATCATGACTGGTCACTCGAGCTGGCGGCTCTGGATCAAGAGGGCAATATTGCCAAGCGCTGGCCTGTCGATTGGAAACTCACGGGCCTACTGCCCGGAGATCCACCCCGCGAGTGGCGGGTAGGGATACCCTTGGAGGACAAGATCGCCGGTCATACCCTCGCTCTGCGCGTGATCAACCCGCTCGGAAATGGCAAGCCCCTGCGCTTCGCGAATTCCGCTCAAGACGCGGATGCTCCCGGCTGGCTGAGCCTGGGAAAAGTGCCTGCGCCTTGATGTCTCCCATGAACCTTTTGATGCATCACCAGGAAATTTAAAGGCATGAAAACCATTCACCTCAAACTCATCGTGTTGTTAGGGATTGCGGGCAGTCATTTGCTGCAAGCCCAAACGCCAGCGGCACTGCTGTATGATCCTGCCGTGGGGGTCATCCATTTTGCGGCGGGAGACGTAAAAACAGCATTGCAGCAGAATGGTTATGTGGTGACGGATTTGCCACCGGGCGATCCGTCCGTAGCGACGCAAACCGTGCGCGTCATCCTGACGACTCAGGGAGCTTCCATACCCGGCAAGCCGACGATTTCAGGTCTGAATGCACAAGGATACGCCATCCAAAAGGTGGTGGACGGCGCGGCCACCAACTGGTGGGTGATCGGCAAGGATGATCGCGGAGCGATGTATGGCGGACTTGAATTGGCGGAGGCAGTGAAATTGGCGGACGGACTGGCAGGCGTGACGGATCGCCAAACCAATCCGTATCTCGCTGAGCGCGGCATCAAGTTCAACATTCCGCTCGATGCCCGCAGCCCCAGTTACTCGGACGATTCGAGTTCCGCGCAGCCTAACATCGCGCAGATGTGGGATGCCGACTTCTGGACAGGTTTCCTCGATAACATGGCGCGGCATCGCTACAATATGCTTTCGCTATGGAGCCTGCACCCGTTTCCCTCGATGGTGCGCGTGCCGGAGTATCCGAATGTGGCGTTGGCCGATGTGAAGCAAAAGTCGGGAGACTTGTGGGATGCTACCTTGTATGGCACGGGGATGTATGACCCGTCATGGACTTTGACCACGGGCGAAAACATGGAGGGTCTGAGTGGTCCGGGGAAAGAGTAATGGGCTTGGGACACCTACGGATTGGGTATCTCGGATGCCATGGCCGATGCCGAAAATCCGGCGAGCCCCAATTATGCACCTGGACGGGTGATGCGCCTGATCCATCGCGCGCATCAGGCTGACCTCAACCAGATCATCAATTATTTTCAGGAGCTGCCCGGTGCGAACAATACGGATTCCACCCTCGCCTTCAGCTTCAAGTATTCCCAGGCGCACATGCATTCGTCCACCAAGCCGCAGTTCATTTACCAGAATAACTGGTTCAATAAGATTCCGGCTGGAAAGAAAGTTTGAGAGTAGAATCTCAATAGAGTGTCCCACTTGCACCCCCGAACATCAGTGCGACAAATGGTGCGATCACGCTGAATCCAAATGGCGGGGTGTCCGCCGCGGGCAGTACGGTTTCCCCATCGACAGCACAGCAGCACGCGAATAGTCATGGGTATGCGCGTTTTCATCGCCTGCCTGATCCTCCCGCTTTCGCTTCTGGCCGCCGCCGAGCCTGCCGGGAAAACGCCGAACATCCTTTTCATCGCCGTCGATGACCTGAACGACTGGGTCGGCCCGCTCGGCGGGCATCCGCAGGCGAAGACGCCGAACTTCGACCGTCTCGCGGCCATGGGGACGACCTTCACCAACGCGCATTGCCAGAGCCCGCTGTGCAGCCCCTCGCGGACAAGCCTGCTGACGGGGCTGCGCCCGACCACCACCGGGATCTACGGGTTGGCGCCCTGGTTCCGCACGGTTCCGAACCTCGCCGATCTGAAGACGCTGCCG
>JAYTOE010000249.1:0-16352 GCA_043747935.1 Akkermansiaceae bacterium
CCGGATGCGGGAAATCCGCACGTCCGGTTTGACGAGGGGGAGCAACGGGATTGGCGCAAGCCGCCCGTTGCTCTCTACTCTACCGTCCATCCGTGGTTCTCTTTTTTGATTCGGATAGGTTTTCTCCCTAGTGTAGGAACCCTGGGCTCTCGCCCGCCGGAAGGCTGTTGACCAAGCCCCCCGGACTCCCGCAGGCTCCGCGCGTGGCGGAAGATGATGACGAAAATCCGATCTCGGAGGTCAAGCGCGCCATCGACGCGCAGGACGGCTCCGCGCTGCTTGCCGCGGCCGAGGATTGCCACTACGCCGACCTTGCGGAGCTTTACGAGCACCTCGATGACGAGGAGCGGGATTTCTTTTTCAAGACGATCGGCCCGGAGATCGCCACGGATGTCGTCGCCGAGCTGCCCTTCTCGCTGATCGAGGATTCGCTGAGCCATTTCAAGCCGGCCCAGCTCCGGGTGCTGCTGGGAAATCTTTCCGACGACGACCGCGTGGACATTTTCCAGGTCGTTTCCGAGGAGGCGCAGGTTCGATTTTTCTCACTGCTCGGCCCGCGCGACAAGGCGCTGACGAAGAGCCTGCTGAAATACGAGGAGGACACCGCGGGCGGACGGATGACGACTCACGTCGGGCGCATCACCGCCGACATGACGGTAAAGCAAGCCATCGCCGTCCTCCGCCGCGACCGCGAGGACGCGGAGACGTTGGCCCGGATTTTCGTGGTCGATGAGCAGGGGCGGCTGGTCGGAAAAGTCCGGTTGCGCGACCTCGCTTTCGAAACCTGGGACACCCCGATCCGCGACATCATGGAGGATGCGGACGAGTTCGTCCTGGCCAGCGCTGACCAGGAGGAGGCCGCGCGGTTGCTTTCCCGCTACGACCTTGTGGTGCTGCCGGTCGTTGATGAGTTTCACCATCTCCTCGGCGTCATCACCTACGATGACGCGTTGGAAATTCTTCAAGAAGAGTCCACGGAAGATATCGAAAAACTCGCGGGTATCGGCGGTGAGCAGACGGAGCTGACCTACCTGAACACCACCTTCGTGAAGCACTACCGACGCCGCGTGGCGTGGCTCGTAGGGCTGGCTTTTGTGTCCATCATTTCCGGCTATGTGATGTTCCGTTTCGGCGAGGTGCTGCAGCGCGCCTATGTGCTCTCGCTATTCCTGCCGATGGTCGTGGCCTGCGGAGGAAACTCGGGCGGGCAATCCGCGACCATGGTGATCCGCGCCCTCGCGCTCGGCGAGATCGGTGCGGATGCCGCGTTCCGCATCGCGTGGAAAGAGGCGCGCGTCGGCCTTTTCCTGGGGCTCACGCTCGGAGTCGCCATCGCGGCTTTCATCACCTTTATCTTGCCCCATTTCCATCCTCCAGCCACCGAGGCGTTTTCCTTCGCGCAGCTCTCGCTGGCCGTGGCCTGCGCGATCACGCTCCAAGTGCTTTCCTCCACCGTCCTCGGCGCACTCCTCCCGATCACCGCCCGCGCAATCCGGCTCGATCCCGCGGTCGTCTCCGCTCCCTCGCTCGCCTCCATCGTCGATGTCTCCGGGATGCTCATCTATTTCGGCACCGCCGCGGCGATACTGAATCTTTGATCTCAACGCGGATCGTTTATCCTACAACATGCGGGCACCGTGGATAGCATAGAACCTTCATTCCTTTCCCGATGCCCGCCAAAAAGATCCCAACCACCAAGCGGAAACTGAGCGCCGCCAGCGAAACCGTCGCCCTGCTCGTGCCGGAAAGGCTCGCCAAACTCGTCCACTACCTCCGCCGCGAGAAGGTCATTCTCGACTCCGATCTGGCGGAGCTTTATGGGGTGGATACCGGAGCCTTAAACCGCGCGGTGAAGCGAAACATCGAACGTTTTCCCGATGATTTCATGTTCTAGCTCACTGACAAGGAAGAGGCCGCTTTAAGATGCCAAACTGGCATCTTAAAAGCCGAGCCGGATCCTTTAAGGTCGCAATCTGCGACCTTAAAGCGCGGCCAGCACCGCAAATACCTCCCCTACGCCTTCACCGAGCAGGGAGTGGCCATGCTTTCCAGCGTGCTGCGCTCGCCCCGCGCCGTGGAGGTGAACATCGCCATCATGCGCACCTTCGTCCAGCTCCGGCGGCTGATGGACTCCAACGCCCTGCTCGCCGAGAAAATCGAGGCTCTCGAAGAAAAATACGCCGACCACGACCAGCAGTTCCAACTCGTCTTCGAGGCCATCAAGCAGCTCATCGCCTCCCCCGTCCCACCGGCCAAGGAACTCGGGTTCCATACCCTTCCCTCTGCTTCTTCCTCTTCCAATCAAAAATCCAAAATCAACAATCCTCATTCATCAATCCCAACGTAGGAGACGTGCATCGATCAAATTGACGATTGCTGATTGTTGATTTTGGATTTTTGAACGGCAGAGAAGACCCTCAATCCAAACCCTTCTCGAAAAACACCGTGAACTCCTGCCTATTGTAAGTGAGGTGGGTGCGGGCGATGAGTGATAAACCGGCTTTTTCCGCGTGGGCTAGGACTTGTTTCTCGAGGGCGTCGATTTCCATGAGCGTTTCTGCGCCGGTGGTTTTGAGGGTGAAGACGGCGAGGGCGCGGGGGTTGAGGAAATCGGTGAGGCGGGTGAGGTGGGCGATGGCCTGGAGGGGCGGGCCGTTGAGATCGCAGAGGATCGCGTCGTAGCGGGCGCCGCGCGGGGGGATGAAGGCGGCGGTGTCCTCGCGGATGAAAGTGAGGTTGCGGTGGTTGGCGAGGCGGGGATCGAGCGGGGCGCGGTCGATGGCGGTGACGCGGTGGCCGCGCTTGAGCAGCTCGGAGGTCATGCCGCCGGGGCTGGCTCCCAGCTCCAGCCAATGCGAATCGGCGGGGAGGGCGGGGCGGAACATGGAGAGGTAGTGCAGCCCCTCGGCGATCTTCGCGCCCGCGCGGCTGACGGTGTCCTCCGCGTTCTGGGCGATGAACTTCGAGCCGCCGGGGTGCAGGCCGTTTGCGGCCTTGGGGCTGGCCATGCCGGCGAAGAGGCCTTCCTTTCCGATCAAGCAGAAGAGGGTTTGCTTGGAGGAATTCTGTTCCTCGGCGGTTTTCGGGGCGCGCTCGGGGAGTTCGAAGACCTGGAGGGTGCGCCCACGGAGGTTGGAGGCGAGGGATTTGTAATACGGCTTCTGCGAGCTTGGAACGAGCCGGCCGACGAGGACGGTTTGCGGGTGGCGACCCTCGAACTTGTAGTAGAGCGATTGCGCGGCTTTCTCGACGAAGCCCTCCATCTTCTCCGGGTTGCAGGGCCAGGAGTGCTCCACCGGGATGTGCCAGCGGATGAAACGCGCAGCGGGGGAATCCGTGATGCGCTCCGGGGTTTCCGTCTGGAAAACGAAAAACTCAGAGCCGAGCTTCTTCACCTTCTCCGCGCCGAGGATGCCGAGGATTTCCGGCACCAGACCGGAGAAAACTTCGGAGACGCGGATGAGGTAAGGGGACATGGGACTAGAAGAGTTTCACCGCAGAGACGCAGAGGTCGCAGAGGAAACGCGGAGCTATGGTTGTGGAAACTTTTACCACAGAGACACGGAGGTCACAGAGGCGGGACGGCTGGTTCTTCCTCTTCCTTGAGGTTTAAAGTTTAAAACTTAAAGTTTATTTCCCGCGGTTGCTGCGGTCATCGCCTTTGACTCCCTTGGCGGCTCGCTTGCGGGCTCCCTCGTCGAGGATGCGCTTGCGGAGGCGGATGTTGAGCGGGGTGGCCTCGACGAGTTCGTCGGAATCGATGTATTCGATGGCGCGCTCGAGGGAGAAGCGGATGGGCGGAGTGAGCTTGGAGGTCTTGTCCTTTCCGGAGGAGCGCATGTTGTCGAGGTGCTTCTCTTTCACGGGGTTCACCGGCATGTCGCCGACGCGCGGGTTTTCTCCGACGAGCATGCCGGGGTAGATGGCGTCGTTCGCGCCGACAAAGAGCACGCCGCGATCCTCAAGCGCCTGGAGCGAGTAGGTGGTGGCGACGCCGGCCTCCATGGATACTAGGGTTCCCGTAGTTCTGGTGACGATCTCGCCGGCGTGCGGGCCGTATTCGCGGAAAAGGTGGGACATGATGCCGTGGCCCGAGGTCAGGTTGACGATCTCCGTTTCGAAACCGATCAGGCCGCGGGTGGGGATGAGGGCGGTGATGAGGGTCTCGCCGGAAGGCTCGGTCTCCATGTTCTCCATCATGCCTTTGCGGTTGATGAGAAGTTTCAGGATGCCCTGCGTGTAATCGCCGGGGGACTCGATGTAGAGGGTCTCGAAGGGTTCGAGGAGCTTGCCGCCCTCGTCGCGGCGGTAGATCACGGTGGGGCGGGAAACGCAGACCTCGAAGCCCTCGCGGCGCATCTGTTCCACAAGTACGGCGATCTGCATCGCGCCACGGGCGGAGACGTTGAAGACGCCGGCCTGGTCGGTGTCCTCGACCTGGAGGGAGACGTTGGTCTTGATCTCGTGCATCAGGCGCTCGCGGATGGCGCGGGAGGTGACGTGCTTGCCTTCCTTGCCGCCGAGCGGACCGTCGTTGATGGAGAACTCCATGGAAACGGTCGGTGGGTCGATTTCTACGAAAGGCAGCGCCTCTTGATCCGAGGTGGCGGCGAGAGTCTCGCCGATGTCGATGTTTTCAATGCCCGCCGCGATGCCGACGATGCCGCCCGCGCCGCAACCTTCCGAGTCCTCGGTGGCGAGGCCGGAGTAGGTGAAGGTTTTCATCACCTTGGACTGCTGTTTGGTGCCGTCCTTGCGGTGGAGCCAGATCGTATCGCCCTTTTTCACCGCGCCGCCGAGGACTTTGCCGACCGCCACGCGACCGACGAAGCTGTCCCACTCGATGTTCGATACGAGCATGTGAAAAGGCGCTTCCGGATCGGCGGTGGGCTCGGGGATGAACTCGATGATTTTCTTGATGAGAGGGACGCAGTCCACGCGCTCGTCATCGGGATGATCCATGAAATAGCCGTCGCGGGCGGAGCCGTAGGAGAAAGGTGCCTCGAACTGCTCCTCGGTGGCGTCGAGGTCGAGGAAAAGCTCGAGCACTTGGTCGTGAACCTTGAGCGGGTTGGAAAGGGGGCGGTCGATCTTGTTGACCACGACGATGGGCTTCAGTCCCTCGGCCAGGGCTTTGCGGAGCACGAAACGCGTCTGCGCCTGCGGGCCACCTGCCGCGTCCACTACGAGGAGGACGCCGTCCACCATTTTCATGACCCGCTCCACCTCGGCACCGAAGTCGGCGTGGCCCGGGGTGTCGACGATGTTGATCGTGTAGCCGTCGTAAAGGATGGCGGTGTTCTTCGCCTTGATGGTGATGCCTTTTTCGCGCTCGAGATCCATGGAGTCCATGGCGCGTTCCTGCGTGGCTTGGTTCTCACGGTAAGTGCCGCCGGCCTTGAGGAGTTGGTCAACGAGGGTGGTTTTCCCATGGTCAACGTGGGCGATGATGGCGAGGTTGCGGATCTTGAGTGACATAAAATAAGGCGTTAGGCGGCTTAGGGGGCGGGGCTATGGAGGGTTTTTCCCGGGATGGCAAGGCAGGAATGCGGATCAAATGCGCTGTTAACCGCGAATGGACGCGAATTTGCGCGAATGAAGAGGGGTTTGGGTAAACGCTGAAAACTGAAATGCTGAAACGAAGATTTTTCATAGGATCGGATTCGTTCATTCGCGGTTGGATTTTCGGAATCAGTTTACAACCGCTTTCCCCCGATAAAACAGGCCGAAGGTGATCCAGCAGACAGCGATGACGGCGGCGAGAGTCCACCAGAAGCCCTCCCAGCCCGCACCGGTTTCATCCACGCAAACGGCGCGGAGCCAGCGGCAGAAAAAAGCCCCCACCAAGGGGCCGATTCCGGCGGCCATGAGTGAGAGTAGCCCCTGCGCTTGGCCGCGCATCGTTGGGTCAACACGTCTGTCGAGATAGACCTGGGCCGTGACAAAGAAAAGCGTGTAGCAGACTCCGTGCAGCGCGACACCCGCGACATGCCACCCCACGTTTCCACCAATTCCGGCATACCCGCTCATCCCAAATCGCAGCGCGGAAAGTGCAAGTCCCCACATCAGCAGTGTCTTGAGTCGGAAACGCACCATGAGAGCACCGAGAAAGATCATCGCGGTGATCTCGCTCCATTGGGCGACGGTCATGCTCGCGGTCGGGGTCTTGTCTCCGAGCGCTTCGAAAAACTCCGGCGAATACATGTAGAAGGCGGCAAGCGGGATGGAGAAAACTCCGGTGACGATGAACATTACCGCATGGTCTCGATTTCGGAAAAGTGAGAATGCATCGAGGCCGAGCGCGCTTTTCCATGATTTTCCCAAGCCTGGAGGTGGCGTGTGGGGCAGTTGAAACGCGAGAAAGCCGCACACGATGCGACCCGCCGCACCGGCGTATCCTGCCAATACGCTCGCATCTGCGTTGAGTGCATAGCTTGTTAGGAAGCCCGCTGAGATCCAACCGACTGTCGCTCCCATCCGAACCATGGGATAAAGCCTGCCTTCCTGACCTAGGTGTCCGAGGGTGATGGTTGCGAGCAGACCCCATGATGGTCCTGAGACGAGCGAATAAACCGCCATCCCTATGAGAAACCAAAGCGGTCCAAGTCCTGCATCGAGTGCGCAGAAGGTACACGCCAGAAGCACTGCGCTGATGAGCGAACACCATCCTAGCAGCTTCTGCGCGGCCACTCGTTCGTCCGCCAAGGCACCGCCGACGAGCGGTGAGATCAGCGCACAGATCGGCGGCACGGCAAACGCCCAGGCTACCCAATCTCCCATTCCCTCCGCATTGAGAATATTGGTGAGTGCAGGAAACCAGAAACCCGTGGAGAGGCCCTGGAAAAAAGAAGCGATCCAGAGCCGCGCGAATACACCCTTTGACTCGACGCTCGCTGCCACGCGCCGTGCATAGCTGGAAACGCGCCGCTGGCAAGACTTCCGATGCTGCGGTCAGCTTTCTAACCCAAGCATCATCGCGGCACAGCGATCCGCCTCGGCGAGCGGGCGGGGCGTTTTTTGCGTATCGAAAAAGCCCTCGGCTTTCAGCGCCTCCAGTCCGCGGATCACGCGGGCGTCTGGCCTGAGGCGTGGCATTTCTAGGACGCCGACCTTCGCTCCGCCGGTGAGTGCCTCGTAAATCATGGAGACGGAATCCTCGGTGACCCAGACGGTTTCTGCGGTGGAAAGCATCGCCGCGAGCCAGCCGGGTTGCGTTTCCTGATGAGGAAAAAGCGTGAGGCCGGGCAGTGCTTTGCGCAGCGCGGGCAGGAAGGTTTCGGGCGTCCGCCGGGAATCCGCGACCTGCCATTCGCCGTTCGTTGCGATTTCCCGGATTTGTGCGATCAGCGCGGCTTCATCGTAGCTGTGGGTTTTCGAGGGGCCGCCGATGAGGAAAATCTTTCCGGAGCGCCCGCCTACGGCAGGTCGCACACGGTTGAGCGCACCCTTGCTGGTGATCACGTTCGGCGGGACGGGCTTACCGATGAAATCGTGCTCCGGGCAAATGCAGACATCGAACCACGACACCGGCAGGCTCGGTTTCATCAGGGAAATACTACGTGCGCCGTATTTCCGCGCGATCCAAAGCGCAGCCGGATGCGTGGCATGTCCTGCGGCGATGACGTAATCAGGGCGGGGGAATTGGCTGGCTCCGGCAACCGCCGCTCTGAAGCGACCGAAGGTGCCTTTTCCCATCTCGAGCCGCAGCGTATGGATCTCCGCCGGGCGCAGTCGCGCCACCGCCTCCGCGAAACCGAGCGATTGGTTCTCGTGGCCGGCTTTGCCGTCGCTGATGACGAGGATTCGCGTCGGGTCGCCCATGTGCCGCGAAAGTGAGCTTTCCGGCGCGCCTTGGCAAAACGAATTCCGGGGTTTGTTCCGCGCGTGATGCGTGATAAGCTTGGCGCATGTTGCAGAAATCCCTCTTCGCTTTTTGCACGCTTGCCTTGCTTTCCCTCGCTCAGGCAATCGAGACATCGGATCTGCGCGGTTTCGATGAACTGCCGGAAGGGCGTAGGAAGCTGATCGAGGCGGCGATCAAGGCGGTTGGAGAGGTCGCCGGTATGCCTTATAAATACGGCGGCAATGGCGGGGCGGAGGGAGGTTTCGATTGCTCCGGCGCGATGTATCACATCCTTCGCAAGGTCGGACTGAAGCCGCCGCGCACATCCTCCGACCAATACCTCTGGGTGCGGGATCACTCGCGGATTCATCCCGTTTCCATCGAGGCCGTGGACACCGAGCACGCGAGTTTCTCCCATCTCAAGCCCGGCGATCTCGTTTTCTGGACGGGCACCTACGAGCCGGATGACGGGCGGCTGACGAAAGTCACGCACGTGGCGATGTTCCTGGGCTACGAGGAAAAGGACGGGCGGGCGGTGATGATCAACTCCACCAACGGTCGCTCCTACCGGGGCGTCAAGGTGGACGGATACGGCGTGTGCGATTTCCGTGTGCCGAGCAAGAACAGCAAAAGCCGGATGGTGGGTTACGGAACGCCGCCGGGTCTCGCGGATCCATGAGACCGGCTCTCATTTCCTGGCGAGAAGCCTTGCCATGTTGGCGAGCGAGCCGATCAGCATGAGCGTGATGAGGCTGGCGGCGCATGCCTTCGGTTCGTCGGCCATCACGCTCTTCCAACTGAGGATGGAGCGCCACGAGAATGCCACGCAGAGCAGCAACGTCGCCCATTTCGCGAATTCATTCACCTAAATTCCCCGCCTGCCATTGCCTGGTACGTCAGGTCTTTTCCGCGCAGTTCCTCGTGGCTGCCATCGCTGACGATGCGCCCGCTGCGGAAAACGAGGATGCGGTCGGCGAAGCGTATCGAGCTGAAGCGGTGGGCGATGATCAGCGTGGTGCGGCCTTTCACCAGCTCGGCGAGCGCCTGCTGCACGGCCGCCTCGCTCTCGGTGTCGAGCGCGCTCGTTGCCTCGTCGAGGATCAGGATGGGCGCGTCCTTGAGGAATGCCCGCGCGATGGCGATGCGCTGCCGCTGGCCACCGGAAAGGAGATCGCCGCGCTCGCCGACCTGGGTATCGTAGCCCTCGGGCATGGCCATGATGAAATCGTGCGCGAAGGCCTTTTTCGCGGCGACCTCGATCTCGGCGCGGGTCGCGTCCTGTTTGCCGACACGGATGTTTTCCTCCAGAGTCCCTAGGAACAGCGAGGGGGTTTGCGGCACTACCGCGATGTGGGCGCGCAGGTCGTGCTTGCTGAAATCGCGGACGGAGATGCCGTCGATGCGAACCGCGCCCTCCTGCGGATCGTAAAAGCGCGGCACGAGCTGGGCGAAGGTCGATTTCCCCGCACCGCTCGGGCCGATCAGCGCCACGGCCTGACCGGCGGGGATCGTGAGGCTCACGCTGTGGAGAACCGGCAAGCCGTCGTAAGCGAAGGTGACATCATCGAAGGAAATTTCCCTGAGCGATATGGGGAATGTCTTGGGCTGCGTGGTGTTGGGGATGCTGTCCTCGGCGTGGAGTATGTATTCGATCCGCTCCACCGACGCGACTCCCTGCTGGAAAAGCGAATGAATCGCGCCGAGTTTTTTCAGCGGCTCATAGGACATGAAAAGCGCCATGCCGAGCGCGAGGAAACCCTCCAGCGTCATCCCGGCCTTCACTCCGAAATACAGGGCGGCGGCGAACCCGGCGGCGGCGACCACCTCGATGGAGGGCGAGATGATCTGCCGGTATTTCACCACCTTCATCGTCAGCCGCAGGATCTCGCCCACGCGTTTGCGGAAACCCCTGATCTGGGTTTCCTGGAGGTTGTAAGCGCGGATCTCAAGGGCGGATTGCAGGCTCTCCGAGAGCGATGAGGAAAGATCGCCGCCCCGGCTCTGAAGAGTACGGGCGCGGCCGGTCAGCTTTTTCCCGGCGGTGCGGATCAGCATGATGCAGAGCGGCACCGTGAGCAGCGCGATGAGCGCGATGAACGCGCTGCGATCCTGGAACGCCATGAAGCCCACATAACCCAGCGCGAAAAGCAGCGTCGCCGGCTGCTTGATCAGGTCGTTCGAGGCCTGCGCGATGATCTGGCGGAGGATCTCGGTATCGTTCAAGAGCCGCGCGAGGAGATCGCCGGATTGGTTGCGCTTGAAAAACGCCAGCGGCAGGGTCTGGAGTTTCTCGAAGAGATCAATGCGGATCGATTCCACCACCCGCATGCCCGCGTATTGGATCAGGTATGCGTTGGCGAAGGCGGCGACGGCGCGGATCAGGAAAACGGCGGGGATCCAGAGGCAGGTAAGAATGAGGAGCTGGTCGCGCGAGACCTCGCCGATCCATCGGGTGAGCCAGCTCAGGAACCAAGAGGACTCGACGGCCTCGCTCTCGAAAAGCACGGGGAACACCACCTTGGTCATCAGCGGCAAGCCCAGCCCCGAGGCTGCGGCGAAGATCAGCCCGGCGATCACACCGGCGGCAAAGATACCCTTCACCTTCCAAAGGTGGCGGTAATATGGCAAAAATTTCTTCAAGGGCTGGCGGGCATCCTTTTCCGCCAGCTCCCGCCGGGCAAGCCGGGAATGAGGGGGTGCATGGAGGGGCAGTTCGGGAATCCGCTGATGTCCATGAGGTGACGATGGGGCGGGCGGACGCACAGATCATCGCCTCCCATGGGCATCGGCGGATTCCGATCCGCCGCTCCATGAAGGGCAAATGGGCCGACCGAGCCGGATCAGCCCTACCGGATGGACATGTAAAAAACTCATTTTCCCATTCAGGCTAGATGAAAAGAGAACGCAGATAAACACGGATGGCGCTCTGCATTTCCCGTTCTCTTCATCCGTGTATATCCGTGTCCATTTGACAGATTGTTGAGTAGTAGAATGTCTGTCTATCTCGCTTTGCTCGGTTGTGGTTCGAATTCTTCTCCACTTCTCTCTCAGCAGTAATCAAGGCGTGACAAATCACGCGCTGTGGCGAGCCTAAGAGCCAGAACCGATGGAATTTCCCGAAAAGAACCTGCTCGTGCTGGCCTCGGCGGGTTCGGGGAAGACCTTCCGGCTTTCCGACCGGATCATCGGGCTGATGGCGCGGGAGGTGGAGCCGGAGAGGATCGTGGCGCTGACTTTTACGCGGAAGGCGGCGGGGGAGTTCGCGGATGCGATTTTGCGCAAGCTGGCGGAGGCGGCGAAGGATTCCAACAAGGCGGCGGAGCTGGAGGCGCGGTTGGGGATGGAGGGTGTGGATTTCGCGGGGCTGCTGGAGAAGGTGACGGGGAAACTGCCGCGCCTGACGCTGGGGACGATGGACGGGTTTTTCGCCAAAGTTGTGAAAGGTTTCCAATACGAGCTGGGCGTGACCGGCGGGCGCTTCGAGCTGCTGCAAGGGGAGGTGGCGGAGGGGATGAAGGACGATCTGCTGGAGGGCTTGTTAGAGGGCGGTGCGCACGGCAGCGACGAGGAGGAGTTCGTGGCCATTTTCCGCAGGGCGACCCAGGGCAAGGAAGGCGCAGGTGTGTTGGAACCCTTGCGGGAATTCATCACCGGCTGGCACGGGATTTTCGTTTCCCCCGGGAACCCGGAGTGGGGGCCGGCGGAGCTGGCGGGCATGGATGTTTCCGAGTGGGAAAAGCGGAAAGGGGATTTTGCCGCCAAGATTCGTAGGAATTTGGGGGATGTGGTGACCACGGACAAGCGCCAGCCGAAAGCGCTTGAGGCGATGGTTGATGTGTTGGAGCGGCACACGGTGGGGAGTGGGTCGTTGGAAAAAGCATCGAGTCTGGTGAAAAATGTGATGGCGGCGGCGACGGAGGGGGCCGGGGCGCTGGAGGTTTCTTATTTCAAGCCCTTCACCATCACCGGCCTCGCCGCCGAGGCGCTGCGTGATCTCGCGGAGCTGGCCGCACGCTGCGAGCTGGCCGCCGCGCTCTCGCGGACGCGAGGGGTGCGCGGCCTGATCGCCTCCTACGACGGCCTCGTGGAGCGGGAGCTGCGCCGGAAGGGCAAGCTCGGCTTCGACGATGTGAAGCGGCTGATGGGCGCGTGGATGGGCGGCGAGGAGGCGCGGCTACGGCGCGAGGCGGTGGATTTCCGGCTGGATTCGAACTACGGCCACTGGCTGCTCGATGAGTTCCAGGACACCAGCCGCGTGGAGTGGAACGCCCTGCTGCCGCTCGTCGAGGAAGGCATCAGCAACGACGAATCTACGGTTTTCATAGTAGGTGACAAAAAGCAGGCGATCTACGCGTGGCGCGGCGGCGAGGTAGGCCTCTTCGATGAGATCACGGAAACCTACGGCGGCGGGCTGGAAATCTCGACGATGGCGGAGTCATGGCGCTCCTGCCCGGAGGTGCTGGAGCCGGTGAACCGCGTGTTCGGCGACAAGGCGACGATGGCCGGGCTTTTCGGCGCCGCCGCCGCGCGATGGGAGTGGGAGGAGCACGTTTCCGCGAAGCCGCTGCAGAAACCCGAGAACGCAGGCCACGCGCTCATCGAGGTGATGGACAAGGAGGAGAAAACCGAGCGCGTGATCGGGCTGCTGAAGGAGCTAGGCGTGGGCAGGAAGCGGATTTCCTGCGGCATCCTGATGTCCACCAACGAGAAGGTGAAGGCGCTCGCCGACGAGCTGCGGGCGGCGGGTTTCCAGGTCGTCGAGGAGGGCGAAAGGGAGCCGGGCAAGGATCATCCAGTGGGCGTGATGGTGTGGCAGCTTCTGCGCTGGCTGGCGGATCCGGCCGACCGTTTTGCGGAGTGGGCGGTGATGATGTCGCCGCTCAAAACCGCGCTGGACGCCCGTTTCGGCGGAGCTTGGCAGGCGGCGTGGGAAGGGCTCGGCGGGCGCGTTTCCGAGGTCGGCTTCGCGGGCATGGTCGCCGAGCTGATCGAGCCGCTGCTGGATGGCTGGGAGATGTTCGGGCGGCGCCGGGCGGAGGATTTGCTGGAGGAGCTGGGCGAGCTCGACCGTCAGGACGTGGTCACCGCGCGGGAGGCGGCGGATTGGATCGGGCGCAGGAAAATTTCCCAAAGCCCCGGCGTGGCGGCGGTGCAGGTGATGACGATACACAAAGCGAAGGGACTCGGCTTCGATGTGGTGGTGCTGCCCGATGTGCCTTCGAAAAAAATCCCGGACCTCACGCATTACAGAACCGTGACCGGCGAGGGCTGGATCACGATGGCTCCCGCGCAATGGGTGCGTGCGATGATCCCCGAGCTGCGCGACGCCGAGAGCCGCTGGGCGGAGCAGCAGGCCTACGAATCTTTCTGCAAGCTCTACGTGGCGATGACCCGCGCGAAACGCGGCCTCTATGTGTTTCTCGACACCCCCGCCGCCTCCGCCGAGGACGGCAAGGCTAGCCTGTCGAACTGGCTGATGACATCGCTGGGGCTGGAGGGCGGGGAAACCCAAATTTTCGAAACCGGCAACCCGCACTGGGCGGATGGAATCGATGAAATCGGTGCCACGGAAAAAGCGCCGCACACCCGGTTGGGCGATGCGGTGACGAAACGTTCGCGCCGCACCCCGAGCGGAGAGAAGGGGAAATCCGCTGGCGGCGGATCGCCGCAAGGCCGCCGCTTCGGCACCGCGATCCATGCCGCGTTCGAGAAGATCGGATGGATCGATGAGGAACACGCACCGGCTTTCCCCACGGAGCTGCGCAAGACCATGGAGCAGACGCTTTCCGTGCCCGAGATCCGTGCGCTGCTGAGCAAGGCCGGGCGCGGGATCAACCTTCACCGCGAGCAACGCATCGAGGCCGTGCTGGACGGCAAGTGGTTGAGCGGAGTGATCGACCGGCTCCACGTCCACCGCGATTCCGCCGGTTCCGCGACAACCGTGGAGATCATCGATTTCAAGACCGACCGCGTGGATTCAGCGCAGGAACTGATGGCGCGATACGCCGGCCAGATGGAGGCTTACCGCCGCGCAATGCAAGCGATCCACCCGGAGGCGGAGGTGAAATGTTTGCTCATCTCCACGGCGCTGATGTGCGTGGTTGGCATGGAGGGGCGGATCCAAAATCCGCCCCAGCCCATGGGATGACGATGGGAAGTGCGAACGCGCTCAATCATCGTTCCTCCATCGTCATCGGCGGATTCTGATCCGCCGCTCCTTGGGTCTTGCCGCGCGACGGCCGGTAGCCATTCTCGTGTCATGAAGTTTTTCAACGAGTTCGTTGGGATTGCCAAAACCCGCAACCGTTTGCCCCATTGGCAGCAGGACGGCTCGACGTATTTCGTGACTTTCAGGCTCAACGATTCAATCCCGATTGCCCTCATGCAAAAATGGACAGCGGCCAGGAACCACTGGATTTCAGATCATCCCCAACCTTGGAACGAAGAAACCGAGATGGAATATCATAGCCGTTTTAGTGCGGAGATGGATCGGATGCTGGATGCGGGGCATGGGGATTGCGTTCTGAGGAAACGGGAACACGCAGAAATAGTCAGGGAAGAATTCGAGAAATATCAAGGAGTCCGCTACATGCTCCATGCCTACGTGGTGATGCCGAATCACGCCCACCTGCTCTTCTCACTGGCCGAGGGGATCTCGCTGGATAAGGTGGTGGGGAGTTGGAAACGGCAAAGCGCGCGCAAAATCAACGAAGCGCTCGGCAAGCAAGGAGCGCTCTGGCAAAAGGATTATTTCGATCGGATCATACGGAGCTGGGAACACATGCTCCGAGCGGCGAGGTATGTGCGGAGAAATCCCGTGAAGGCGAAATTACGAGAAGGAGAATACTTCCTCTACGAAGCGGAATGGGTGCACAAAATGTTGAGCTAGCATGGAGGGGCGGATCAAAAATCCGCCCCAGCCCATGAGATGACGATGGGAAGTGCGGACGCGCTCAATCATCGTCCCTCCATGGTCATCGGCGGATTCTGATCCGCCGCTCCATGCCTTGACTCAATGCTGGTGCTTGCGCTTGAAGCGCAGTGCGGCGGATTGCTTGGCGATGATGCCTTGCAGGTAGGCGACCTCTTCCGCGCCCATGTCGTGGCCGATCGTCTGGAGTTTTTCCTCGGCGCGCTTCATGGCCTCCTCGGCGGCGCTTTCATCAATCTCCGACTCGCCAAGCGCCATGTCGGTGAGGACGATCGCCTTGTCTTGGGAGATTTCCGCAAAACCGGAACCGATGGCGAGGGTGACGACCTGACCATCGCGAAGGTAACGCAACTCGCCGGGCTGGAGAGCGGTCACCAGGCCGGCGTGGCTTGGCAGGATGCCCATTTCTCCGTCCGCTCCGGGCAGATAGACGTTCTCCACCGTGTTGGAGAAGATCTTTTTCTCAGGCGTGACGATTTCGAGGTGAAGGGACATTCTGTTATTAGTTAGAAGTTATTTGTTATTGGTATTCGAATCGGGTTTCTTCCCTTTTAACAAGCAACCAATAACTTTTAACATCCGCGATCAGTCGCGCGATACGGTGTCGATACCAGCCTTCATGTAGAAGTTGCCTTCGGAGACGTCGTCCCATTTGCCGTCGAGGATCTCACCGAAGCCCCTGACGGTGTCTTCGATGGAAACGAGTGCACCGGGAACGCTGGTGAAAATCTCAGCAACGAAGAACGGTTGGGTGAGGAAGCGCTGCAATTTACGGGCGCGGAAGACGCTGAGCTTATCCTCATCGGAAAGCTCGTCCATGCCGAGGATGGCGATGATGTCCTGAAGGTCCTTGTAGCGTTGGAGCACCTGTTGGACGCCCCGGGCGACGCGGTAGTGTTCCTCGCCGAGGATGTCGGGAGAGAGCGCCTTGGAGGTGGAAGCGAGTGGATCGACCGCAGGGAAGAGCGCTTGCTCAGCGAGCGAACGCTCAAGAACGACGGTGGAGTCAAGGTGAGCGAAGGTGTTGGCAGGAGCTGGGTCAGTCAAGTCATCCGCAGGCACGTAAACGGCCTGGAAGGAGGTGATGGAGCCTGTCTTGGTGGAGGTAATACGCTCCTGCATCTGGCCCATTTCTGCGGCCAGTGTGGGCTGGTAACCCACGGCGGAAGGTGTGCGGCCAAGGAGGGCGGACACTTCTGAACCAGCTTGGGAGAAACGGAAGACGTTATCCACGAAGAAAAGTACGTCCTGATTCTTCTCATCACGGAAGTATTCAGCCATAGAAAGGGCGGAAAGGGCAACGCGGAGACGAGCACCTGGAGGCTCATTCATCTGACCATAAACAAGAGCAACCTTGGACCCTGGGGCCAGCACTGGGCGGCCTTCAGCGTCAGTTTTAACATGACCCTTGTCGTCCTTCTCAGTGGCAATAACGCCGGACTCAATCATCTCCCAGTAGAGGTCATTTCCCTCACGAGTCCGCTCACCCACACCTGCGAACACGGAGAAACCACCGTGGCCTTTGGCGATGTTGTTGATGAGCTCCATGATAACAACCGTTTTACCCACACCAGCACC
>JAYTOE010000250.1:0-4662 GCA_043747935.1 Akkermansiaceae bacterium
GGCGAGCCAGTCGATGAGTTCGGGGTGGGAGGGCCACTCGCCTTGGTTGCCGAGGTCGTCGAGGATGTTGGAAAGGCCTCTACCGAAGAACTGTTTCCACAGGCGGTTGACGAAGTGGCGGGCGGTGAGCGGGTTCTCTTTCGCGAGGAGCCACTCGGCGAGATCCGTGCGGCTGAGGCGTTTTTCGGAGGGCTTGATGTGCGCGGAAAGGAAGGCGGGAAAGGCGGGCTCGACTTTCTCGCCGGGGTTCATCCAATCGCCGCGCGGGAGGATGTGGCCGTCCGGGATCTGGTCCGCAGGAACGGGCTGGGAGATCATGGAGTGGGCGAAACCAGCGCGCGATTCGATGATCTTCGCGCGGGCTGTCTTCGCTGCTTCGGGGAGGTTTGCATCCGGCGTGGTGGCGAGGACGAAGGCGGCGGCGACATCGGGGTGTGCCGCGTCTCCGGAGTTGAAGGCGGAGGCGATTTGCGGGCGGAGGGCGGCGGGCTCACCGGATATCGGATCGGCGAAGGGGGTGACGCTGAGGCGGAATTTCCCGATGTCCTCGGAGGCGATGGTCAGGGTGAGCGTGCCATTTTCCACCGGGGCGAGGGAGCCGTTGAGGTGATAATGGGCGTGGTGGGGCAGGCTGGTGGCGTTCGAAGGTTCCTCGAAAATGGCGGGGGCGGATTGCCATGCGGGTTCGAGCAACGGGGATTGGTAGCCGTTCGAGTATTTCGCGGGGGTGCGGCGGTCGGCCTGTTGGTACGAGAAACCTAGTGGTTTGCCGTTGGAGGCGAAGGTGGGAGTCATGGTGAATTTCCCGTCCGGGCGGCGGCCTATCATGTTCTGGTTGGTGGCGTCGGGCAGGGCTTCGAGGCGGAGGGTTTTCACCGGTAGGCCTGGGGGGAGTGCGTAAGTGATGGTGAGGGTGTCACCTTTGGTAGGTGCTCCGGTAAGAAGGATGGTGTGGTCTTGTGCTTGGCTGGGCGGATGCAATCCGCCGCCACGGGTGATGGCGGAGGCTTGGAGTGGGAGCCAGCCGGTGGGGTTCGTGGTGAGGAAAGCGGCGGTGGACTGGCGCCATGCTTCGAGCGCGGCGGGATCTGGTTTTATGATTTTCGCGGCGGCGTGTGAGGCCTCGTGGGCAGCTTCGAGGCGCTCGATGATGGCTTTGTTTTTCGAATAGAGCTCCGGTGGGAACGGCGATTCGTTGTTGAAGCCGGGGAGATCCTTGTTGGGGGTGTTCCCGTACGTCGTGTAGATGCCCCACTGGCGGACATCGTTGAAGAACGCGGCGAGCGAGTAGAAATCGCGGGTGGTGAAGGGGTCAAATTTATGGTCGTGGCACTCGGCGCAGCCGGTGGTGAGGCCGAGCCATCCGGCACCGATGGCGCGGACGCGGTCGGCGGCGGATTTCGCGAGGTATTCCTTTTCCTGCGCGCCGCCTTCGCGGGTCATCAGGTTGAGGCGGAGGAAACCGGTGGCGATTTTCTGCTCCTCGGTGGCATTCGGCATGAGATCGCCGGCGATCTGCTCGCGGGTGAACTGGTCGAAGGGCTTGTTCGCGTTGAACGATGCGATGACGTAGTCGCGGAACGGGAAGATGCGCGCGTTCTGATCGCCGTGGTAACCGACGCTATCGGCGTAGCGGACGGCATCGAGCCAAGGCACAGCCATGCGTTCGCCGTAGCGCGGAGAGGAGAGGAGGCGCTCGACTTGTTTCCCATAGGCATCGGCGGAGTTGTCTTTCAGAAAGGCATCGAGCTCCTCCGGGGTGGGCGGCAGGCCTGTTAGATCGAGGGAAAGACGGCGGAGAAGGGTGGATTTTTCGGCGGCGGGGGCTGGCGCGAGGCCGTGCTTGGAGAGGTTCGCGCGGACGAAGGAGTCGATCGGATTCTTGGCGGCGTTTTGCGGAACGGCGACATTCGTGATCGGGGCGAAGGCCCAATGCTCTTGGTAGATAGCGCCTTGTTCGATCCAGCGGGTGATGAGTTGCTTTTCCTCATCGGAGAGGGGCTTGTGGAAATCGGGAGGCGGCATGATGTCATCCTCGTCGGTGGTGTGGATGCGGTCCCACACTTCACTTTTCTCCGGCTTACCGGGGACGATGGCATACTTGGCTTCGTCGCTATCAAGGGCTGCATATGCGCCCGCTTCCGTGTCGAGCCGGAGGTTTTCCTCGCGTTTGGTGGAGTCGAAGCCGTGGCAGGCGAAGCACTTGTCCGAGAGAATGGGGCGGATGTGGGCGTTGAAGCTGACGGTTTCGGGAGCCTTGGCGGTGGTCACTGCCGGAGCGGTGGGACTGGGGGAGGGCGCGGGAGAGGAGGAGATGGTGAGAGTGGGAGCAGGATCGCGAAAGCCGAGCCACGCCAGTGCGCCGATCAACACAGTGAGGCAGAATCCAGTGAAAATGCGAAAGGGCTTTGGAGAGCGGGACATGGCTGAGTGAAATCGGCGGGGATTTGCGGACGAGCTAAGAAAGCACCGGCCAGGGGCGTTGTCACCCCCATGATGCGTTCGATGGGAATGGTTCTAGTTACGGCGCTGTTGCTGTTGCAACTTTCGCTTTTACCCACGCGGAGCATGATCTTCCAGTATTTCGGAAAAGACAGGCCGTGGATGAAACTACCGGTGGCGACGAATCAGACTCATTGCTGCGTCTGCTTTTTCGGCGACGAGCTGAGCTGGACGAAGACGGGCGGTTGGGTGGGTCGTGCGGGTGCGATCGAACCGGCGGAGATCGAAGGCTTGTTGAGGAACGGGATCGAAAGAGGGATGGGAAGGCGCTACACTCTAAGGCTGAGGATCCCCGCCGATGCAGAGGCCGGGAAATTCATGGAAGCGGCGATGGCGGCGCAGAGAGCCGGGGTTTCGTGCCTGCATGTGGCGGTGGTTCAGGGCAGAAAGTAGGGGCGGAATGTTCACCCGCCGATGCCGTCGGAGTAGGTGATTTTCTCCTTCGCGATGTGGGGGTGAGGTCGGCTCCGAAGGTGCTCCGGATCAGGTAATCCTT
This sequence comes from Akkermansiaceae bacterium, assembly GCA_043747935.1. Taxonomy (GTDB): domain Bacteria; phylum Verrucomicrobiota; class Verrucomicrobiia; order Verrucomicrobiales; family Akkermansiaceae; genus Luteolibacter. The sequence goes on from JAYTOE010000250.1 coordinate 2,999, forward strand.
GTCGAACGTGTCAAAGATCCGGGAAGTTTTGATTGCGAGGATGGTTGCCAGCGAAAGGAGGGTCACCGAAACGATTGCGAGGCGTATCTTGGAACCGAGTGTGATCGCTGGCATGTGGTTCGTGTTAGAAACCGAGATCCCTGTTGCTGTAGCCGATAGAATTAAAGTAGCTGTTCAATTTGGAGCACGCTTTCAGAGGGAGTTCGGAAAACCCGGGGGAATCTCCGCCCGTGGAGATCGGGTAGATTCCTTTCCCATGGTCATATCGAATCAAGCACTCTGACGCATCTGGCATCACGATTGTTATGCGCAGATGTCCATCACACTCATGGAACCTGCCCGATGCGCGCTGATACCATGGGAGTTCGAAATTCCGGAGTGTCCGATCGATTTCAGAGCGATCCGTAATGGTTACCACTGGTTTGCTCCAAACGATGGAAGTTCCATCCGGACCGTACCGGGGATCAATTCTAAGCTCCAGACGCGATGCATGGCCAATGGCTGAGTGGAGGCGTGAATTGTGGTTGGCTAGCGGTCGATGACCCGAAAACCAGAAGATGGCCAACGCGGAGATTCCGAGAGTGAAGAAAACGCACAGGAGCTTGATGATGCGCGTTCTGTTCATTTTCCAAGTGAGGATACGATAACAAGGGCTGGGCTTCTGAAGACGGCGACCGGAGATCGCCGCCACTTCTGCCACTTGTCAATCCTGCGGGACGTGGGGTTCGAAGGTCATCGAGCGTTCGTGCTCGCGGGCTTTGGCGGCGCGGCGGGATTGTTGGTAGAAGTGCTCTTGGGCGCGGAAGGGCTTTTCGCCCTTGGCGGGGACGACGGGGGTGGAGCTGCCATCGCGTTGGATGCGCCAGGCGTTGCGGTTGTCGTTGAAATAGGTTTCCAGGATTTTCACGAGGCGGCGTTTGATCGCTTTCTCCTCGATGGGGATCATGAGTTCGACGCGTTTTTCGAGGTTGCGCGTCATCCAGTCGGCGGAGGCGATGAAGACTTGCGGATCGCCGCCTTGGTGGAAATAGAAGAGGCGGGCGTGTTCGAGGTAGCGGTCGATGACGGAGATGACCTCGATGTTTTTCGAGTATTTCTCGCCGGGAATGAGGCAGCAGATGCCGCGGACGTTGAGCTTGATCTCCACTCCGGCTAGGGAGGCGGAGTAGAGGGCGGCGATGATGTCGGGATCCTGGAGGGAGTTCGTTTTCGCGATGATGCGGGCGGGCAGGCCTTGCTTGGCGCGCTCCGCCTCGCCGGCGATGAGGTCGAGCAGGCGGGGCTTCATCGCGGAGGGGGCGGGGATGAGGCGCTGGAAGCGGAGGAGCTTCGAGCGGCCGGTGACGGCATTGAAAAGGAGCGAGGCATCGTTTCCGTATTCCGACTTGCAGGTGAGGTAGGAAAGATCCGTGTAGAGGCGGGAGGTGGTCTCGTTGTAGTTGCCGGTGCCGAGGTGGACGTAGCGGCGGATGCGGCCGGACTCGCGGCGCAGGACGAGGCAGATCTTGGCGTGGGTCTTGAGGTTTTTCACGCCATAGACGATTTGGGCACCGGCGCGCTGGAGCTCGTCGGCGCGGTTGAGGTTGCGCGCCTCGTCGAAGCGGGCCTTGAGCTCGACGAGGACGGTGACGTGCTTGCCGTTTTCCGCGGCGCGGATGAGGGCG
>JAYTOE010000251.1:0-7291 GCA_043747935.1 Akkermansiaceae bacterium
CATGAACATGCTGCTGCACGGGGTGAAGGACTCGGAGTTCGACATCTTCCACGGCGATACCCTGCTCAACGAGTGGGACATGATGCGGGAGCCGAACCCCGCCAAGAAACCCAGCTTCGACGCCAGCGGCCCCGAGAACTTCGACAAAGGCAAACGCCAGAACCAACTCAGCAAACAGCACATCGCCAAGATCATCGACACCTACCAATTCCGAAAGGAAGAAACCCGCTACTCCCGCCGGGTGGAGATGGACGAGATCAAGAAGAACGACTTCAACCTGAACATCTCCCGCTACATAAGCACAGCGGTGGGCGAGGCGGAGATCGAGCTTGATGAGGTGCACAACGAATTAACCGCCGCAGAGACCGCCATCCGCGAGAAGACCAAGTTGCACAACAAGTTCCTCAAAGAGCTGGGCTTGCCGCCGTTGCCGCCGTTGCCGTAGATGAGCGGGGTGCGCCATTCGCGCAGCGCAAGGAGCGGGTGCCTCCGGCTGCCGGACTGGCATGGGAAATGGCTAGGCTCGCCGGGCAGCCGGAGGCAGCCCCTCCTTGGCGCTCCGGTCAGAAATCGAACTGATCGATGTTTTCCTTGGTGAAGACGAAGGGCTTGCCGAGGATGACGTTGTCTCCCTCGACCTTCATTTTCCCGAGTTTGCCGGCGGTGAACTCCGTGGCTCCGGGAGCAAGCTCGCCCTTGGCGAGGGCGGCGCCCGCCATGACGGAGAGGTAGCCGAGCTCCTCGACGTTCCACAGGATGACGGCTTGGGTGACGCCTTCCTTGACGTAAGCCTTGTTCTCGCTGGGCAGGCCGAGTCCGACCAGTTTCACGGCACCGGCCTTGCCCGCTTGCTTGATCGCCTCCGCCGCACCGGGCACCGAGGGGGAGCATACCCCGATGATGGCCTTGAGGTTCGGATACGCACTGAGGAGGTTGGTGGCTTCCTGCTGGGCCTTGTCCTTCTGGTCGTCGCAGGGCTTGATGTCCACGAGCTTCATGTTCGGGTATTTCTCCGCCTGGCGCTCCTTGATGAACTTGATCCACTCATTGAGGTTCGCGGCGGTCAGGGTGCCGGTGATGATGGCGAACTCACCCTCGCCGCCGGTTAGCGTGGCGGCGGTGTCCATGAGTTGCTCGCCGATGCCCTGCGCGGTCGCCTGGTTCACGAAAAACGAGCGGGCGTCGGGCTGCGCGTCGGCGTCGTAGGTGACGACCTTGATGCCCGCCGCCTGCGCCTTGCGCAGCGCGGTGGAGATGGAGTCCTTGTTTTCGCAGGCGGCGGCGATCACATCCACGCCGTCGGTGATCCAGTTCTCGACGATCTCGTTCTGTTTGGCCGGATCCGAGTTGATGGGGCCGTCGAAGAGCAGCTCGGCTCCCAGTTCCGCGGCGGCGGCGCGCGCGCCTTTTTCACAGGTGACGAAATACTGGTTGCCCTTGCTCTTCGGAAGCAGGGCGATGGTGAGATTGCCCTTGGGTTCGGATTTTTTGCACGAAGCGAGTGGCAGTGCGGCGAGGATTGCGAGTGAGATGATGAAGGTTTTGCGTTTCATGGGGTTGCTGGTTCGGGTTTGGAAGTCGGGACAGATTGCTTGCGGGCGCGGCGGACGGCGAGCGTTTTTATGGAGGCGCCGATGGCGAGGGCAGCGAGAAGCAGGAGACCAGTGAGGAGACCGGAGAGTTCGCGCGCGACGCTGGCGACGGTTTGGTCCATGATTTTGAAGTCAGAGATCCGGGTCAGGCCGTTGTTCAGGATGGCGAGGGCGATCCATCCGAGGATCGTGCCGAACACCGTGCCGGAGCCGCCGAAAATGCTCACGCCACCGAGGACGACCGCAGTGATCGCGAGAAGCTCATAGCCGATGCCCGCGTTCGCGCGGGCTTCGCCGAGTCGCGCGACAAGGATGACCGCCGCGAGTCCGGCCACCGCCCCGGCGATGACATAGGCTAGCCCGGTGTTCCTTGCGACCGGGATGCCCGCGTAGCGCGCCCCTTCCGGAGCATAGCCGATCGCCCGGAAAGAGCGTCCGAAGGTCGTGCGATGGACGAGAAACCAGATCCCGGCGGCGACCGCGAAGAACACCCAGATCTGCGCGGGAAGACCGGCGACGGTGGCATTGCCGAGAGCGAGGAAGGATGGCGGGAATCCCGAGAACGATTCCGCACCCTTGGTCAGCGCCTCCGCGAGGCCGCGGAACAGGGAAAAAGTGCCGAGCGTCACGATCAGGGGCGGCAGGTTCAGCCGGGTGATCAGCGCGGCGTTGATGCCGCCGCCCATGGCTCCGCAAGCCACCGCCAGCGCCGCCGCCGCCCAGGGATCCATTGCCAGCCCGTTCACCATCATGCCGAACAGCACCGCGCAAAGCCCCATCATCGACCCCACCGAAAGATCGATCCCGCCTGTCAGGATCACCGGCGTCATCGCCACGGCGAGCAGGCCGATTTCCACCGAGTGCCTGAACACGTTGGAAAAATTTCTCTCGGTGAGGAAATTTCGCCCCAGCACCTGGAACAGGATCACCTCGAAGAGGATTACGAACACCAGAACCGCCTCATGGCGGGCGAGCAACGACTTGAAGGACAATGACCTTGGATTGGACATGGTGGTGGTCGGTTAGAGTTGGGTTTTCCGGCTGCGGAGACCGTCCGCAAGCACGGCCAGCAGGATCACGAGACCCTGGATCGCTTTCTCCCAATACGGCGGCTGATGGAAATGGGTGAGCGCCGGATTCACGTTGGCCAGCAGCAGCATACCTAACAAAACGCCCCACAGAGTCCCCCGCCCGCCGCTGATCGCCACACCGCCGACAACGGCCGCGGCGATGGTCTTGAGTTCGAGCCCGTCACCGCAGTTCGGCTGCACTTGCGGCGACTGCACGAGATTCAGGACAGCGGCGAGTCCGGCCAGCGCGCCCATCAGCACGAAGACGCCGAATGTCGTGCGCTTCGGATCGATGCCCGCGAGACGGGCCGCCTCGGCATCCGTGCCGGTGGCGTAGATGAACCGGCCTGCGGAGAGGTGCTTCATCGCCAGCGCCGCGCCGATCAGGAGGACGAACGCGAGCGAGATCACCACCGTTTGCCCGGCGGGCTGGCTGAGGCCGAACCACTGGATGCCATCGGGAAGATTGAGCAGACGCCCTTGCTGCCACAGCCGCAACGCCTCCTGCCATGTCACCATGGTCGCGAGCGTGACCACAATGCTCGGCAGCCCGAGATAGGCGACCAGCACGCCGTTGAGCGCGCCCATCATGGCACCCGCCCCGATCGCCGCGATGATGGAAACCCCCAACGGCAGGCCGGACGCAGCCGTGACGCCCGCGATGATCGCGCACATCGAAAACTGCGAACCGATGGAGATGTCGATCTGCCGGGAAATGATGATCAGCGCGATCCCGATGGCCGCCACCAGCGCAGGCATCTGCGAGGTCAGGCGTGAGGTGAACGGCTGAAACTGGAAGAAGTGCGGTGCGAAGACCGCCAGCGATAACAGCAACAAGCCGAGCGCCGCCGCCACCGTGATTTCACGAAAATACTTGTTCATCACGCCACTTCCTTTCCGTTGGTTCCGAGTGCGGCGGCCATCACCGTATGGGCATCCGCGTGTTCCTTGTCGATGAGGCCGACCATTTCCCCGCCGCGCATCACCGCGATGCGATCGCTCATTCCAAGCACTTCGGGGAGGTCGCTGGAAATCATCAGCACCGCGAGCCCGTCCTTGGCGAGGCCGCGGATGATCTTGTGGATCTCGCTTTTCGCGCCGACATCGACGCCCTGGGTCGGCTCGTCGAGGATGAGCAGTTTGGGCTTGGTCGCCAGCCAGCGGGCGACGCTGACTTTCTGCTGGTTCCCGCCGCTCAAGCTGCCGCCCGGCGCTTCCGGCCCGTAGGCCTTGATGCCGAGATCACGGATGAAATTTTTGGCCAGCAGGCTTTCCGCATTGAACCGGAGGATCGATCCGGAAAATAATTTCGGGTGGATCGCCATCGTCATGTTTTGGGCGATGGGCATTTCCAGAATCACCCCGTGCCGCCGGCGGTCTTCCGGCACGTAGGCGATGCCGCGGGCGATCGCTTCACGGGGATTGGAAATCGTGATCTTCTCACCGTCCAGGATGATTTCCCCCGTATCGGCCGGGGTGATGCCGAAAAGGATCCGCGCCAGTTCGGTGCGGCCCGCGCCGACGAGACCCGCCATCCCGACGATCTCGCCCGCCCTAACATCCAAGGTCACACCCTTCACACCGCCCGCCGCGCAGCCGAGGTTTTTCAGCGAAAGAACCACCTTCCCCGGCGCGCCTTCGCACGGCGGATAGATCGAAGCAACCTCGCGCCCGACCATCAGTTTGATCATCTGGGATTCTGTCAGGGTATCCACCGCGTTGGTTCCGACGCTCTCACCGTCGCGCAGCACCGTCACGCGATCCGCAAGGGCGAAAATTTCCTCCAGCCGGTGGGAAATATAAACCACGCCGACGCCGCTGGCACGCAGGTCACGCACCACCTTGAAAAGCAGATGTTGCTCCTTCTGCGTGAGCGAAGCCGTCGGCTCGTCCATGATGACGATCTTCGCTCCGGAACCGAGTGCGCAGGCGATCTCGACGAGCTGCTGTTCCGGCATCGAGAGCGAACGAACTTCCGAATCGGGTGAAATCTCCGCCCCGATCCGCTGGAGCAACTCCACGGCATGGGCGCGCTGCTGCGGCCAGCGTACGCGGCTGAACATGCCCGTCTTCTTCAAACGCAGCCCGATATTCTCCGCCACTGTTAGATCGGGGAAAAGCGCCGGCTGCTGATAGATGCAGGCGATGCCAAGCTCGCGGGCTTTCGAGGGCGACAGGTGGGAAACCTCCGCGCCAGCAACCTGCAGCGTGCCGCCGTCCGGCTGATGCGCCCCGGTGATCACCTTGATCAGCGTGGATTTCCCGGCACCGTTCTCGCCTAACAGCGCATGAACCTCTCCGGGTAAGAGTTCGAAGGAAACTCCCTTCAACGCACGGACGGCGCCGAAGGATTTCCTGATCTCAGTGAGTTTTAGGATGGGTTTCAATCCGATGGGTGATGCGTTATCAGGCCCGCTTGCTCAGCACGGCATTCTCGTAGCGTTTCGTCTCAGCGAGCCACGCGATGCCGACGGGCACGCCCTGCTTTTCGCAGTATTGATCCCACACCGCGCCCCAAGGCATGCCTTTCAGCTCCTCCATGAGGGCGAGGCGGGTGGTGAGGTCGCCGGAGGCCTCCGCCTCTTTCAGCGCGGCGGGTTCGAGCAAGGCGATGAGCAGGGACTTGAGCGTATTGCGCGTGCCGATCGTCCACGCGGCGATGCGGTTGATGCTGGCGTCGAAGAAATCCAAGCCGATGTGCGTGCGGGAAATCAGGCCGTCGCGGACGAGCGCGGAGGAAATGGATTGGAGCGCGTCATCGAGCGTGACGACGTGGTCGCTGTCCCAGCGGACGCCGCGGCTGACGTGGAGCAAAATTTCCGGCACGAACATCAGCGCGGAGCCGAGCTTGTCGGCGATGGTTTCGGTGGGATGAAAGTGGCCGGCGTCGAGGCAGAGGAGCTTCTGGTTTTTCACCGCGTAGCCCATGTAGAACTCATGCGAGCCGACGACGTAGCTCTCGCTGCCGATGCCGAAGAGCTTGCACTCCACCGCATCGAGCATGTGCGCGGGGTCTTGCGCTTTCGCGAACACACGGTCGAGCGATTCCTCAAGGCGGCGGCGCGGCGAAACGCGATCCACCGGCGTGTCCTTGTAACCGTCCGGCACCCACACGTTCATCACGCACGGCGAGCCAAGTTCCCTGCCCATCACGACGGAAATTTCCCTAGAACGGACGCAGTGCTCGACCCAGAAATCGCGGATGCCCTGGTCGGCGTGGGAGAGCGTGAAACCGTCCGCCGCCTTCGGATGCGCGAAGCAGGTCGGGTTGAAATCCATGCCCATGCCGTTCGCTTTCGCCCACGCAATCCAGTTCGAGAAATGCTCGGGGGTGATCTCGTCGCGCTCCACCTTTTTCCCGCCGAACTCGCCGTAGAAGGCATGCAGGTTCAGGCGGTGCTTGCCGGGGATCAGGGAAAGCGCCATGTCGAGATCCGCGCGGAGCTCATCGGGAGTGCGCGCGCGGCCCGGATAATTTCCCGTCACAGCGATCCCGCCGCTCAAGCCCTCGCCGGTGTTTTCAAAACCGCCCACATCATCGCCCTGCCAGCAGTGCAGTGAGATCGGGATCGTCGCCAGCTTTGCCATCGCGGCTTCGGTATCGACGCCCATCGCGGCGTAGCGTTCCTGTGCAAGGGAATAGGAGGCGCTGGTAGGATTTGTTGACATCTTGGGTTTTTATAAAGCGGCCCAAAGAAGACGAGACCAAGGGATGCTTGCCAAGAAAAACCTAAATGTATCCCAAAAAAACAGACAGTGCGGCCTGATTGGAGATGAATGGGCGGGCACCCATTGATTCGCAACCGATGCGGTGGACACCTTTCAGCGCCAACGAAATTCCCCTTCCCGCTCCGGCTAGCCCTTTGATTCAAGGATCTCGTCAGAATGCCTGACTTCTTGCGATACCTCAAGATCGACGAAACCCCCATCCGCTGCCTCGAGCCCGGCAACGGCAAAGCCGCCACCGGCTACTTCTGGGTCTATCACCATGCCGAGCACGGCATCCTTTTCGACTGGCACAAAAGCCGCGCCAATACCTGCCTCGACACCATCCTCATCGACGGAGAAGGCAGCCAATCCTTCAACGGCCACCTCCAAAGCGACGGCCTTCGCGCCTACCGCACCTTCATCGAGCGTCACACCAGCCTGAGCATCACACCGGTATCCTGCCTCGCGCACATCAGCAGGAAATTCAAGGAAGCACGGGACGACCACCCGCGCATCACCGCCCGGATCCTGCTGCTCATCGGCGGCATCTACCAAGTTGAGAAACGGCTGCGTGAAGAGAACGCCGGACCGCTCGAACGGCAGCGAACGCGCTGGCTCGAAAGCCGACAAGCGTATGACCATCTCATCAAACTCACCCGACGGCTCCAACGCAGACCTAGGATCGTGCCGCGCAGCAAGCTCGGGCAAGCACTCTCCTATGCCGTCGCGCAGTTGCCGCATCTGGAGCCCTGCTTCATGGACGGGCAGATCGAGTTTGACAACAACCTGACGGAAAACGCCATCCGCCCCACCAAGCTCGGCCACAAGAACTGGATGTTTATCGGCGGCGAGCACACCGGCTGGCGCAGCGCGGTCATCTACACCTTCGTCGAGCAGATCCGGCGTCACGGCAAAGATCCC
>JAYTOE010000252.1:0-8639 GCA_043747935.1 Akkermansiaceae bacterium
CGAGGCCTTGCGGGGAAACTTTTCCGAGGATATCACGTTCGCCGGTTCCGGCATCGAAGAGGAGGCGGATGCCGCCGTGCTCCACCTCCCACGCGTTCACGATCCATTTCCCGAACGGCAGCTCGATGCGGCGGACGCCGGGGATCGCGACAGATTGCGGCAGGTATCCGGGCAAGTCGATAAGTGCTTCGGCATCAAGACCGAGGGCGGGACAGATCGCCCTTGCAGTGGCCTCGTCCATCGCGCCGCCGAGGAGGGTTTCGATTTCAGCGACGGTGATGCCGCTGGTTTCGGAAAGGGCCGGGATATCGATGCCCAACCCGCGCATCGCCTTCGCGATAACGTCTGTGAATTCGTCCTCCAGGCTCATCTCATCCGATAGTAGCCGTCCGGATTGTAGAGGAAATAGACATCCTTGGGATTGAGGCGCGGGAGGTAGGTGAAGACCTTTCCGTCCGGGTCGACCTCTTCAACCACCGCCACTTTTTTTTCTGCTGCTTTCTCCTCCACGTCCGGGTTCATGGTGACGGAGCTTTCCACGATGCCATCGACAATGTGGTTCACCCATTTCAGTTTCTGGGCTTCATCGGCGAACTCGCTCCAGTCACCGCTGGTGGAACGGGCATACATTTTCTTGATGAACTCATCGGTGGAAATCCCCATCTTTTTCGCGACCGGCGCGGCAAGGCGATCCCACCAGCGCTCGCTCTCCTTGAAGAACTCTTTCTGCTGGGTGAGGTTCAGGCGGGCGAAGGCGATCTGCGAGCTGATCTGGTGGTGGAGGATGACGGCGTTTGGGTAGGCGTAGCTTTCCTCAGCGAGGGTGGTGATGCACGCGGCCATCGAGGCGGCGAAGCTTTTCACGACGACGTGGATCGGGGCATCGCTGGCCTCCATGGCCTTGAGGATACGGTAACCGGCCATCACCGAACCGCCCGGGCAATCGTCGATGACGATGAAAATGGGTAGCTTGCGGTCGCGATTGTTCCAGAAGTCGATGCGGCTGGTGACGAAATCAGCGGTCTCGCCGACGATCATGCCGTTGAGGGGGATGCGGCGGTCGGAAATGACGAGCATGCCGTCATCGCGGAGCGGCTTTTCGAGGTAAACGGGATCGACATCGGCGAAGGACTCGCGCTTTTCGCGGGTCTCGATGGTCTGCATCTCGGACTGGAGACGGGTCAACTCCAATGCCGACTCGCTCTGGAAGCTCTTGAGATCGGCGGCGGTTTTTTCCGAGCGGATTCTCGAAATCTCACCCTCGCGGGTAAGGCGGCCGATCTCCATTTCGGATTCGGCGACGGCATCCTTCACGGCCTCTTTGCGCTTTGCGGATTCGAGGGCGAGTGTTTCGGTGATGAGTTCGCGCTCCAGCTTGAGCTTTGTGATCTCGGCGCGGAGGTCGTTTGTTTCCTGGGTGAGGGTTTCGGTAGCGAGCTTGTTGAGGGACTCGAGGCGAGCGGAATCGCCGGAATCGGCGGAAGCGGGGGCGGATTTCTCCTCGGCGGCGGGGGCTGGAGCCTCCTGCGCGTGAAGCGGAGCAAACCCGAGGGCGGACAATAATAACACCTTGTGGAATTTCATTTGTCCAAGAGTGCCCCTTCATTTCTCTTTTTCAAGCGCAGACCGACAAAAATCACGACCGCCACGAAAAGGAGGAAAAGGCAGGCCGCTACGGCGAAAAACTTGAAAAGCCTTTGGCTTGCTGAGTCCACCTGGGCATTCGTGATGGTGTCCTTGGGCGTGATGCCTGCGGTTTTCACGAAACGCACGACTCCATCGGCGAGTTCCACGGAGGTGAGTTCCGACATGACACCGCCGACTCCCTCCTTGCCCGCGTAGCGCTCGGCGATGCGGTAGGGAGACATCTGGCCGAGAAATCCCTGGGCGACCGTTTTGCCGGGCACCTCGATATCGCTGATCTGGAGGACGAGTTCCTTGTTCAGGAGACCCGGCTTGGCGACCATGATGCCGTTCAGGTAGCGGGGATCTGAGGTGATCAAACCGCCCTCCCCCTCCTTCGACAGCCGCGGCCGACCGTTGAGCTGGAAGGAGATTTCCATCCGGATCTCCTTCGGGGAAATCGAGGCCACGCGCAACATGCCCCGCAGATCCTTGAACGGCTCGTAGGCGGCGATGGCAAGGTTCATTTCCTCCGGCGTCAGCTCAAGCGTCGCGGTTTCACCATCGCCCACGGCGAGGCGGAAGGTTTCCAGTTTCTCGGCGAGGCGGTTCAGCTCCGCCTCCCGGTCTTCGAGCGGCGAGACATCCACCAAAGCGGGTTTTTCATCGGTGAATTTCGCGATCTCGTTGGCTTGGCGGAAAAGTACCGAGATGGAAAAGCCGATCAGGAAAAGCATGACTACCAGTGCGGCGATCAGGATCGCACAGCCTGCATAAGGGGATTTTTCGCTAACGCTTTCTTTCTTCATATCAGACATCGCGGTTCTCATCGTGCATCCGTTTCCGCTCCTCCTCGGGGATATCATCACCTTTCACGGCATCCTCCGGCTGCGTCCATTCCTCGTCGCCCGGCATGCCGTGATCCGTATGGTGGTGGTATTCGTCGTGCCATCCGTTCTCGTGATCGTGCTCGTGATGATGGTCATCGTGGCCATGCGGATCGGGATAGTCGGCATTCGCCTCTTCGCGCTCATCATTTTTCAAAAGCCACTGCTGCCTGCGCTGCCGCAGCTCCTCCTCTTCGCGCGCTTCCTTTTCGCGCCCCTTTTTTCTATCGAACCATGCCAGCCAGATGCAGATCTCGTAAAGCAGCAGCATGGGCAGCGCCATCAGGTTCAGCGTCATGATGTCCGGAGTGGGCGTGATCAGCGCGGCGGCGACATAGATGGCGAGGATCGCGTAAGTCCGCGTCCGCGACATCGTCTCGTAGGTGAGCAGACCCAATTTCACAAACACCATGACCACGACCGGCAGTTCGAAGGAAAGGCCGAAGAGGAGGGTGAACTGGGTGGCGAAGGTGATGTATTCGCCGATGCGCCATTCATTGGAAACGCCCAGCTTTCCGCTCCACTCGTAGAAGAACAGCAGCGCCTTGGGCAGAACGAGGAAATAGGCGAACAGCACGCCGCCGATGAAAAGCCCGAAACCGATTGCCATCGCCGGCCACAGCACCTTGCGTTCGCTGGCATGCAGCCCCGGCAGGACGAACTGCAGGACGAACATCAGCAGCAGCGGAAACGCCAGCACGATGCCCGCGAAAAACGCGAGTTTCATGGAAAGCATAAAGGTCTCCGTCGGCTTCAGCGAGGAAAGCATGCGGCTGCTGGATCCCGCGCCCGGATCAAGGTTGGGGTCTGACTCCAGCAGCGCGAACAACTGGAGCGTCATGGTTTCGCTCTCGCCGAGGCCTTTCACGAAATTCTTCCGCTTCGCCTCGGGCAGCGCCTTCGTGGCTCGCAGCAAAGTCACGCTGCGTGCGTGGAACTCCATGTCCGGCTTTGCGAGCGCCGTGTAGAACGAGTTCCGCTGCTCCTCGCCGAGGCTCGCGGCGATGCGCTCGACATCCTTCGCCTCGTTCCAGATCTCCACGGTCGGAACCTTGATGCCCTTGTGCGCATCGCCGTCCGGCATGGTTTCCCTCTGCTTGGTAAGGATCACGTTTTCAACCGGATCACGCAGAAGCTGCATCAGTTCCTCTTGGAACGAGAAACAGGCGATCATCGAGATCAAGAGAGTGATAACCACCCGGGTGACCATTACCCGCAGATCCTCGAGGTGATCGAGGAACGGCTTCTCATGATCGGGATGGGATTTTTCCCGGAGTTCGAAAACTTTCTTGAGCAGATACATTCGGTGCGAGCGGATTCAAATGCCCCTAACCCCCATCCGCAAGGGAAGAGTCGGACAGATCAAGGAAAGGCGCGGATCATTCCGAGGATTTTAGGATGGCCGGGATTTCCGCCCCTTTCGCGGCGATGGCCTCGTTGAGGACGCGCAGCGCGGCATCGAGCTGCGGATCGAGGTCTTTCACCTGATCCTCCGCACTCATAGGAACGAGCACATCCGGTATCGCGCCGTTGAGCTCTAAATCGCGGCCGGTATCCGCATGGAACCATCCGCGGAAAGGAATCTGCAGCTCCCCGACCTCGGGGATGCGGATCGTGACGGCGGAAATGACACCGCCGTTCGTCGGCACGCCCACCAGCTTGCCGCGACCAAGACGCTTGAAGGCATGGCAGAAAATTTCCGCGTTGGAATAGGTGTTCTCATTGCACAGGACGACCATCGGTCCATCCCACGAGGGGCTGACACGGCGATCCGTCGGGTATCCCCTTTCCCCGCCACGCGGGATGGTGAAGGTGTGGACAGGTTGGCAAAAAAGCCCGAGCAACTGATCCGCCACGCGACCGCCGATATTGTCGCGCAGGTCGAGGATCAATCCATCGGCATCCAGCGAGGCGCGGTAAACCTCGGTCGAGAGGTCGAGCAGATCGACGGAATTCATTTTCCGGAACGGAAGGTAAGCGATCCTTTTCCCGCTTGCTGCCGCCGCGAGTTCGGCGCGCTTCAGTTTTGCCGCACGATCCAACCACCTCGCCCTACCGTAGGAGATGAGGCTCAATTCCAAGGTTCTTTTTACGCCATCCTTCGAGGCGACGACGATAGGGAACGTGCTGCCTTTTGCCCCTTTGAAAATCGCATGGAGGGGAGTCCGTGCGTCCACATCCTTGCCGCCGATGCGGAGCACCGTTTCCCCAGGGACAGGTGCATTCGCTACGAGGGAGATCGGCGAACCCTCGATCACCTTCTCGATAACCAGCGGTCCGTCCCAAGTGCTGCGGAACGTAAGGCCGGGGAAAGCGGTCGGCTTCTCCGCAGCATCCGACTCGGATGGCAACCCCCACGGATTGGTCTTGAAAGTGAGGTGGGACGCGTTCAGCTCCCCGAGCAACTGCGCCACCACACGATCGTAAAGCTGGGAATCCATGGCACCAGCGGCTGCGTCTTCGTATTTGGTGAGCATCGCGGGCCAATCCAAACCGTTCATCGTCTCGTCATAGAAACGCTCGCCCAAGGTGCGCCAGATCCGGCGGAAGCCGAGCCTCAGCCGCTTCTCGCGCTCCTGCTCGATGGAAAACGAGAATTCGAAGCGCTTCAGTTTTCCCTCATGGAAAACGGCGGGCACCCGGTCGATGCGCCAGAACGTGCGACCATCCGCCCCCATGCCTTCCGCGATGCCGCGGAAATCCGTATTTCCGATCACATCGCCGCCATCCAGCGGCAACGAGTAGATCGTCTTATCCGAAGCGTCGCGGCTCTGGTAGAGCACCGAGCGCGAATCCGCCGCCCATACCACCCGTATCGGCTCGCCGACATCCGTTCCGAGGGGACGCGCCGGGGCGGCGGTTTTTCCGGGATCCGTCGGTCCATCGATCAACCAAAGCCTCGCGATCCCATCCGCCTCGCGCCTCGCGGTGAAAACGATGGATTTCCCGTCCGGGGAAAACTTCGGTGAACCCTCGAAGGCCGGATGCCGCGTGAGGTTCCGGGGAAGACTTGAGCCGTCGGCTTGAACGAGGAAGATATCGCGGTTCGAGTGAATGTCCTTCGACGCCATGACAAGCCATTCCCCGTCCGACGACCAATCGTAGGTCGGGGTGTCCCAGGCCTCCGCCACCACTTTCGAGCCACCCCCACCAAGCTCGGCGGTCACCAGATCACCGGTCGCCTCGATCCATGAAACGCGTCTCCCGCATGGACTGATCTTGAGGCTGCGCTTCGACCTTTCGGAAGAGGCAATGACCCCGGCATCATCCATTTTTCCGGCATCCCATGCCGCGCGGCAGACCTCCGCCTTCAGCCCGTTGTCGCGGATGAAAAGTAGCTCTTTTCCGTCGGCAGAAAGTGCCGGTTCAAGTTCGTCCGCGCCGTCCGTCGTGGTCAGGCTCCGCGGCGAGGATTCTCCCTCCGCCATCGTCCAGAGATCGCCCGCCGAGGAGAACACGATGCGGTCTCCCACGGCGGAGAAGGCGGCGGACGCTGTCCCGGTCACCCTCATCTTCCGCGTGGAGCGGTTCGGAAGCTTTTCCTTGGTGAAAAATTTTATCACCGAGGGAGCTGTCTGGCTTTCCGGCTCGAAACGGTAAACCTCCTGTCCGGAGCGGAACACCATCACCTTGCCATCCGCCGAGAGCGCGCGCAGCACGACGCCGCCATCCCCCATGGAGGTCAGCCGGCGGTGCGGCCTGCCGTCGAAATCACCCTCCCACACGTCGAACGCACCATCCCTACTGGAAACATAGTAGAAACCGCTCCCGTCCGGCTTCCATAGCGGCGCGCGCGCATCGCTTTCCTCCGCGACAAGGGAGGAGAACGCTCCATCCCGCCCGTCATAAAGGTGGATCGAGGCGGCACGCGCACCGCGGTAGCCCTGCCGGTGGATCTGCTCCCCGCTGCGGCAGAAAAGGAAGCGCTTTCCGTCCGGCGAGACGGAAAGCGTGTGCGCATCGGCGTCAAACATCTGAAGTTCCCTGGAATCCGAGCTCAGATCGACCTTCATCAGGCGGAACGGCTCGTAGCCGGAGCTATCGCGGAAACCGCGGACGATGGCGAAGGAACCATCGGCCGAGATCGCCTCAAGAACGCTCCCCTCGGAATGATGCGTGTGGATCCGCAAATCGCTTCCGTCCGTTTTCACGGAATGGAGCTGCACCGCCCCCGACTCATCAGAGCCGAAATAAAGCCGTAAGCCGTCCGGGGCGAATTTCGGATACGCCTCCACCGCAGGAGTCTTCAACACCCTCACCGCCTCGCCTCCGGCTGAGGGAGCGAGCCAGATGTCGTTGAGCCATTCGAAGGCCAGGATCTTGCCGTCGGGGGAAAGCGCGGGCCTCGCAATCCCGCGGACGGGAGTCTCCGACGCAATTCCGGACAAGGGGAATAACGAAAGGACGGCCGCCAGCGGAAAACGCATGGGCAAAGCAACTCGCCCCGCCCGAAAGCGGCAAGCGGGAACTTGCGGACGCGCGGCCTGCGGCTAGGCTCAGCGGAGTGAACCCAACCGATTTCCCGATCTCCCTGCCGCGCGCATGGGTCGAGATCGACACCGCCGCCCTTGTTGAAAACCTCGCCTTCGCGCGCAGGGCATCGGGCTGCGGGATCATGGCGGTGGTGAAAGCCGGAGCCTACGGGCACGGCCTGGAGGTGATTTCTCGCACGCTCGAAAGCGCCGGGGTGGAGTTCCTAGGCGTCGCGAACATCGGCGAGGCGAGGCGCATCCGCGAGGCCGGGGTCTCCTCCCGCATCTATCTGTTAGGGGCGACGTGGGAAGCGGAGCGCGAGGAGATCGTCGCGCGCAACATCACGCCCTGCGTCTCGTCGATCGAGGAAGCCGCGGAGTTCAACGCCATCGCGAAACGCCGGGGGGTGAGGCTGGCCGTCCACATCGCCGTCGATACGGGCATGGGGCGCGGTGGTTTTCTCGCCGAGGGCATTTCAGAAAATTTCACCAAGCTGGTGGCCATGGATTCGTTGGAGATCGAGGGCATCGCATCGCACCTGTCATCGGCCGACGAGGACGAGGAATTCACGTGGCGGCAGATCCGCTCCTTCGAGGAAACCGTGGAAAAACTCGGAGGCGCGGAACGGTTCCGCTGGCGGCACCTTTCCAACAGCGCGGGCATCCTCGGCTATCCCTTGGGCTGCCGCAATCTCGCACGCCCCGGCCTGATGCTCTATGGCATTTCACCCATTCCCGGCTTCCAGGAGTCGCTAAAAAACGTGATGTCGCTGAAGTCGCGCGTCACCTTGGTGCGGACGCTACCCGCCGGACACGGGGTTTCCTACGGACGCTGCTTCGTCACCACACGCCCCACACGGATCGCCACGGTCGGCATCGGATACGGCGACGGCTATCCGCGCCACGTTTCGGGGAAAGGCGCGGAGGTTTTCATCCGCGGGGAGAGGCATCCGGTCATCGGCCGGGTGACCATGGATCAGATCATGGTCGAACTACCCGACGGCAGCGATGTGCGCTGCGGTGACGAGGTGGAGCTTTTTGGAGCAAACATCCCGGTGGCAAACGTCGCTGCGCAGGCGGATACGATTGCTTGGGAGATTCTCACCGGCATCACACCCCGCGTGCAGCGCGTTTATCTTCCGGAAAAAACGGCATAAAAAAACACCCGCCCCCAAAAGAGAGCGGGTGTTGTGAAAGGATTCAGTTCCTTATGGATCAACCCCAGTCGTCGTTGCTGCGACCACCGCCACCGCCGCCGCCCTTGTAGCCGCCACCGCCGCCCCCTTTGTAGCCACCACCGCCGCCACCACGGCGATCTCCGCCGTAGCCACCGCCGCCGCCACCACCTTTGTAGCCGCCGCCACCGCCGCCGCCACGGCGTTCACCGCCGTAACCACCACCGCCGCCGCCGCCGCCAAAGCCGCCGCCGCCACTACGACCGCCGCCGCCAAAGCCGCCACCACCAGTGCGAGGAGGACGTGCCTCCATCGGACGGGCTTCGTTCACCACGATGGCACGGCCACCGAGTTGTTGGCCGTTCATGCCCTCAACGCCAGCCAATGCTTCCGCATCGCTGGCCATTTCGACAAAGCCGAAACCCTTAGAGCGACCGGTATCGCGCTCCATCATTACTTTAGCGCTGGTTACGCCGCCGAAA
>JAYTOE010000253.1:0-23902 GCA_043747935.1 Akkermansiaceae bacterium
GGGGAGCACACGCGCCCTCGCGTGTTCCGGGCTGCGCCCTCGCTGCCCGGCGGCTGGAAATGGGGTTCGGTATCGTTTTGTGATCATGGTTCGAACCCATCCGGTGGTTCCTGCCGAGTTTCCGGCGAGGGAGCCGGAAACAGCACGCGATGGCCCAGCCTTCGTTCACTACGGCGGGCAAGCTGCGTGCGCTCCCCTCGAATGCTGCTCGCGCAGCTGTTGCCCACTACTTTCAGTTACACCCGCCTGAAATCACGCCCTTGGCAAATTTCACGAAGACACCTAAGGTCCACCCATGTTCCGACCAGCCCTGCTCCTCCTTTGCGCAACCCTATCCGCCTCCACCGCTTTCGCGGATTCCATCGGATTTTCATTACCTGCCGGATCAGAGAAAAAATGGCCGGGTGAAACACCCGCGAACTACCTGCTTTCGTTCGATTACCGCAGCAGCGGGAAAGAAGGCGTCGCGAAGTTGACCCACAACGGCAAAGAGCTGTTCGCGCACGCAGCCGGCGAGGCTTTTCAAAGCGCGAGGATCGCCGTGAACACCGAGACCGGCATCCACTCGGTGTGGCTGGACGGCAAACCGATCACCGAGGAAAAACCGCTCCCCGCCACAACGCGCGAAGGCGGCGCGATCTGGCAATCGGACGCGAAGGATGGCTATGATCTCGGCGGAGATTTCACCATCGCCATGAAATTCCTCAGCAATGCGGACGGCACGCTCATCGCGAAATGTGCGCCCGAGGGCAAATGGAAGCCGAACCACAAGGCGCTTTTCATTGAGGGCGGGGAACTCGTTTATGACATCGGTTTCGTTGGAGCGATGGGATCGAAGAAAAAGGTGACGGATGGCAAGTGGCATCACGCCGTCCTGGTGAACGGAAGCGGAAAGGCTCGTCTTTTCGTGGATGGCAAGCTCGTCGCGGAGAAAAAGGATTTTTCCACGAAGGACACCCCCGACTCCGTCCTGAGGATCGGCGCGGGCGCAGAGGATTTCGGCGGAAATTTTCCGGGCGAGATCGGATACGTGCGCTACTGGAATCGCGAACTGCCGGTGGAGGAGATTAATGCACTCGGCAAAGGCGACGAGGCGAAAACCAACACTCCGCAACTCAACTGGATGCCCGCCAACAAAGCGGTCGCACCCTCCCTCGCCTTCTCGTCCGAGGGCGCGGCGGTCGAGTTCGCGAAGATTACCGTTAGTGCGCTCGCCGAGGTCGATCACGCGCGGCTGATCCGCTCATGGAACGAGCAATCGCTGGAGCGCGGCGCGCGCGTTTACAACGGAATGTGCATCACCTGCCACGGCAACCAAAAGACCGAAAGCAGCCTGCCCACCGCCCTGCGTTTCCATTCCGGCGATTTCAAGAACGGCAACGATCCGCTCTCTATGTACAAGACCCTCACCCACGGCTACAACCAGATGACCGCCCAGCCGTGGATGACGCCGACGCAGAAATACGATGTCATCCACTACATCCGCGAGACTCTTCTAAAAAAGGACAACCCGAAGCATTACACCAAGGTGGATGAGGCCTATCTCGCCAGCCTTCCACGAGGCATCGGCATTGGCTCCACGGAAGCGACGATGTTCGCAGACAACGAGTTGCCGAAGCATCAGAAAATGGACTTCGGCCCCGCGCTTTTCTGGACGCTCCAGGCCGAGCCGGGAAACATCGCCTACAAAGGCATCGCGGTGCGCCTCGACGAGGGACCGGGCGGAATTTCCAAAGGCCACAAATGGCTGCTCTACGACCATGACACCATGCGCGTCGCCGCGGCCTGGACAGGCGACAAGTTCGTGGATTGGAAGGGCATCGCCTTCGATCAAAGCCACGGCACCCACACCTCCATCGTCGGCGATGTCGCTTACACGAATCCGGTCGGCGCGGGTTGGGGAAGGCCGGGCGATGGCAGCTTCGAGGAGGTTCGTCTGCGCGGGCGCGACGACAAACCCTACGGCCCGCTGCCCCGCGATTGGGCTCACTACAAGGGGCTTTTCCTCCACGGCAACCGCGCCGTAATCCACTACACCGTCGGCGATACAGAGATTCACGAACTTCCCGGATATGAGATGAATGGCACCGAAACGGTCTTCACCCGCACTCTGGAGATCGGGAAGTCCTCCAAGGATCTGAAGTTGCGTGTCGCACCATCCAAGACTGCCGTCGCCGCAATCGGCGGCGGGAAGCTCTCGCAAGACCCGGATGGCTACCACGTTCTGGAAATCTCAGCGTCCGCCACTCCGCTTTCCGTGAAAATTCTCACCGCCGCCACCGCCGACCTAGACGCCTTCACGAAATTCGCGGCGACCTCCGGCAAGCCCATCGCTCTGGCATCTCTCAAAGGCGGCGGAGAAAAAAGATGGCCGGAGATCATCGAGACGGCGGGCAAGATGGGCGGCACTGAGAAACCCTTCGAAGTCGATGAGATCGAGCTTCCGGGAGACGACCGCAGCCCTTGGAACAGTTGGATGCGCCTGGGTGGATTCGACTTCTTTGAGGACGGCAAGCGCGCCGCTGTGGCGACATGGCTCGGCGACGTATGGATCGTCGATGGCATCGGCGGCGACTTCGGGAAGCACCGCTGGCAGCGCATCGCGACTGGGCTTTTTCAGCCTCTCGGCGTGAAAATCGTCACAGGCAAGATTTACGTGAGCTGCCGCGACCAGATCGCCGAGCTTCAAGACCTCAACGGCGACGGCGAGATCGACTTCATCCGCAACTTCAACAACGACCACCAGGTGACCGAGCATTTCCACGAGTTCGCGATGGGCTTGCAGACGGACGCGGAGGAAAATTTTTACTACGCGAAAAGCGCGCGCCATGCCCTGCCCGCCATCGTCCCTCACCACGGCACGCTGCTGAAAGTAAGCGCCGACGGCTCCAAAACCGAGATCATCGCCAACGGTTTCCGAGCGGCGAACGGCGTCTGCCTGAACCCCGACGGCTCCTTCATCGTCACCGACCAGGAAGGCCACTGGAATCCCAAGAACCGCATCAACTGGGTGAAGAAAGGCGGCTTCTACGGCAACATGTTCGGCTACCACGATGTCACCGATGAGGCGGACGCCGCGATGGAGCCGCCGTTGTGCTGGATCACCAACGCCTTCGACCGCAGCCCCGGTGAGCTGATGTGGGTGCCGAGGGAAGCGAAGTGGGGCGCGCTCAACGGATCGCTGCTGAACCTCAGCTACGGCATGGGCCGTATTTACGTGGTGCCGCATGAGAAACTCTCCGACGGACGCGTGCAGGGCGGCATGGCCTCGATCGGCCTCGATTTCCCCACCGGCGTCATGCGCGGTCGTTTCCACCCCGGCGATGGCCAACTCTACTCCATCGGCATGTTCGCCTGGGCCGGGAACAAGAACAAGGACGGCGGCTTCTACCGCATCCGCCACACCGGGAAGCCGGCACATCTCCCCATCGGCCTGAACGCCACCAAGGATGGGATGATCCTCCATTTCACCGACCCGCTCGACGCCACCACCGCCGCCAACCCTGCCAGCTACCAAGTGAAAATCTGGGGACTCCAGCGCACGAAAAACTATGGATCGCCCCATATCGACGAGCACCCGCTCAAAGCTACGTCCGCCAAATTGCTTGAGGACGGCAAAAGCGTGGTGATCACCATTCCGGACATCGCCCCGACATGGTGCATGGAGATCAAATACGACCTCAAGAGCGCGGAGGGAACATCATTCACCGGAAGCATAAACAACACGATCCACGAGACCGTGAAGTGACCTCAATACCGCGTCACCGCGCTGCGCTCATCCCCCGCCTCGGGCTCCGGAATGGTGTCGCGGATCGCTTGGATCTTCGCGCAGACCACATCCCAATTTCCCTGTGTGAACTGCGTGGGAGGAGAAAGTTTTTTCCGAAACGATTCCACCCTCGCCGACGCGTCATCACGGACGCCCGGGGGCAGCTCCGCAATCGCTTTCGCGGCCGCATCCGCCGTTTCCGTCCGGTGGCAGATCATCGCGAGATCGTTGCCAGCGGAAATCGCCAGCTTCACGTCCTCGCCGCGACCGTAGCGATTCATGATCGCGCCCATATCGAGGTCGTCGGTCATCACGAGGTGCTTGTCGAACCCGAGTTGATCCCGCAACCAGCCGGTGACGATCCGTTTTGAAAGCGAGGCGGGGAACTCGGCATCGATCTGTGGGAACATCACATGAGCCAGCATCACCGCATCCAGCTCCGGCATCAGTGCCGTGTAGGGGATCACATCCTCCCGCATCATTTCTTCCTTGGTTACTTGGGAGAAAGGCAGGTCTTCGTGGGGATCGCTCATCGCCCGCCCGCAGGCCGGGAAATGCTTGCCGCAGCCGAGCATGCCGCGCTTCCGCGTCCAGCGGTTCCACATCCCCGCGCGGTTGATCACAGCCTGCGGATCCCTCCCCCAACAACGTTGCCGCAGGGCGTTCTGCGTCCCAGGAAAATGATCGAGATCCAGCACCGGAGCGAAGTTAAGATTCAGCCCCAGCATACGCAACAACTCCGCCGTCGCCTCCCCCGCCCTAGCGATCTGCTCCGTCTGCGGATTCGCAGCAAACGCAGAAGCTGAAGGGCATGCGGGCGCGATCCCCGCCGTCCGAGTCACCCGCCCGCCCTCCTGGTCGATGCCGAGGATCGGATTGTCGCAGGAAAGCCCGCGGAGATCGTCAGTCAATTTCCGCACCTGCTCTGGCGTGGCGATGTTCCGCGTGAACAGGATAAATCCCGCCGGCTGTAGTTTCTTGAAAAGAGCCGTTTCCTCAAGGGAAAGCTCCGTCCCCATCACCCCCAGCAGCAGCAGCGATCCGTCCATGCCGCCAAGCGAAGGTCAGAGGGAGGGCGTTTGCAATGCTTTTGGGGGGGTGACACCGCCGCAAAATACGAGGAGCGTTCTTGCGGGTAATTACTACTCGCAATCTCTCGGCGTGGCTCGCATGGTTTGCAGACCAGAAAGTTTTCGCCTTTCCCCGAAATCCCTCGCAGGCATGACATCCCGAAACACGGAAACCGTCAAACCCCCGCAAGCCGTTTGGAAAGGCGAGGGCGGGAAAATGGCGCTTATGCTTTCCGGCGATTGGAAACTCGGCGTCACACCGGATATCACGGGCGATGAAAGCGCCCCTTGGCCAGATTCTTTTGATACCGGACAACTGGGAACCTTCGACTCCACCCTGCCCGCCTACCTGTTGCGGAAATTACGCGATACCGAGGTCGAGAACCCATCGCTCGAAGGCTTGCGCGATGATCTCCGCGGTCTGATGGAACTCGCGCTGAAGGTGCCAGAGCGCAGCGAGGCGAAATCCAAAGCCGACGAACCCCACGGCATCAGTCGGCTCGGTATGAGATCTTCGAGAGCCTGGCTTTCCCTCATGGCATTCATTGAGTTCACCGGCGAAACGGTGCTCTCCATCCTGCGGTTTTTCACCGGCAGGGCGGGGTTCCGGGCGCGGGATTTCTGGCTCACCGTGCAGGAATGCGGCGCTGGTGCTTTGCCCATCGTCGCCCTCATCAGCTTCCTGATCGGCATGATCCTCGCTTTCGTGGGCAACGTTCAGCTCGCCTCCTTCGGCGCCAGCCTCTACATCGCCGATCTTGTCGGCATCGCGATGGTGCGGGAAATGGGCGTCATGATGACCGCGATCATCATGAGCGGCCGCACCGGCGCAGCCTTCGCGGCGCACATCGGCAGCATGAACGCGAACCAGGAGATCGACGCGCTCAAGACCTTCGGCTTCAACCCTTTCGATTTCCTCGTCCTGCCGCGCCTCTTCGCGCTGGTGCTCATGATGCCGCTGCTGACGATCTACTCGAACGTGATCGGCATTCTCGGCGGCATGCTCGTCGGCGCGGGTGTCGGTATCCCGCCGCAGCTTTTCCTCACGGAAATGCTCACAACCGTGGATCTCACCCAGGGTTCGCTCGGCATCATCAAGAGCGTGTTCTTCGGCGCGGCCATCTCGATGGCGGGCTGTTTCCACGGTATGCGATCCGGCAGTTCCTCCGCCGCCGTCGGCGAGGCCACCACCCGCGCGGTCGTTGCCTCCATCACCGCGATCATCATCCTCGACTCCGCTTTCGCGATCATTTTCACCATCCTCGACATATGAGCGCCGAACAGCCCGATCCCACAGCGAAGATCTCCGTCCGCGGCCTGACCATGGCCTTCGGTTCCTTCGTGGTGATGAGCGATCTCAACTTCGATGTACGGGAAAAGGACATCTTCATCATCATGGGCGGCAGCGGTTGTGGGAAAAGCACGCTGTTGCGTCACATGATCGGCCTCATGGAGCCGAAAAAGGGCGAGGTTTTCTACAACGGCGAGAATTTCACCGCCGCCGAGCCCGCCGAAAGGCTGGCCTTCATCCGCCGCTTCGGGGTGATGTACCAGTCCGGTGCGCTATGGTCTTCCATGACCCTTGCGGAAAACATCGCCATGCCATTGGAGGAGCACACCGACCTTGGCCACCGCGAGATCATGGATCTCGCCCGCTACAAACTCGCGCTCGTCGGTCTTTCCGGCTACGAGGACTACTACCCGGGTCAGGTCTCCGGAGGTATGAACAAGCGCGCCGGCATCGCCCGCGCGCTAGCCCTCGATCCCGAGGTGATGTTCCTCGATGAGCCTGGCGCCGGGCTCGACCCGCTCAGCACCCAGCGCCTCGATGAGCTGATCTTGCGCTTGCGCGACTCGCTCGGCTCGACGTTCGTGATCGTGACCCACGAACTCGCCAGCATCTTTGCCATCGCCAATCACTCCGTTTTCCTCGATACAGATATAAGGACACAGGGAGCCACGGGAGATCCCAAGCTCCTGCGCGACCAATCCGAGAACGAAACCGTGCGCCTTTTCCTGAACCGCGGCGAAACACCCGGCCCCACCACCACACCATGAGCAAGAAAGCGAGCACCACGATGATCGGCGTCTTCACGCTGCTGGGCTTGTTGCTGGGCGTTGTGGCCGTCGTGCTGTTCGGTGCGGGGAAATATTTCGAGGAGACCCACAAGCTCCAACTCTATTTCGACAAGAGCGTGAACGGCCTGGAGGTCGGATCCGATGTGCGCTTCGGCGGCGTCCGTATCGGCAGCGTTCACTCCATCAGCGTGATCATCGACACCAAGGGTAACCGCAAGATTATCCCCGTCATCGTAGAACTCACGGAAAAGGAACTACGCAGCGTCACAGGATCGGGCAACGATAACCTCGATTTCTCCAGCGATGAGGGTGTGCGCCGCGCTGTCAGCCAAGGCCTTAGGGCGGGCATGAAACAGCAGAGCCTGGTCACGGGTAAGCTCTACATCGAGTTCGACATCGAGCCCGACGTAAAAGGCTTCACCTACAACGAGCCGGGCGATCCGGAGTTCCCCATCGTCCCCACCATCCCCACCGAGATGGACGAACTCATCTCCGGCATCACCGACGGCCTGAAAAAGATCAACGAACTCGATATCGCCGGACTGATGAAGGAGATGCGCGATGTGCTCAAGGGAGCCAAGGATCAGATCGCGGATCTCGATCTAAAGGAGATCAACGAGAACCTCACCGCCATCACCGGCGACATCCGAGGCCTCACCTCCGACGGACGTATCAAGACCTCCCTCGCCAACCTCGACGAGGCACTCAAGGAGATCAACGAACTCAGCGCCAAAGCCAACGACAATATCGATCCGCTGCTCGCCGACATCCGCGATGTCACGGAAAAGACCCGGGAAAGCCTCGTCCGCATCGAGGAATCCGCCGAAAGCCTCTCCAAGGTCACCGACCCCCGCTCGCCCATGCTCCTGGAATTCCAGAATCTCCTCCACGAAGCCGAAAACGCCTCCCGTACGTTGCGCGATCTCTCCAGCGATCTGAAACGGAACCCCGGCAGCCTCCTGCGCAACCGAAAATCCGAATGAAAACAGATGGAAGAACTTCAACCGCAGATGGACGCGGATTCACGCAGATGAAGAGAAAAATGATGGTTAAGTCTATTGGATCATTTCATCAACATTCACGTTCATCTGCGTCCATCTGTGGTTCGTTTCTTCCTTCTTTCATTATGAAATCTCCGCTCTTCCTAATCCTCCCCCTGTTCCTTTCCGCCTGCACGGTCTTCGAGGCCATCGATGACAAGCCTCTCCGCCACCTGCTCGAGTCCACCGTCCCCGATCGCACGCCCACCGCCGCCGCGCCCGCCGTCGCGATCGCCCTCCCTTCACTGCCCCCGTATCTGGAGCGCAGCGAGCTTATCACCCGCACCGGCGATGGGCGTCTGGAGATCCATGAAAACGACCTCT
This sequence comes from Akkermansiaceae bacterium, assembly GCA_043747935.1. GTDB lineage: Bacteria > Verrucomicrobiota > Verrucomicrobiia > Verrucomicrobiales > Akkermansiaceae > Luteolibacter. The sequence continues at coordinate 8,283 of JAYTOE010000253.1, forward strand.
GGTCGGAGCCGCTCGACTCCGCCATCTCCCGCGTCCTCGCCGAGAACCTCCGCCGCCTCACCAGCTCCACCAACGTCCAGCCCTCCGCCAATTTCATCACCCGCGACTACACCCACCTCGTCGAGATCCGCATCGAGCGCTTCGATCCACAGCCAGACGGCGTTCTCCTGCTCGAATGCACATGGAAGCTCCAGCCCCTAGGCGGTGGCGACGCAGCCCCGAAATCCTACCGCACCACCGTCCCTCTCCCCCCCACCGCCGACCGCTCCGCCCGCATCGTCGCCATGAACGAGGCGTTGGCGCGGTTCTCGCGAGTCATCGCCGGAAAATTGTAGCCGCCAACGTATATTCCGGGCGTAGCCCCCGGTGACTGACGGCAGCCTACTGCCGCTTTCGGAAATGCAGCCTGCTGCGAGCTGCGTGGCATTGGCACGGCTGGTCTTGATTAATCCCAGTCCTCCGCCGACGAACACGAGGCAATGAGGCAGGCCATGACGGAGAGAATCAGCGCTTTCATAAAACAAGCATGCTTCGGTGTGGAAGATTCGGTCAAGATCGCTGTGATTTTACTGATTCGGCGCGGGGCGAAAGACTCCCCGCGCTCGAACCCGCACTCCGTGGAGGTATTCATCGTCCCCGCCTACGAAACCGGCGACGACCCGCCCAGCCCCGCTGCTTCCGCCACCGTCCCGTAATCGGATGGGCTGAGGGTCAGGTCTGGGGGTGCTTCATTTAAACATTTTCAGGGCTGGGGGTCGGGTGCTTCATTTAAACATTTTTCCTCCGGCAGATCCCCATTGCCGGGTGAGGTCACCGTCCGCAGATACGCAAAAGGGACTTACGCAAAAGGTACGCACCTTGCCGCGAGGGTCTTCCGGTCATCTGGGTATGGGGGATAGGTGCGGGGCATGGAAAAAAGCCCTCCGGCGCGGGAGGGCGGGAGGGCGGGAGGGCGGGAGGCGGGTTGCCGGGATTGCGGGAGGAGGTGCGGTGGATGCGGGAGGCGGCGGACTACTTGGCTAGGACGACGGGGTCGTTGCGGAATTTGTTGCGGACGGAGGTGTTGAGCGCCTTGATGAGCTGGCGGGCTTTGCGGATCTGGCCGGCGGTCTCGGCGGTGCCGCCGCTGTCCCCGATCCGGTCATCGGTCTGCTGGCCCTTTTTCCCGGTGATGAGGGCGACATCCGCCTGGAGTTCGGTGACGAACGTGGCGTCGATCGAGTATGCCTGGAATTTCGCGAAGGTGGCGGCGTCGGCGAGCTTCAGGAGGAAATCCTCTGCCGCGGCCAGGATCTCGCGCTGGGCGGATGGATGCTCTGCTGCACGAACTTCCGGGGCATTTCCGAAAAGGAATTCAAGCGCATGATCGCCGTGGCGGCGGATTGCATCCGCCCTGCCAAGCATAACCCCACAAGGCAGGAATGCAGGAAGGGGAGGTTACAAATCGAAGAAGCGTTTCGCTTTCTCCAAGAAACCGTGCTGCACCGGGGAGTTGTGCTCGCCAATGGATTCGGAGAAGGCGCGGAGTTTTTCCTGCTGCTCCTTGTTGAGCTTTGTGGGCACCTCGACCTGGACGGAGACGTTGAGGTCGCCGCGATGGCCGCCGGAGAGGGATGGCATGCCCTTGTCGCGGACGCGAAAGGTGGTGCCGCCTTGCGTGCCCGCCGGGATCTTGATGGAGGATTGACCGTCGAGGGTCGGGACTTTCAGTTCGCCGCCGAGCGCCGCCGTGCTGAAGGGCAGCGGGACATCGCAGAAAAGGGTGTGGCCCTCGCGTTCGAAAACATCGTGATCGGAGACGTGGATGAAGGCGTAGAGATCGCCCGCCTCGCCGCCGCGCACGCCCGCGTCGCCGTTGCCAGAGGAGCGTAAACGGACGCCGGTATCGACGCCCGCCGGGATGCGGAGCTTGATGCGCGTCTCGCGCTCGACGCGCCCCTCGCCCCGGCAATCGCCGCAGGGATCGGAAACGATCTCACCGTTGCCGCGGCATTCCGGACAGGTGCTCTGTTGGATGAAAATGCCCGCCTGCCGCCCGACGACACCGCGCCCGCCGCAGGTGGAGCAGGTTTTCACGCCGCCCGAACCTTTCGATCCGGATGCGTTGCACTTGCCGCAAGGGACATTGCGCTCGATCTCGAGTTCCTTCTCCACTCCTTTCGCGGCCTCTTCCAAGGTGATTTCAAGATCGTAGCGGAGATCGGAGCCGCGTTGCTTGCCGGATTTCTTGCGTCCGCCGCCGCCGAAAAATTCCTCGAAGCCGCCGCCGAACGCGCCGCCGAAGACCTGTGAGAAAATATCCGCCGGATCGTGGAAACCGCCGCGCCCGCCGCCGCCCGCCCCGCCGTTGAAGGCGGCGTGTCCGTAGCGGTCGTAGGCCGCACGCTTGTCGGGATCGGAGAGTGCTTCGTAAGCCTGGCCAAGTTCCTTGAACTTGTCTTCGGCGGTGTTGTCGCCGGGGTTCTTGTCCGGATGATATTTTACCGCGAGCTTGCGGTAAGCTTTCTTGATCTCGGCAGCGTCCGCATTTTTCGGGACTTCGAGGATTTCGTAGTAGTCGCGGGGCATGAAACTTTAAATTTTAAACTTTAAACCTCAAAGAAGAGTTCACTCTGCAGAGGCGGCAGATGGGGCGGAGGCGACGATGACAGAGGCGGGGCGGATGAGTCGGTCGCGGAGTTTGTAGCCGCGGCGGGTGACGCGGATGATCTCGCCCTCAGGCTGGCTGGAAGGCTCCTGGGAGACGGCGTCGTGGAGGTTCGGATTGAATTGGCCGGTGACGGGGATTTCCTCGACGCCCTGGTTGGAAAGGAATTCCGAGAGCTGTTTGCGAACCATGTCCATGCCGATGTATATCATCGAGGAGGTGTCCTGCGCGGCGGCTTGCATGCCCATCTCGAAATTGTCGATCACGGGGAGAAGGTCTTCAAGAAGGCGCTGGTTCGCGTAACGGACGGCCTCTTCGCGTTCGCGGGCGGTGCGCTTGCGGAGATTGTCCATCTCAGCGGCGGTGCGCAGGGAAATCTCCTTCCACTTTGCGGCTTCGGCCTCAAGCTGCTCCCAGGGATCAAGTTCCGCCGCTGGTTCTGCGGCGGTTTCCGCGGCCTCGTTCGCCTGGTTTTCGTCGTATTCTGGGGATTCGTCCTGCTGCATGGGGGGTATGTGTAGCCGGGAAACCCGATTGGTCAACCCCGGCGAGGTGGGGAGAAGAATAGGTTCACCGCGAAGTCGCAAAGGTGCGAAGGTGCAATATTATGGAATCTTCGTTCCAAAACTTTGCGTCTTTGCGGTTCAAACATCTCTCCCCTACCCTACGGAAACAGGATGCAGTTAGGCTTCGGGGCGGTGACGGTGGATTTCGGATTTCCAAGCAGGCCGGTGGCGGGGTCGAGGCTGAGGACGGAAATCGTGTCGCTGTTCTGGTGGGCGCAGATCAGCCATTTTCCGGAGGGATCGATCTTGAAATGGCGGGGTGTCTTGCCGCCGCAGGGCGCGTGCTGGACGAGGGTGAGCTTACCGGTTTTCGGATCGCGCTTGTAAACGACGAGGGAGTCGTGGCCGCGGTTCGAGCCATAGACGAATTCCCCGTTCGCATGGACCTCGATCTCGGCGGTGGTGTTCGGTTTGGCAAAACCCTCCGGCAGTGTGGTGATCTCCTGGATGGGGTTCAGCGCACCCGTTTCCGCATCGAATTCCGCGACGCTGACCGTGTTGGTGAGTTCGTTGATCACGTAGGCATGTTTCTCATCCGGGGAAAACGCCATGTGGCGCGGGCCGGCTCCGGGCGGGGAGATCATTTCGGCGGGTTCGTTCGGGGACAGCGCGGAGGTCGCGGGGTCGAACTTCCGGATCAAGATCTTGTCGATACCCAGATCGGGCACGAAGAGAAAGCGGTTCGCGTTGTCGAAATAGACACCGTGCGCGTGGGGGGCGTCCTGGCGAGGGAGGCTCGGGCCGCTACCCTCCATTTTTATGAGCGAGACGATTTCGCCGGGCTTGCCCTCGGCGTCGAGACGGATCGTGGCGGAGCTGCCGTCGCCGTAGTTCGCGACAGCGAGAGTGCGCCCGGAGGCGTCGATGGCTAGATGGCACGGGCCTATTCCGCCAGAAGATGCGGTGCCTAGCAAAGTGAGCGAATTGTCTGCCGCCATCGTGAAAGATGCGACCGTGTTGTCCCGCCCGACGCAATGCAGGATCGGCTTTTCCGGGTGGAGGGCGAGAAAGCCCGGAGCCTCGTATTTCGCCGCGAGCTTAGGCTCTGTTAGAACTCCCGTTTCGGCATCGAAGTCCGCAAGGTAGATGCCATCCGCGCCAGTGCCGATGTAAATCGGTCGGGCGTGGATGAAGGAGGCGGCGAGGAGGAGCAGGGTGATGATGTTTCGTTTCATGGGAGCTATAGATCGAACCAGTCGAAGGCGCTGGAAAGGTCGATGTCGGGCCATTCGAGCCATGATAGGTCGATATCGATGCCGAGGAAGGAGCCGTCGGAGGCGAGTTCGGCGAGTAGTTCGGTTTTCATGGCCACATAATCGCAGGCTTCACCCGCGGCCTCGTGGATGGCGGAGAAGTCGGACGGGGAGGAATACATGCAGTAGGCCCAGCAGACGATGTCGTCCGGATAGCCGCTATCGCGGGCGGCTTTGCGGATCTGCTCGGGTTTGTAGTATTTCTTTTTGCCGTGTTCGCGGACTAGCCGCTGGCCGACATCGCTGACGTAAATCTTCTTGTCGGCGGGTTTCATTTCGCAGGCGGGCATGGCGTCGTTTTGGTTAGACGTTGAAACCGAAGTGCCTGTTCGCGTTATGGAAGCAGATGTCGGCGATGAGGGTGGAGAGGGTCTCGAAATCATCGGGAAGCTCGCCTTTCTCCGCCTCGTTGCCGATGAGGTTACAAAGGATACGGCGGAAATACTCGTGGCGCGGGAAGGAGAGGAAAGACCGGGAGTCGGTCAGCATGCCGACGAAACGAGACAGCAGGCCACAATTCGAAAGGGCGTTGAGCTGCATTTCCATGCCCTCCTTCTGATCGAGGAACCACCAGCCGGAGCCGAACTGGATCTTGCCGGGGACGGTGCCGTCTTGGAACGCTCCGGTCAGCGCGGCGAAGAGGTACTTGTCGCGCGGGTTCATATTGTAGAGCACCATTTTCGGCAGTGACTCGCGGGAGGCGAGGGCGTCGAGGAACGTGAAAAGCGCCTTGCCCTGCGGGGTGTCGCCCATCGTGTCGAAACCCGCGTCCGGGCCGAGTTTCTTAAACATCAGCGAGTTCGTGTTCCTGACCGGCGTGAGGTGGAGTTGCTTCGTCCAGCCGCGCGCAGCATCGAGCTGACCGGTGAACACGAGGAGGTAGAAAGAAAAGCGCTCCTTGTCTTCCTCGGAGACAGCCTTGCCGGAGCGGGCTTTGTCGAAAATGTTCGCAGCCTCCTCATCGGAGCACTCGATGGCCGGACAGCGGTCGAGGCCGTGATCGGAAAGGCGGGCACCTGCCGCATGAAAGTCATCATGGCGCTTCTGGAGGGCAGCCAGCAGATCCGCGAGATTGTGGATGGAATGATCGGAAGCGGCTTCCATGCGGTCGAGCCACTGGTTGAGGAGTTCAGGCCGATCGACCTGAAATGCCCTATCTGGACGAAAAGTGGGCACAACCTTGCAGGCGATGCCGGATGAGGCGATGGCGTGATGATCGTCAAGCGAATCGGCAGGATCATCGGTGGTGCCGACCACGCGAACATCGAATTTTTTCAGAAGCGCGCGGGCGGAGAAATCAGGCTCTGCGAGGCGGGCGTTGGTTTTTTCCCAGATCTCATCGGCGGTGTCCGGTGTCAGCAGGGTGTGGATCCCGAAGTAGCGCTGCAGCTCCATATGAACCCAGTGGTGCATAGGATTGCGGAGCGTGTAGGGTACCGTCTCGGCGAAGGCCTGAAACTTGTCACGCGGGCTGGCGTCACCGGTTACGCGCTCCTCGCCGATCCCGTTGGCGCGCAGAAGCCTCCACTTGTAATGGTCGTGGCCTAGCCACATGTCGGCGATGTTGTCCCAGTGCTTGTCTTCCGCGATCTCCTTCGGCGAAAGGTGGTTATGGTAGTCGATGATCGGTTGCTTCGCGGCTACCTCGTGGTAAAGCCTCCGCGCGGTTTCGGAGTAGAGCAGAAAGTCTTCGTCGATGTAAGCCATGGCGCGAGGATTCCAGAGGAAAGATAGCTTCTTGGGAAGGTTTTATCGGGCGGCGACGGCGACGGAATCACCGACCGATTGCATACGAAGGATTTGATTGACATGACTTAATAATTAAGTCATGTTGCCTTTTGCCATGACAGGACGTGAAGATTTAGATAAACTGTTCGAAGCCGCCCTACAACAGAAGGAGGCACCGAGTCGTTACGGGACGCCGGAATCCATGAAGAAGGCGGCGCCCGCCGCGTTCAGTAAGCCAGGCGCGCCTTTTCAGGCGGCATCTACGCCCGCTCCCACGGCTGCGAATCACGTTTTCGCGGCGGCGCCATTTGCAGCCGCACCCTTCGCGGTCGCCGCTCCCTCTCCTCCGAAGCCCGATGTCATCATTGACGCGCATGGTGTGGCTTCCCTTGACAACACGATCAACGCCGAACTCGCCGAGATCATGGATGCCAAGATCACCCGCGACAAAGCACGTCGCCGCCGCAGTCGTCTCGTGCTTGTTCTCTTTTTCCTAACAGCCACAGGAGGCGCGACAGGCTGGATAGTCTTGAATCCTGATCGCCTCAAGGCGATGAAAGCAACGATCGCTGAGATCAAATCGGTGGGAGACATCAAAGGCATGGTCGCGAAGTATCAGGTGGCTCTGGATAAGGTCGCTGTGCGCGGCAAACAGATCGATGCGGCCACGGTATCGATCGGAGTCGATCCCGCATCGGTGGATGAGCATGAAGATCCCGGATTCGATAAGGAAATGCAGGCCATGATGGGTGAGGAAGGTGGCAAAACCACCGCCGCCCGCGACAAGATCCTGCGTGAAAAATTCGGCGATGTGCAGAAAACCGGAAGCTTGATGAAGAAGAAAGAAGATGCCCCGGAGAAAACGAAAGAGTGATCCGGCGAAGACTGTCACTTCCGAACTCGACAAGCATGATTGCGGTACATTTCCAGCCGGAATTCTGACAGGGCTACGCACCGAATTTTGGTTTCCCATCCGCTGATTGGGGTCTAGGGTCCCGGCCATGCGACTTGACGATACCTTCGCCGCCCTGAAAGCAGATCACCGGAAAGCCTTCATCGCCTACGTGGCGGCCGGAGATCCCTCGTTCGATCTCTCCCTCGAGGTGATGCATACGCTGGCTGATTTAGGGGCGGATGTGATCGAACTGGGGCTGCCGTTTTCCGACCCACTCGCGGATGGGATCGTGAACCAGATGGCCGCCGACCGCGCGTTGAAAGCCGGGATGACGACCGCACGCACTCTGGATCTGATCCGTGCATTCCGTAAGACGAACGACAAAACACCCCTCGTGCTTTTCACCTACCTGAACCCGATCTTCACCTACGGTTTCGGGAGATTCCAGAAGGATGCGGTCGAGGCCGGCGCGGACGGAGTGCTGTTGCTCGACCTGCCGCCCGACGAGGCTTCGCTTTCCACAGAGCTCGCCGAGAACCACGGACTTTCCCACATCCGCCTCATCGCGCCCTCGACGCCACCGGAGCGGGTGAAATTTCTCGCGCAGCAGGCGGAAGGCTTCATCTACGCCCTTTCCCGCAGCGGCGTGACCGGCGGCCACTCGGCTCCGGCGGAAACAATCCCGGCACAGGTCGCCGCGATCAAGGCGCACACCGACGTGCCGGTCTGCGTGGGCTTCGGCATCTCGAACCCCGAGCAGGCGGCGATGGTCGCGAAATCCTGCGACGGCATCATCGTCGGCTCCGCGATCGTGAAACAGGTCGAGCTGAACCAGGCGAACCCCGCACAGGCCGTGAGGGCTTTCACCAAGCCGCTGATCGACGCGATACGCTAAACTTTAAACCTTAAATTTTAAACCCTAAGGAAGAGCCTTGTGGCGGGGCTACCTAGTCGTGATTTTTACGCAAAGTTTACTCCCCATCCCGCGATGGAAGCTGTCAAATGCGTGGGCAACCGATCTTCCTCTTCCTTGAGGTTTAAAGTTTAAAATTTAAAGTTTCTATGAACATCCGCATCTTCTTCTCCTCCCCTGGTGATGTAAAAATGGAGCGGGAGACAGCGAAGCGCATCGTGGATCGCTTGCAATCCGAGATCGGCGGCGGGGCTGTGATCGAGCCGTATTTCTGGGAGCACGAGGTGATGGTGGCCACGAAGGACTACCAGGAAAACATCCCGCACATGGATGATTTCGATATCGTCGTGTGCATCCTGTGGTCGCGGCTGGGGACACCGCTCGATCCGGCGCGGCATCCGCGGCCGGGCGGAGGCGGCTTCGCAAGCGGCACGGAGTATGAGTTTTTCACCGCGATGAAAGCGCACGAGGTCAGGGGGACTCCGGACATCTTCGTTTTCCGGAACACCACCGAACCGCGCCGCCCGTCCCGCCCCAAGGAGGTGCGCGAAGCGGTGGATCGTGAGATCGACCGGCTGGATTCCTTTTTCGACAGCTATTTCCAAGACGAAACCTTTTTCACGCGCGCGATCAACATCTACTCCACGCTCGGCGAGTTCGAGGAGAAGCTGACCATCGCGCTGCGCTCCTACATCATCGGGCGCATCCCGAACGCGCCTTCGAAGCAGGCGAAGGGCAACAGGCCGAAGTATGATCGCCAGCCCTATCTCGGGCTCTCGGCATTCGATTACAAGGACGCGCCGGTATTCTTCGGGCGGACGGCGCAGGTTGGGGAGATCATCACCACGCTACAGACACAGGAGCTGGATTCGCTGACAACGACCGATGCGCCGCCGAAACATTTCGTGCTCATCCTAGGCTCCAGCGGCAGCGGGAAATCCTCGCTCGCACGAGCTGGGGTGCTTCCGATGCTGACGAACCCCGGCGTGATCGAAGGGGCGCACGCATGGCGCACGGCCATTTTCAAACCCGCCGATGTTCCCGGCGATCCCATACTCGCGCTCGTCGAATCACTCGCCGACGGACATGCGCTTCCGGAGCTTTTCGCGGATGGGACAAAGCCGAAAGAGATCGCGGATCTGATCCGTTCGCAGCCACAGGGCGGCGGCTTGCTGCTGCGCCAAGCGCTGACGCAGGCGGGCGCGCTCGCCCTCACCGAGCAGCAGCATGAACTCGAGGAAAAGCTGAACCTGCTCATTTCCGAAAACCGTGAGGAGGACGCAAAGGCTCTGCGGGATCGTATCGAGAATCTCAAAGCTCCGAGTGTCCGAATCGCACTGCTGGCGGATCAGCTTGAGGAGCTTTTCACTTCCGATCTCTCACCGGAAACGCTCGCCGCTTTCATCTCTATCCTCATCGCGCTGGCCAACTCGGGGCGTGTCTTCGTCCTAGCCACGCTGCGTTCCGATTTCTACCCACGTTGCCTCGAGCATCCCAATCTCATCGCATTGATGCAGGGCAACGGCACCTACGCCCTCCCCGCCCCTTCCGCTGCGGACATCGGCCAGATGATACGGCAGCCCGCCGCCATCGCAGGGCTGACGTTTGAGGAAAACACGGCAACCGGAGAACAGCTCGACGAGCTTTTGCGCGACGCCGCGCTGAAAGACCCTGCGGCACTGCCTCTGCTTTCCTACACGCTCGAGCAACTCTACGATCGCCGAGAGGACAACGGCACGCTCACCCTGAAAGCTTATCGCGAGCTCGGCGGACTGGAGGGCGCGATCGGATCACGCGCGGAAACCGTTTTCACCTCCCTGCCATCCGATGCGCAGGCTGCGTTCGATCCGCTGTGTAAGCAGCTCGTCACCCTCCAGGAAGGCGGCGAACCCACCCGCCGCCGCGCCTCCTACGGGACACTCACACGCACGCCGGAAGCGAAGACCCTGCTCGACGCGCTGATCACCGCGCGCCTGCTTTCCGCCGACCAATCACCCTCCGGCGAACGCGTCGTCTCCGTGGCACACGAGGCGCTGCTGCGCCATTGGCCGAGGCTGGTGGCTTGGGTGGAGGAGAACCGGATGTTCCTGAACACCCGCACCCGGGTCGCCTCGCGGATGGCGGATTGGGTGGAGAAAAACAAATCCGACGACTACCTCATCCCGCGCGGCCCCAGCCTTTCCGCCGCAGAATCCATCCTTACCGGTCATCTCGCCTCGCTCGATCCGCTGGAGATCGAGTTCATTGGAAAATCCGCCGAGCGCGTGCGCCGCGAGGATCAGCGCCACCTCCGCAACGCGCGCCTGATCACGGCCGGGGCCATCGTGCTGTGCCTGATCGCCGTGGCCGGTGGCATTTTCGCGATAGCCGCGAAACGCACCGCGCAGAAGGAGCGCAACGCCGCCGTCGAACAGGAAAAACTCGCAAAAGAGGCGAAGGAGAAGGCCGTCGCCGGCGAAGCTCGCACCGCCTACGTGCTCGGCGTGAACCTTTTGGAAAACGGCAAGAACCGTGAGGGCATGATCTCGCTCGCCCAGACACTCACCATCGACCCGAATCACAAGGGTGCCCTCGCGAGGCTGTATTCGGAGCACCTATATTCCCTCCCCAAAGCCATCCCCGTCCGCTCCTTCCATGCCGATACCCACCCCAGCAGCCGACAACGCATCAGCGGCGCGCAACAGGGACCGCAGCAATACATGGCTTTCATCACCGATGAGAAGCACCCCGCGCTTCTCGACCTCGCGACCTTCCAGACCGTGCCCGGCCCATGGGAAAACGAGCCCGACTCTTTGGCTCCCGTGATCTCCGATGATTCCGGCTGCCTCGCGAACATCCGGATGGACAGGACAACACGCATCTGGAACGTCGCAACCGGCAAGTCCAGCGAAGTCCTCACCGCCAGCGAGAACTTCACCCAGTTAGGCTTCACCATGGACGGCGATCTGTTCATCGACTGCGATCCGAAAGGAAAGATCCGCATCGTCGATGCGGCGACCGCTAAGGAAATCCACTCCTGGCAGCAGAAGTCGACCTGCAACTGGATCGCCGTCAGCCAAAACCGATACATCATCTCCACCTCCCTGGAAGAGTTCATCATCTACGACCGCGAAACCGGCACCCATCGCAACGCCGATATCCCGATGGACGGCCACACGCTGATGTCCTGCCGCGCCGCGCGCGAGGGTACCGTCGCCCTGCTTCACTTGCGGAAAACATCCGCCGACGGAGCGCGCGTCGAGGACTCCATCCGCTTCATCGACGTAGCCACCGGTGCCGCAGTCGAGGACTCGCGCACCCTTGAGTTCGGCACTTTCGTCTGGAATTTCACACCCAATCACGATGGCAGTGCCGTCGCCGTGGCGCTCCACGAAACTTCTCCGGTAGTCCGCCACATCAGTGATGAATCTCTCGATGGGACATTCTATATCGCAGGAACCTACGCCACGAACATCGCCTTCTCACCCGACGAGCGCCTGCTTGCCGTGGCAGATCCCGTCGGCACCGTAACCATGTTCAGCACCGATAAGCGCCTACCTGCGTTTTATCCGATACGCCACTCCGACAGGATCGAAGATCTGCTCATCTCTTGGGACGGCCGATACCTACTGACGAGCACATCAAAGATCGCCACCGTCTGGGATCTCGCAGTCGGGCCGGCGTTGCCGCTGCCCATGGGCTTTACCCAGAACGCAGGGAACTCCCTGATCACCGGCGACCGACTCAGGTTCAACCTCGGAAATTCCATCGACTGGCTCGACCTGAACTCGCTAGAAACGAAGATCGAAATCCGCTTTCCGCACCCCCAACAAGGGGAAATCCTCAGCGACGATCTGACCGTGTGCGGAACCTACATGCCGGACACGAGCGTGGAGTTCCACTCCACTGTGAGCGAGCCGCCCGTGAAGCTGTCGTCATGGAAATCTCCCGGCGGCTCGGTGAACTTCTGGGAAATCTCTCCGGACGGATCGACCTTCGCCGGGACTGATGAAAAGGACGTCATCCACTTCGCCGACACGGCCACCGGGAAAACCATCAGCTCGGTTGAAATCCCCGGGCTCAAGGTCGGTGAATTGTTCTTCACCCCGGATGGTCGCCACATGGTGATAACCTCCAAGCTCTCGGATGATGCCAACTCTGCTTCGCGCGTGCTTCTGATTGATGTCAGGAAGGGGAAAACGATCCCAGCCCAAGCCCAGGATATCTTCAGCCCCATCCTCCGCACTTCGGAAAACAGCAGATTCATCGCCGTCTGCGGATATACCGCAGGCATGGCCTACAGCCCGCGTATCCTCGTCTGGGACACGACGGATCTGGAGAAGGAACCCGCCACCATCACCCATCCGAACGCCATCAACGACTTCCGCTTCAGCCCCGATTCCTCACTGATCGCCCTCGCCGGTGTGGACATGGTCGCAAGGGTCTTCGAGACATCTGGCTTCCAGCAGGCGGCGGAGCCGATCACCGCGACTTTCGCGCCCTTCTCGCTGCTGGCATTCTCACCGGATTCCTCGATGCTGGCTACCGCCGCCGCTGGCAAGTTAACAGCCGGTCTCTGTGTCTGGGACTGGCGGAATGCGAAACAGATTTCCACATCCTTCTTCCTGCCCATACTTCCCTCAGCGATCCATTTCTCCGAGAATGGCGGGAAACTCATCGCGATTCGCCCCACCTCGCTGGAAGCCGATTCCAAGGGTTGCACAGTTCATACCCTGGAGGTCATGCCGCCGGATGACATCGTCAAACTGATCCTCCCCCTCACTGAGGCAATCACTGCTCACAAGATCCGCCGGGGCGAGCTTCCAATCGCCGCCGATCCGTTGGAAAGCTGGGACAAGATCCGCAAGGACTTCCCCGGCTCATGGTTCCTCAATGATCCCGCCAAGCGCACGACCTCACCGGGATTTACCATCCCCGCCACGAAGTGGATGGAAGACCAGAACGTGGATGCCGAAGCCCTGCTTTCCGCGATGCCCGCAGTCGGCATCGCCAACGCCTCGATCAGCCACTGGGAACAGGTATCCGTGGGCAATCGTCGCACAGCCTTGGCTAATCTTGAGCCCGGCTCCGCCGAGTATGAGGAGATGTCGGCAAGTATCGCAGCATCAGAAGAAAGGATCGCCCGCCTCATCGCCTTCGCGGAACGCAACGCTCGAACGGATCCCGCCGTCTGTTACCACCTCGCCCAGCAGGCACGCCAGGCAGGAAACATTGCCCGCGCCGTCGAATACTGCCGCAAGGCCATGGCGCTCGATGCCGCCCACGAGGACTCCATGCACCTCCTCGCTATCATCTATCAGGATCAGAAAAAGCTCCGCGATTCCATCCTCCTCTTCCGCAAACTCACGGATCTCTTCCCGGACAAGCCTGTATACCGGCTCCGGCTTGGTCTCAGTCTCCATACCCTGGGCGAAGACAAGGAGTCCTTGCCGCTCCTTGAAAGCATAGTCGGCAGCACGAAGCTGGATGCCGATGACCGCGCCCTAAGCCTTATTATCCTCGGTAGATCGGACGAGGCGCTGCCCCTGTTCAAGACAGCCGCCGAAGATCAAAAAAGTCGTGCGACTGATTCCAAATACTCACTCGACAGCCTCGTCTACCTGATCACCGCCTACCACCGTACAGGCAACACCGCAGAAGCCATCGCCCACTACCAAATGCTCATCGCCGCCGAGCCGCAGTCCTCCATACTCGCTAACATCGAAGCGCTCACGATCAACCGCATCTACATCGATTCCATGCTCGCCACTCTCGATGCGACCCTCGAAAAGCACCCAGAACTCACCCCCAAGGACACCGAATAGCCGCCTTGCCATCACCCGCCCCCACTGCAATGTTCGCCCCGAACAAAAATTCTTCCTTAGGTTTAGAATTTAAAATTTAAAGTTTCGAACCACATGCTCCTCCACTTCTACAAAATGAACGGCGCGGGAAATGACTTCATCGTCATCGATAACCGCGATCTCTCCATCTCCCTCGACGAGGACACCATCGCCGCCCTCTGCGACCGCCACCGCGGCATCGGAGCGGACGGGTTGCTCGCCGTTGAACCGGCCGAGAAAGGGGCGGATTACAAATTCCGCTACTACAACGCCGACGGTGGCGAGGCGGAGATGTGCGGCAACGGTGCTCGTTGCTTCGGCTTCTTCACCGCCCACCTATCCGGAGAAGATCAGTTACCCGACAGGGTCAGCTTCGAGACGATCGCCGGAACGTTGACAGCGGAAATCATCGGCGACGATGTCCGCATCGCCATGTCCGATCCGAAGGATCTCGAGTTGAATTGCCCGGCGAAAATCGAAGGCTTCGCGGACGATCTGCATTTCGTGAACACCGGCGTCCCGCACGCAGTCAGCTTCGTCGAGGATCTGGAAACGGTCGATGTTTTCAACCACGGCCATGCCATCCGCAACCATCCGCATTTCGCCCCGGCAGGCACGAACGCGAACTTCGCGAAAGTCCTCTCCCCCGGCCACATCTCGATCCGCACCTACGAGCGCGGCGTCGAGGACGAAACCCTCGCTTGTGGCACCGGCATGGTCGCCTCCGCCCTGATCCATCATCTCCTCACTGGCGCAGAATCTCCGATCAAGGTGGACGTGGAGGGAGGAGACACGCTCTCCATCGGTTTTGAAAAGACCGGCGAGAAGACCTTCGCAAAGGTCACCCTCACTGGCCCGGCGGATTTCGTGTTCGAAGGCGAGATCGAGATCTGAACTCAATACACGGGGGCTCCGTATTCCGTATCGTATTCGTCTCCGCCGCCATCGCCAGTTCCCGAAACCTTGTCCGCCGTCCATTTGACGACGGCCTTGGTATCACGCCAGACACCAATGGTGGTATTGCAAGAAACCAAGGAAAATACGACCGTGAGAAGCAAAAGCACTTTCATGAGGACACATCTATCCCAAAAAAGTGCTTAAGTAAACCTGATTTTCAGGAAAACCGCTGAATCACCAGGTCTTGACCAAGGTCTTGGCGTTGGCAGTGGCCGGTGGTTTCACGCCAAGACTGTAAACGGCAACCCTGCGTCCGTTGAGGGTGACTGCGGTGCTACCCTGCGGTGAGACAGTTAGTTGCTCGTTGTAACCATAGTCGAGCACGATGAAAAATGGTTGTCCCCAAGGATCATAAATCGCGCTGATCTTATCTGAGGTATAAACCGCACCATCCATTTTGTTCTTGGCCTCCTTGACGCTGAGAAAGCGAATTTTCCGGGGATTTTGTTCAAGTGACTTAGCTTCAGAGCCACCCGCGAGTATGTCGAGCAACGCCGCTGAATCGGTCTTGAATTCTGCGTCAGAGCTGTTGCTGCCGGTGTCGGGCAACGCGGAATACTCGGTGTAGAACTGCTCAATCGAATTCGCAATGGAAACGGCAGTCGCCTGGCCGCTTAATTTCTTAGCCCTGTTCATCATGGCCGGGCCTATGGCAAAGCCCGCAGAGGCGAGGACGGCGATGATGGCGATCACGACCAACAATTCGATGAGTGTGAAGCCTTTCGGCGAGGTTGAGTGAAATGAGGTTTTCATAGGTTGTTTTTTTAGATTCAGATGGGATGCGCTGAAATGGTCAACCTGATTTTCGGAAAATCAGGCATGGACAAGGTATTTACCTA
>JAYTOE010000254.1:0-11795 GCA_043747935.1 Akkermansiaceae bacterium
CTGACTGTCGGCTGTCCCGTTGCGGAGGGAGTGGTGGTGGATGTAATAATGGGGATACGGTCGATGATCGAGATCGTTGCCTGCTCGTTATCCTCCGTGATCAAGGTCGGGTTAGAGACTTGGTTCGCGAGGTTTCCGCTGTTAAGGGCGCGCAGAACGCCGGAAACGGTCAGCGGGCTGAGAACGAGGTTCGTGGTTGTCGATGCGTTCGGCAGGCCGAAAACCGAGTTGAGATCACGCGCCACCGTAAGGCTTACGCCGTTGCCAAGGGAATTCGTCCAATCCACCCCGCTGCGTATGCCGTTATCGGAATTCACCCGGAGTATCTTCGTTTCCACCACGATCTGGCCTTTCGCTTTGTCGATGCCATGAAGGAGCTTTTGGGCTGACTCGATGCGGGTGGCCGTGTCAATGATGATGATCGTGTTGGTCTTCGGCTCGAAGTTCACGATGCCCGTGCCGGGCGAGAGCATGGGCTTGATGAGTTCCTTGATCTGCTCGATATCGGTCGGGCGGAGGTATTGGAGCTGGTAATGGAACTCCGCGCTGGGCAACTGGCTGAGCTGCGCCTGGGTGAGGGCATAGATCGTGTTCCCTTTGGTGTGAAGGGATAGCCCGTACATGAAAGCCAGTTCCTCCATCTGGTTGAGCGGATTACCATCGTCGAGGTGACCTGTGACCGTGTAGTCAGGGCCGTTGATCTTGAGGTTGTGGAAATACTGCTTGCCCGCCGACTTCGCGAGGAACTGGAAGATGTCGTTCAGACCCGCGTCCTTGATGATGTATCCCTCCGATGTCTCCTCCATCTCCTTTTTCTGCTCCTCCAGCGGGGCGAAGGGCGCTGCTCCGGGAGCACCGTCAGCGGCGATCGGTTGGGTTTCGTCACCAAACGCAGGCAGTTCCGGCGTCCCTATCTCAGGAACTTCCTGGCTGCCGCCCGATTCTGGAGTGACAGGCAAGTCCTCCGACCCGGGGGAACTGGGAACATCCGCAATGGTTCCCGCTCCGCCGTCAGCGGCGTCGTTAAGAGCCCCCAGGAGTTCTTCCTGTGCGGGCGAGATCGCCACGCCCAGCAGCAGGAACGCAAGCGCCGGTAAATATTTCAGATGTGTTTTCATGGGTGTGTGTGTTTTGGAATATCGTCATTCAATGGGAACTTCGGCACTGGGAGAACCGAGATCGAGAGGAAGATCATCAACAGGTGAAACCATACCGGCAGGTCGCATCGTCCCCTTGCCCGCGATCATTCCCGGCGGCAGCATTCCGGTCTCAAGGGTTGCTGTATCGCCGTTCTCGAGGTTCGCGAAGATGATCTTTTTCGCGGAAACCTGGGTGATTTTCATGCGCATCCGCTTGCCTTGGAACTGGAGGAAAAAATCATCGCCCTCCGAGAAAGTGCGGACACCGACAAGGAACTTTTTCTCCCCCGGCATGATGGTGGTGACTCGGATCAGCCCGACGATCTCGCTGAGTGGGGTGGGAGGCAGGGCAGCCAATCGCTTTTGCACAGGCAGACCGGGATCCTTTTTCTCGGGGGGCTTCACGTTCGGATCCTGGTTGAGGCCGAAGGGATCCGTCTCGCGGTGGGTCATCGAAAAAACAGCGGAGCGCGACAGCGTGTAGCTGCTGATGTCATTCCCGGCGAACCGGGACGACTTGTTATCGACGGGTTCCGGAGCAGGGGTTTTCTTTTTCTCGGCAGTCCCGGCAGCCTTCGGCGAGGGAGCCAGCGCTTCGGCACTTTGACCAAGGGAAGTATCGGTCATCATCACCCAGAAAAGGCAAAACACGATCACGCAAGCCCTCATTGCTGCGGCTTGGATCATGCTTCTATTTGTCTTCGGCTTCATATCGATGGTGATGGGCGGTCAGTTCTCCCATGCGGTGTAAGTGACTTGGAAATTGAGAAGCGAGGATTCCGGGGTCAGGTTCGGTTCGATCTTGAGTTCCTGGAGCTGGAGGTTCGGCATGCGTGTCTCGAGCTCCAGGAAAGCCTTCTGAACGGTGCGGTAGGTTCCGCGGAAATTGAACTTCAGACCGGAGGACTTCTGCGCGGATACGCTTCCGAAGCCGCCGGACTGGCCGAGGCGCTCGAAGGCCGTCTGTTGGAATTCCTTGGCGGGTAGATCCTCCCCGATCGCACGGAGGTTCGTGGTGACTAGGGAGAAGGTTTCCTGCTTTGTAAGCTGGTTCCACCTGTCGAAATCCGCCCTCTGGCGGGACAACTGCGCCTCGATCGTAAGGGAACCCATCCGGCTCTTCTCGTATCCGGAATAGTACTGAACCTTGTTGTCAAACGAGCCGGTAATCTTGCCACGAACGTACGCGCAAACCCCGATCACCACTGTGGCTATGAACAAGGGAATCACGATTCCGAATACGATGATGGACTGTTTATACATGGGAGCTTTTCAGGGAGCCTTGGCGGCGGAAATGGACAGCTGATCCGCCGATTCAAAGCGTTGGGTGATGGTAAGGTTGAATGTGAACGGGTAAGTCGATTCGTCGGAATCGACGATCTCCTCCAGCGGCATCTGCTTGAATTTGCCGTTCTCCTGAGTCTTCACATTCACAACGATCGTCCTTGTGTTTGGGGCGGGGTCGTAGGCGGTGTTGCCCGTCGCTTTGGCGATTTCGGAAAAACGGGCGGAGATGCCTTCGCGTGTGTTTAGGGTATTGAGATAATTGAGCGCCTCATCCCTTGCCATACCCGTGATGGTCCATTCCTTGATGAAGCCGACCTTGGCCTGGCCGGGGGCGGTATCCGGGCGTGTGGTGTGGCTGTAGGTCGACACAAGCATACCCGATTTCGCGGGAAAAAGCCGAGTGAGCGCCTCCATCGAGACCCATGCCTTGGAGCGATCTTCGAGGAGATTGTTCCAATGCTCGAACCGCTGCTGCTCTTGAGTGAGGTTGACTAGCCGCTGCTGGACAGCCTTCGATTCGCCTTCGTTGAACGCCCATTCGGGACGGCGAATGACGGAAAATACCCCGAAAGCCAGCCATGCGATGCCGAGCACAGCCAGCGCCGCAATTCCCAGACGGGCGAGCCTCAGGGCGCTAAGCAAGCGCATCTCGTTGCGGGTGGGATACACCTCTCCGGCCTCTTTGTCCGCAGGCAGGAAATCCTGAAGAAACCATTTCTCCGTCCGCATCGGCCCGAAGGTCTGGCTCGGATGGATCTTGCCTTCCGGAACCACCTCAATGGAGAGAGCGGGCTCGGGGATCCAGGCAGGCAGATTGGTGATAGCCGGGAAACTGATCGTTTCCACCCTGGATTCGGGAAAACGAATCTGGAGGTCTTCCGCGACCTGCGAGTCCACATCGCCCCCGAGCGGGATGATGAAGAGATCCGGATCGAGAAATTCGAGAGAGGCGTTCGTCGTGGACAGCGCCTGGCGGAAATTCGGCGGGCGCCGCAGACCCCTGTGCTGCAAAGTCCGTAAAAGGCGGATTTCCGAATGTTGGTTGAAGAACGCCAGTGTCGTGAACCATGGGTATTGGAGGATGGTCACGAAGCATTTCCCCTCGGCAGGCTTGATCGCGGCGGGCAAGCCCATGATCACCACCAGCGGGGCGCTCAGCGCATGGGTGATGAGAGGAAAATTGAGGCGCTCGCCCACATCCCGCATCGCTTGCAGGAAAGCCGCCATGCGGCGTGATACGGTTGCCGTCGTGGCGATCACATCGCTGCCATCCGCAGGATACGGGATCACGCGCCATGCGGCCTGATCCGGGGGCACCGAGGAATCGTCGAGGATCTCGCCGGAGTTATGGATCGATGTTTCCCTGAGGTCGGGAAGCGCCGCCGGATTGTTGAGTTCGGGTTTGAGTTCCGCCGTCGCGAACTCGTCGGCGATGTGGAGGATCACCCCGACCGAATCGCCCTTGAGCGCACGGACATCCTTGATGAGCTGTGTGGCGTAGGCGGCGGTCTGCTCGGGATCGGCCATCACCACCTCGGTGAGCGGCGGGCCGGCGCTCCATTCGTTCTTGGGGCGGTTGTGGAAAAAAGTCTGGACGGTCGTGCCGTCGCTACGGATGTGGAGCTGATAATCAAGCTCCAGACCTTCTTGATACCATGCGGGCAAGGTCGCCCTGCTGGTCTCCCTCAGGAGAGCGCATGCTTGTCTGAACTGTTGGAAGGCGTTGAGGTTCGCCGGATGTTCGAGGGTGGCCAAGTGGGGTGTGGAAGTGAGACTTTCATGGCGGATTCGGGGGCATCCAGTGTGGGAAGAGGGTTGCCATCCGCCCCCTGAGGGACGGATGGCTGTGTCAAATCATACGATCTTTAAATAGACCGCTGAGGATATCACCAGTCGTCGGTGGAGCCGGCGGTCGGTGCATACTCCGCATCGTCGGCGGTCATGTACAGCGTGCCGACAACCGGGATGGTGGTCGCGGCGCCGATGACGTAGGAGACGGCGGTACCGGCAGGGTGGCTACCAGCGGTCGGGTCGTTCTCGATGAACTTGCCGGCACCGAACAGGTCGGTCTGGAGGGTTGCGACGGTGTCACCCGGGTTGTGGCCGTTCATGTTGGAGAACGAGCGCACGGCCTGCTGGACGTTGCGGATCGTAAGGATCGAGGCGGCACGGTCCGATCCCTTCTTCCAAGCGCGTGCGCCGATGAAGAGGATCGAGATGAGGGAAAGCAAGACAAGGATGACGACGGTGAGCTCGAGGAGCGTCATGCCGGACTTGGTTGCTTTCACGTTGTTGGTGTGTGTCAGTTTCATGGTGTGTTTTGTTTTGTTTTGTTTTTTGTTTTTCTGGGAACCACCAAGGGCGGTGGCTACCGGAAATCTGTTTTTTTTGGAAAAGGGGTCAGAAGGTGTCGTCGTCGGAGTGGTTGAGTTTCGCGGATTGGAAGGTTTCCTGGGAGATGAGGCCGTTGCGGCAGAGGCGCTCCAAGTTCGCATCCCACTGGATGTTGCCGGCGCGGCGGATCACATCCTCGAGCGAGCGGGCGCCGCCGTCGTAGTTGGCGATCGCGGAGGATACGGAGTCGTCGTTGTTCTGGAGGAACTCATAGGTCAGCACCCGGCGCTGGAGGCCGTTGAGAAGACCCTGCGAGTGGATGAAAATGAGGATTTCGGAAAGGCGGGAAAGGACGGAGGCGTGGCTCTCGCGGGGATAGAGTTCGAGAATACGACCGATGGTTTTCACCGCGCCGGTGGTGTGAAGGGTGGAAAGGACAAGGTGGCCGGTCTGCGCGGCCTCCATGCAGGTTTCCATCGCCTCCCGATCCCGGATCTCCCCGAGGAGGATCACATGGGGCGCTTTCCGCAGGACATCCTTGAGTCCCTGCTTGTAGTTGAGCACGTCGCGCCCGACTTCCTGCTGGGTGACGATGGACGGAGCAGGGATGCGGTGGCCGGGATAGACCGGATCGTCCATGTCGTCCGGATATTGATACTCGATCGGATCCTCGACGGTGACGATGTGCTTCGGATGGTTCTGGCGCAGCCAGTCGATCAGCGAGGCGAGTGTGGTCGATTTTCCCGAACCCGTGGGGCCTGTCACGAGGCAGAGGCCTGCGCGCTTGAGGACGCCGTGGCGCAGGGTGTTCTCGGTGTCCGGATCGATGCCCAGGGTGGCGAGGGCGGGAATGAAATCGTTGAGGATACGGCAGGTCACGCCCAGGCCAGAAGAGGAAAGATGCGCCTGAATGCGGAGTCGTCCGGACTTCTCGCCGTTGTCACCCATCGGGATGCCGTCGCAGGAGAAATCGGAGACCATTTTCCCGGCGAACTCCTCGATCGCGAGGCGGATCTTCTCGTCGACGCCTTGTTGCACCCCGCTGCCGGCGCCGAAGCCATGGGAGGCTGATTCCCGGTTGCGGATGAGTTCCTTGAGGATCTCGTCCATGTTCCCGGCGGTCAGGATGCCGAGGAAATCGATCGTCTCCATACCCTTGTTGGTATGGATGTAAACAGGACGTCCCGAGCGCATCTGGATATCGGAAACCCTCAATTCCCGGCAAACCCGGAAGATGATCCCCAGCAGCTCGCGACCCGACATGCCCGGCGCGAAACGCGGACCGGCGGCGGCCGGCGCGTTGCTAGGTGGCAAGGGTGGTGGTGCGAGTGTCTGCATGGTCTCAGTCGAAATTCGTGGTGGTTTGGTTGACGGTGCTGCCGTCGTCGTGCAATCCCTCAAGGCGGCGGATCGCCTGCTCATGGGTGTCGCGGATTTTCAGGACGAAATCGAAGCGCTCCTGCGTCTCGGCGAGGCGGGCTTCGGAAAGGTTCGCCCAGAGCCCCTTGTCGACCCATTCGTTCGCGAGGTGTGCGTAGAGCCCGATGGCTTGATCCATCACCTGGAGGACGCTTTTCATCTGCTCCGTGGTGAAACGCGGTTTTTCCGGGTTCACGTGGCGGTCGTTGAGCATCAGCTCGATCACATTGCCTGCTGCGGCGGCTGCGGTGAGCGCCTGGCGCGGATCGTTGCGCTGGCTGAGGCAGTAGGCGATCGTCTGGTCGGCGAGCTGTGCGGCGAGCGGGGTCAGCTCAGGACGGGTGCCGAGCTGCGGCTCGGTCAGGAAGAAGTGGTAGGCATTGTAGTTTCCGTAATGGCTCGGATCGAGGTTGTAGGCGAAGCGCAGCTTGTCCTCGATTTCCCGGCGGAGATAAAACTTATGCGCATCGCTGGCGCCGCGCGGATTGGTGCGCTCAGTGAGCCCCTGCTCCATTCCCTCGATCAAACCTAGCAGGCGGTCGTTCACCCCGGGGTTGGATGTCACCTCCATTTTATCGGATTTTTCATGATCACAGCCATGATCGCAGACATGGCCCGGCTCCTCGGTGGCGTGGAAGTGGGTGTCGATGGAGCTTTGCATGGCCATTGCAAAAACCTCGCCGTAAGGGCTGTGGTTGATGCCCAGCACGTTGAGCGGTGCATCCGCTTCCTTGCTCGCAAGAAGCGGCTTGGAACTGACCACAAATCCGGCCACACCGCACCCGATGAGGGCGATGGAGAGGATGTTGGGGATCGATTTCATGACTGTGTGAGAGAAATTGAATTTATTTCAGGCATTCGCACTCGGGCGGAAGCAAAGGCGGGAAATACCGGTGTTCACGGCGAGGATGGCGGTGAAGTAGAACAGCATCTGGGTGAACACCTCGCCGGAGAGTGCGCCTGTCTTGAAGTAGAGGCGCTGCGTCAGGTCGGCGAAGCGGTATTGCGGCGAATAGAGCCACAGCGCTTGCAGCATGGGATTCGCTTCCAGCTTCAGCATATTGTCCAGGTAGGAGACTCCGTAAAGCCCGTAGATGCTGATGAAGAGGGTGACGCCGAAGCCCGTGATGCCACCGAAGCGCGAGGCCAGTGCGGTGGCGAGGGCGAGCAGCGGCGCGAAGACGAGCAGGAACAGCGCGAGATACTGGAAGTTCAGAGTCCACCACATCGACTTCTCGTTCGGATCGCCCGGCATGGCGGCGAAGAGGCAAATGCCCGTCGCGATCAGCGCAAGCGGCACAATGTAGGCGAACAACGCCAGCCAGATTTCGAAAAGCTGCCGCGTCGCGGAAAGCCCCGTGGTGCGGAAGTATTCGCCGGTGCCCGATTTCGTGTTCGATTCGCCAAGGCTGGCGGCGGCGTAGAAGCCCCACACCATGGTGCAGACGAAAAGGGTGCCCCACGCCGCCTGGATACGTGCAGGCTGCATCAGAACCGGTTTTTCCGTAACGCTCGATATCATCGGTAGAGCGAACGGGAGCACGAGAACCGCAAAGAGACAGATCGCCCATGCTTTCCTGCGAAAGATGGTTGCAAAGGTCAGTTTAAAGAGTCGCATGGCTTTGGAAATTTAAAAAGGTTCAGTTGAGGAGCGCCTTGAGCGATGACCACTTCTGGCCGTCCTCGGAGTGGTGGCTGATTTTATTTCCTTCGATGAGCAGCACGCTGGGCATGTGCATCGAGTCGTAGTCCGGATGGCAGGAAACAAGGCGCAGCACGTTGTCCGCGGTCTTTCTCCACATTTCCTCGAAAGTCTCGCGGGCGAAGGCGTCCAGTCCGCTGAAGGGCTCATCCAACAAGAGAATGTTGCCGCGATCCGCAGCCACCGAGTTCTCGGCCATGATCAGCGCGGTCTTGCGGCGGTTGCCGGTGGACAGCCGCCCATACATCTTGTTCACATCGAGTTCGATCCGGTCGGCCAATTCGAAAGCCGCTTCATGCTTCGACTTGTGCAGCAGCGCCTTGAAAATCGACTTCGGCGTAAGCTCCGGATCGAAACGCATGTCCTCAGGCAGATACTGCATGTAGCCTTCGGTGGAGAAATCGCCGGAAAGTTTCCGGAGACTACCGGCGATGGTGCGCAGCAGGGTGGATTTGCCGCGCCCGTTCCTGGCGAGCAGGAAATGGGTGCCGCCGCGAAGCTCAACGGGTTGTTCGAACTTGGCCAGCGGCGACGTATAGCCAATCGCAAGGCCGGAGCCGAGCTGAATGGATGGTGTCAGTGCGTTCATGGATTCGAATTTGTTTTCGGAATTCGTTGCGTTTCTAAGGAAAATCGGGATTTAGTCAAGAAAGATTAAATATCTGTTTTTCTTATCTGTCAGGCATCTTAGAAAATTTAGGCCGCTTGGCAATCTTTTTTTGAACATTTTTCGGACTTATCGGTCGTAAATTTTAAAAAACAATCTGGAAAGCCGTAAAATCAATGAACTATCAAGGGAACAGGAGGAAGTTTGGAGCGTAGGATCGAAGCCTTTCTGAGGCACCTCGCGACCGAGCGAGGGCTCTCGGACGCCTACCAGCTCTCGGTTTCACAAACGTTGGTGAGCTTGAACGGCTGGCTGGCGGAACGCGGGATCGCACCCGCAGAGACGGGAACCGAGGAACTGGCCGCCTTCCTTTCCACCCGGAAAGAAGAAGGGCTTTGCGCCTCATCGATCCGGCTCGCTACGGTGCACCTGAGGATTTTTTACCGCTGGCTCGCCGCGACAGGACAAGCAGCAATGGATCCCGCCGAACCGCTGGCGACCTCGAAAGAGGAGAAAAAGCTGCCCGACACCCTCAGCGCCCGCCACATGCAGGCGCTTTTAGGCAGCATTCTCACCGACGAAAAGCTGGGGCGGCGCGATAAAGCGATCATCGAACTATTCTACTCCGCGGGGCTCAGGCTCGCCGAGCTTTGCGCCGCGCGGCTGGAATGGATGGATTCCGATGAGGGTTTTCTGCGGGTGATCGGAAAAGGGAAAAAGACGCGACTCGTCCGAGTAGGCACGAAAGCGCTCGAGGCGATCGCCGATTACCTCGCGAACGAACGGCCGAAGCTCGTGAGCAGGAAAACCTCGTCGCACATCTTCATCGGGGTGCGGGGCGTGCCGCTGACGCCGGAGCGCGTGCGGCAGATTGTGAAACGCCGCGCGGAAATGGCTGGCGTTCCGGTTTCCGTCCATCCTCACATGCTGCGGCATTCTTTCGCCACGCACCTGCTGGAAGGCGGCGCGGATCTGCGCGTGATCCAGGAACTACTAGGCCATGCCGACATCGCCACGACCCAGATCTACACCCACGTCAGCTCCAAGGGGCTGAAGGACACGCACCGGAAGTTTCACCCGCGCGGATGAGGCTCACTCCGCGTCTTGCACGGGAAGCTCCGGCTTCCCAGCGGTGCCGTAGGGCTTGATCTCCAGCGCTTCCGCCTTCGGTGCTGCGGGTTTCTCCTCGTTCTCTTTCACGGGTTCCCCGACAGTGGCAGGCTGCGGCTCTTCTGCGGTTTTGATCGCCTGATAGAGCAGGTTGTAGTTGTGGCGCAGCGCCGAGGGGAATGACACCCGCCCGGCCTCGACGATTTTCTCGCGAAGCATTTTCTCCGATACATCGGCGATCAGATCCGTCCCGATCTGCACGGCACGATCCGTGCCCGCAAGTTTTTGTCCCGCCTCCGTGCCGCCGCGTATCACATCGCTGGTCACTGAGCGTCCCTGAATCGCGATGCTCGATTGAGCGGAAAGCACCCTCCCCTTTTTGTCCACCGTGATCTCCAGCATCGCGTGGTCATCGGAGGAGAGCCAGCCGCGGACATGGTCGATGCGGATGGAGATGAAAAGCCCGCCATCGGGGGTGGGTGTGATTTCCGGCCGGTAAGTGCGGTAATTCGCGCCGGAGAGCGGATACTCGGCGACCTTGCCCGCCCGCGCTTTCCAGCCGCCGAGGCTTTCGCCCAGCTTTTCCTCGTCCACGGAAACACCCGCGCTCAGTTGCGTCGTCATGGCAAACAGGACGGATAAGTATAAATGCTTGAGATTCATGGCAGGAGTGCTCGGTTGCGTTCTGATACGGAAATGGGCGGGGGTTTATTCAAATTTGCTGTCCGGCGCTTGGGTCGGCAGCGGCATCTTCACCACCGCCAAGGAAGCGATCCGCAGCAGCGGATGCCTTGGCCTTGTGCTCGTCCTTGATATGCGTCGCCACGGTCGCGACCGCACCGAGGATCACGCTCCAGTCGTCCGTGAAACCCGCACCGAGGATGGCATCGGGGATGAAGTCCAAGGGGAAAATTAGGTATCCGAGCGCGCCGATGATGACACTTTTCGCCCAGGCAGGGGTTTCGGAATCGCTGAGGCAGTGGAACAAAGTCATCGCCAATAGGATCAGCTTTCGCCCGCCGCGCCTCGCGAGCTTTCCGAGAACCCGCCAAAATCCCGAACGCGAAAATGCCCCGGGCATGTGGCTCTTGAATCGGGTCATCGCATTTTCCGGAAGTCGCATAAACGCCCGCAGGATATCCACGCGCCCCGATAAATCAACCTGCGATCCATCCCACCACCCACGGCGATTTCGCGTGCCGTTTCCCGCCGCGTTTGATAGCGATATTGCCATGGCACAACGAGTCAAGGCGGTTGCATCGATCACGGTGGAGAAATTTTTCGAATCCTACGCGGAGCCGCTGAAGCTCAGCCTGCTTGGCGAAAGGGTCGGATTCGACCGCCTGATCAGCGAGCCCGCCGTGAACCGCCCCGGCCTCGCGCTCGCCGGCTTCTTCTCCTATTTCGCCAAAAAGCGCGTGCAGGTGCTCGGCAACCTCGAGATGGCCTACCTCAGGAAACTCCCCGAGCAGATGCGCATCGACCGCTTCCGCCGTATGTGCGAGCGGGACATCCCCTGCATCATCGTCTCGCGGGGCGCCGCCGTGGGTCCGGAGCTAATGGCCGTCGCCAAGGAATACTCCATCCCCGTTTTCGGCACTTCGCAGATCACGATGAAATTTCTCAACGCCGCCACGATCAGCCTCGAGAACGAGTTCGCGCCGACGGTGACGATCCACGGCTGCATGGTCGATATGCGCGGCATCGGCGTGCTCATCGTCGGCAAGAGTGGCTCGGGAAAATCGGAAACTGCGATCGGTTTGCTGGAGCGCGGCGGCTCGCTGGTGGCGGATGACATGGTGCGCGTGAAACACGTCGGCGGTGAGCTGATCGCCACTGCGCCCGACCTCTCGCGCGGCTACATGGAGATCCGCGGCATCGGCATCATCAACGTCGCAAACCTCTACGGCCTCGCCTCGATCCGCCCGGACAAGCGCCTCGATCTCGTCGTCACCCTCAAGCCCGCCACCGACCTCAACGAGGTGGATCGGATCGGCCTCGAATCAAAAACCTACGAACTTCTCGGCCAGGATGTGGCGCATGTCGAGATCCCGGTCGGCCCCGGCCGCGACACCGCGCGCATGGTCGCCATCGCCGCACTCGACCAACAGCTCCGCCGCCTCGGCTACAACATGGCCGACGAGTTCAACGAGAAACTCCTCCACCACATTTCCACCGGCAAACGGACGCTGTGAGT
>JAYTOE010000255.1:0-3418 GCA_043747935.1 Akkermansiaceae bacterium
CTCGATCTGCTGGATGAGATAAGTTTTGAAGGGGATTTTTTTGCCATCCACCGTTTTGAAATCCTGGGTTTGGTCGCGTTCCCAGAGTTGATCGAACCAACGGCAGATTTCGAGGTAATCTGCGGCGGAGCCTTGGCCGGCGACGTTCAGTTCGATGTTCGACGTGTGCTGGAGGCCGAGGCCTGCTTCGGTGAGATTGGAGCTACCCGTGACGAAGTAGCTGTCCGGCTGCCGCAATGTGCGGAAGAGGATCGTCTTGGCGTGGCAGAAGTTCGGTTCGACGGTGCGGACTTTGACCTTGTCCTGCCGGAGAAACTCGACCGCTTCTCTGGCGAGCCGGTTGAGCTGGAGAGCTGCATCGACCGTGATGGTTTCGGTGAGAAGATTGATGGGGTTTTCCTTGTCCTGATCGTTGGCAACGATGTCGCCGAGGACGAAGCGGAAGTTCTCGATCTTCTGATTCAGTTGGCGGCTGATAAAGGAGAGGATGCCGACCGTGAAGTAGCCGCTGGTGACGTCGAGCCTGCCGGTTTTGGTCTGCTCCAGGATCCAGGTGGCGACGCTATTTTCACGGGTTGAGTTGTCGTATAGCATGGGGCAGCACTTAATAATCTAACTTTATCTGACTACGGAAATACGCTGGCGATGAATCCCAAGTATGGCAAGGGCATCCGTCCATGCGGGGCGGAAACTCAGGCTTGCAGCGCCGTTTACCATTGTCTGGCCATCTCCTGGGCGGTGGTAGTCGAAAGCAGCAAGGGATCCGGGGTGATCCCGACCCGGCCAAGATCCAGCCGGTCAGCATCGAGGCAGACGGCGAGGGTGGAGTCGGATTGGGGCATGCCGCCGTTGTGGATGCGGCAGGCGGTGACGAGGAGTTCCATGCGCGGGTCGTCGAGGTGGAAATGGCCGGCTTGGCGGAAGTCGATGGATGGTTCTTTCATAGGCTTCGTCCGGGAAGAAACGCATCCCTATCAGAACTTTGCGGCTTTGTGAAGGGGGCGAGATGCCGTTGTGTCATAGTGCTTTGCTTTGGGAGAAGAATTCCATCCAGCAGCTCCCCTTGGGCTTGGTGATCGGTGATCAGTGGTTGATGAGTGATTGGCCTTTGGCGGTGAGGCGGTATTTTTGGAGTCGGCTGTTGGGTTTTTCTGGGATGGTGCGTTCGATGAGACCGGCTTCGAGAGCTGGGATGAGGTAGGCAAGGCGGAAGTGCTCTTCATGCCTGAGATCAAGAGCAGTCATGATTTGCACACGGCTCATGTCACCTTTGATCACTTGCAACATACGCCCGACTTCCTCGGTGACTTCCTCGGTGACTTCCCCGGTGACTTCCCCGGTGACTTGCGGGGTGATCTCCGACTCGGTGAAAGGAAAGACCATGCGGGTGAAGTTCTCGCTGAGGCGGAAGCATTCCTTGGGGTAGGTCCGGAGGATGCGGGGCATGCCGGAGCCGAGGTATTCCACCATATCGAGGTCGCGGAAGATGCGCATGAGTTCCTTGTTGCGGGGGATGGAGTAGCCTTCGAAAAACTCGGCTTCGCTGAGGCCCTGAGGAATGCTGCCGGTGGCGGTGATTTCCAAGCGATCAGCAAAGAGCTAAAACTTGGGGACTCCCTCGTAGCTGTAGTCGTTGTGGATGATGGCATTGATCACGGCCTCACGCAGGGCTACGGGATCGAGCAGGCGGGTTTCTTGGCGCTCTTTTGAGGTGATGCGGGTGAAGGTTCGGTTTTCGAGATCGAGCTTGTCGAGCACCTGCTTGGTGGCTTTGACCAGACAGCAATTTCCGTATTCCTCGTTTTCGATGAGGTCCACACGATCTTTGCCAGCGTATTTGGCGACTTTGATGGAGGTGTTGTTGATGTCGGCAAGCAGGTAGGCTGCGTAATTGTAGCGGTCGTCCTCCGTGTAGAGTTCCAGGTTTTTGAGGAACTGAGCATTCGGTTCGCGCCCCGTCGCCTCGTAGTAGATCTTGAGTTGGGAGAATTTGAGATCCTGACGAGGGGAGACGATGCGGCTGATGGAGTTGCGCGTGCGCTTGGCGAAAAGGGTTTCGATTTGGCGCTCGGGCATGGGTTCCGTCGCGCTGCCGATGCGGAGGAAGCAGCCCCGGGGACTCATGCCCTGCTTGCGGAGATAGTAGGGTTTTTCAGAGCCGCTGGCGACGAGGAGTTTGATCCATGTGCGGCCTTCGTTTTCTTCCACCAATACATCGAAGAGTCCGAGGCAGGAGGGCTGAATGTTCTGCTTCAGCCGATCCTTGATCTTGAGCTGATCCCCATCCGGATCGGCCAAGCCGACGATTGATCCCGCATCATCGACTCCAATCAGGATACGGCCGCCTTCGCGGCTATTGAGAAATCCCACGACCTCACGCTCGAGCGTATCGATGAGTTCGCGCTTGTATTCGAGGTGTTGGGATTCGGATGGCACGTGGGATGTTGGTTAGCGGATGAATACGGAGAGCGGGATGGGAGAGGGTGTGGTCTTGGATGTGAGAGTTTCGAGATATTCCTCCGCCGTGGCGGGCAGGCGGACGCATTCGGCTTCAGTATCCGAGGTTCAGCCGCTGGCTTTCGGTGGTGAGTTCGTCGAGCGCGGCGAGCCGCGCGGCGTGCTCGCGATCCCGGTAGATGAGCACGTCGGCGACAAAGGCGCGGCGGTGCGTGCCCACGCGGCGACTGGGAATTTTCCCTTCATCAAAGAGGCGGGAGGCGAAAGGACGCGAAACGCCCAACAACTGCGCGGCCTCGCGGGGAGAGATTTCCTCCTCGTTGCTGAGAACCGTGACGGAGCGGCCAGCGGCGAGATGTTCCATCAGCTCGGCAACCAATCCAAGGGCGACCGAGGGCATGGGAATCCTCTGGTCGTCGACGGTGATCGTGGCTTGGTTCGGCTGTTTGGGATGATGCAGCGCAGTCGATAGGCAGCGTAACGCTCCCTGCTCGCTGGCACTGAGGCGGGATGGTTCCAAGGTTGTGCTCATGTCGTAAGAAGGATCGCACCATCTGGAATAAATGCAACAAGTGAAATAGGTGATTGCAGCTACGACTTTCCGCCGAGCTGGTGGGATAGGGAGGAAATGGGGAGTCCGCTGGCGATGGATTTCGCCGTGGAAGTAGAAAGCCGCAGCGGATCCGGGGTGATCCCCACGCGGCCAAGATCAAGCCGGTCGGCATCGAGGCAGACGGCGAGAGTGGGTTCCTCCTGAGGGTTTCCGCCGTTGTGGATGCGGCAGGCGGTGACGAGGAGTTCCATGCGCGGGTCGTCGAGATGGAAGTGGCCGGCTTGGCGGAAGTCGATGGCGAGCTGGGCGCCGCGCGGGCCGTGGCCGGGGTCGGCGTATTCGTCGTGGCGGCAGGAATCGTGGAAGAGGGCGAAGAGGCGGACGATTTCCTCGTCGGCGGGATGGTGG
>JAYTOE010000256.1:0-2749 GCA_043747935.1 Akkermansiaceae bacterium
ATCGGCGCGACCTCGCAGGTCGTGGAAGGTTTCGCGCGGAAAATGATCGGCGGCTTCGCGGGCAAGCTGGGCAAGCAGTTCCTCGGAAAAACGGCGGGCGGCTTCGCGAAAAAAGGAATCGATCAGATCACCAGCTCGGCGTTTTCCTTCGCGAGCACGTGGGCGATCGGACAACTCGCGCAACGCTACTATGCCAACGGACGGAGCTGGTCAGGGATCGATGTGAAGGCGACATTCCAAAACCTGCGCCACGAGGCGGAGCCGCTGCACCAGAAGTTGCTACCGCAGATCCAAGCGCAAGCGGCGACCTTGGATCACGGCAAAGTGCTGGCCATGCTCAGGGGGCAGCCTTGAGATGCAATGCGGTCAAAATTTCTCGGACATTCACACGCCATTTCTTGTTCAGCCAAGTAGCAGGAGGTCGAGTCCGCTGGAAGTGAAGCTCTGAAAATCCTTGTCCAATGTGACAAGGCGCATTCCCGCAGCGATGGCAAAGGCGGCCAGATAGGCATCCATCCACCGCTTCGGTGAGGCGGTGGGCAACCCGGAAAGTTCACGCCAGATCGAATCCAATCCCGGCGGCTCGACCACGTTCTCCACCGCTTCATCCTCGCTCAAGAGGTCAAACAAATGCCACGCCTCCACGTTGCTCAAAGGAACGTATCCGGGAGCTATTTTCTGGGTCAGGAGACGGAGAAATGAGATCCGTGTCGCCCGGCAGAAAGCCGCAGTGTCATTCGGATCCAGTCCGCCGAACCAAGCCGCTGCATGCGAATGATGGGCATGTTGGCCCACGGCCAGCGCGAGGAATACGCTGCTGTCACAAAGATGCCTCATAAAGCCGGTGTTTCCGTCTCCGACTCCAGTTCCAGCAATCTTTTTCCGCTGAGTTCGAAAGGCTCGGCTCCGTGTGGGGCGGGAATCAGCGGTAAATCAATGCGGCGGCGCGCTACAGATCCGGCAGGGTGCGAGGGAGCCGACAGACCGCGGCGGAAAATTTCCTCGGCCACTTCCCTCAGCTTACGCCCTTCCCGAACGGCGCGGAACTTCATTTCACGCACCAATTCCTCGGGTAAATCCATGGTTGTTTTCATGGCTCCAGCTTTCCAGCTTTCCAGCAATCTGTCAAATTCGGAAAATTCAGGGAAATCTCCCGCGCCTTATCCCCGACGCCGCTCCAGCATGACGAGCATCATGAAGGAGAGGATCAGGTTCAGTTCCTCGCGCGGGGTCATCTCGCCGACCTTGGTGATCTCGAAGCGGCCTTCGAAAAACGCGGCCTTTTTCTCAAGCCGCATGGTCGGCTGGCCGTTCGTACGGCTCGCGAGATAGCGCGGGTGGAAGAGGTATCCGCTGGCCATGCCGATGATCGGGATCTCGCTGAGAAATCCGTCCATCAGCTTGGCGCCGGGGTTTTCCTCGTGGATCGAGAAATCCGGCTGCTGGTCGCCGGGGTTGAAAACCTCATAATGCGAACGCCAGATCGAGCGCCAGCCCTTGCGTCCCACGGATCCGATCGGCTGCCCGGAGGCGTCCGTCGATGAGTAGCGCGCCGACCAATCGATCACCTTATCCGCCTTGATCTCCGCCAGCCGTGTGGCCTGTGTTTTATCGGTGAAAATCTCCACGTGCTCGCGGAACTTGAACATCTTCTGCTTGGTGTAGAGCACGGTTTTCCCCGCCGCGTCGGTAACGGTAGCCTGGCTGGCGAGCGCGAGAATCTTGAAGCTGAGCTGCAGCGGGTATTGTATGCCCGAGATCTGGCGGGCGATGTCGTCGGTGGCGGGGATGCCGGCGAATTTCTGCGCCGCTGTCTGGTGGGAGTTGTCTTCCATGCATCCTTAAAGACGATGCGGCGCGCCAAGCCAAGCGCGGAATGGTTTGCAACTATTCCGGGATGGCGACGCGGTAGAACGCGGCGGCGTTTTTCGAGAAAAGCTTTTCGGAAACTCCGTGGCCTTTCGCATCGAAATATTCCCGCGTGAGCCGCAGCACCGAAGCGTAATCACCCGTCCTTTCCGTGACCGGCCAGTCGCTGCCGAAGATGAGGCGATCCTCGCCGAAGCACTCCCACGCAAGATCCAGCACCTCCGTGTAGGGCGCGAGTTCCTTGGGCGCGGGCTGTTGCTTGAAGCGCCCGTAAAGCGCGGACACCTTGCAGAACACATTCGGCTGCTTCGCCACCGCGCGGAAGGACTCGACCCATTCCGCAGGCAGCGGTTTGCCGTCGAGCGCGACTCCGCCGAAGTGATCCACGATGATGCGCAGCTCCGGCACGCGCGCGGCGATCTCCGCCACTTCGGCAAGGCTGTATGCGCCCAGCAGGAAATCGACGGTCTTGCCTTTCGACGCGGTGAGCTTGAGATCATCGAAAAACGCATCCGTGATTTTTTCCTGAATGCGTCCCGAGATCCGGTAGCCGACGTAGCGCGGGTCTTCGCAGAGCTTTTCGAAAAGCGGCTTGAACTCCGGGGTGCCGATGACCAGCGAGAGGTTCCCGACCACGCCGAGGTAGAGCGACTTGTTGGAAGCGCTGATGTCGAGGTTCCACTGATTGTCCGGCAGGTGCTGCCCGGCCTGCACGAGCACCACGCCGGTTACGCCGTTTGCCTTCGCGATCGGCTCGTGATCCGCGGGAAGGAACGAGCGGCGCAAGACCTTGTCGTCCTCCGCGATCCAGGTGACACCCTCGGTGCGGGCGATGTCGAAGAGATGCACGTGGCAGTCGATGACAGGGATTTCCTCCGCG
>JAYTOE010000257.1:0-1713 GCA_043747935.1 Akkermansiaceae bacterium
CGTAACGGTGCTCTTCGGTGCTCGCCTTCGTTGTCCCGATCAGCAGGCGGTTCAGGCTCATGCCCTGGGCGACCTCCGCCAGGGCTTTTTCCCACGCCGCCCATTTCGGCGTCCCGGCCTCGGGGAGGTTTTCCGCCAGGTCATCGGCGTCCATGATGACCGTGGCGCGGAGCAGGGCGTTTCCGCAGGCGTTCATCCAGCGGTAGGCGGTGGGTTTTGGGATGCCGATTTCGAGGCAAGCAGTCTCGAACCCTTTCAACTTCGTCTCATGTGAGACGAAGTAATCGTTGCGGCTACCTTGTTTTGCGGACTTGTGATGCAGCGCAAACAGGTGCAGCCCGGTGATCAGAGCCTCGGAGCAACCCTTTCGGATATGCTCGGTCGCGGCGGTGAAATGCAGCTTAGCCCCTTCAATCAGGGGATCGGTCGTGGTTGTGGTTGGTTTCGTAGACATGATTTTTCAGTGGGTGGTTTGTTCGGCGGCGGCTCCAGCCTCGGCAGCGGTGAGGATGGCCAGCGCCCGCTTCAACCCGGCGGCGGTGCCCCGGTGGATCGCGGCGCTCTCGACGTTCCCGCGCTCGGAATGCCAGGCAGCCCATTCGAGCTGGTAGTCCAGCTCGGCGGCGATCTTCTCGATGGCGCTCATCGGGCGACCTCCGTTCCGGTTTTGACGAGAAAGAGCCTGCAAAGCCGGCGGCTCAGGCGATGTCCGTGAAGGACTCGGCTTAAGGTTTCGCGGCTCACGCCGGCCAATCGGCTTGCCTCGGTGATGGTCATGCCATCCCTTGTGATCTGCGCACGGGCGGCAGCGCGGAGAAACGCGCATTCCAGTTCAAAGGGATTCATCGTGCTGTCCTCCCTCTTTGAAGATCTTGGTAGCGGCGCATCAGGCTCTTGCTTGGCCGCTCGCCGGTGAGAACCCGATAAAGGTGCGTTCGCTCGACTCCCAGCGCCAGGGCGTCCTCGACGATCCCAGGGAACCGGCACCGCCCAGGCACCGCCGGCCCCCGGCCTTTCTGCTTGTGTTTGCGCTCCGTTGCTTGCAACATGTCCCGAAATTGTTCTCTCCGGTTCTCCAATGCAAGAAAAAAGTTCGCTGGATTTCGCTGGGCGTTTGACGCATGCGCTCAAACACAGCGGGGTCAAAGCATCGCACCTCGCCACGAAGGCCGGTGTTTCAAAGGGTTATGTCTCTGAACTGCTCAAAGGAAACAAGTCCAGCCCTTCAATTGAGACCTGTAAAAAGTTCTCTGAGGTTCTCAATGTGCCGATGGTCTGGCTGTTCGATGGCGAAACCAAGCCCGAGGATCGCCGCATGAGGGAGGATGCGAAGCTGTTTCCTGATGCATCGCGGGAAGATCTCGAGGCGGCACATCGTAGGCTGGATGAAATGGCTCTGGAGCTGAAGCGCCTGGGTAACATAGAAGACATGTTGGCGCGGCTTCTTGAAAAACAAGCCGCCCAGGAAACATCATAACCGGCCCGTGGAAAATCCGCGTGAGCCAGCGAAAAGGGTGGACTGGGAAAAACCTCGCGCCGCGCCCGCCGTCCAGGTAAGTTTCACGGCCATGGACAGCCAAGCCGTAATCCGCCAAGCCCTCGCCGGGGACACCACCGCCCGCGCATTCCTCCATTCGCTCATGTGCCGGACATGGCCGCGCTGTTTCTGCAAGGGATAGTCCTCGCCACTTCCGCCACACCTCCGCCGCCGTC
>JAYTOE010000258.1:0-4340 GCA_043747935.1 Akkermansiaceae bacterium
CAACGACCAGAACCGCCGCCTGCTTTCCTCCCTCGCCGATACCCAGGAGAAAAACCGCGAAGCCCTCGACGAGTTCGCCGCCGAACTCAAGAAACGCGCCGAGGCGATCGAGAACCCGGCGCTCCAGGACATGGTCGCCTCCACCGAGGAATTTCTCGAAGCCCTGGCCTTGTCGAACCCGCAATCCGTCATGGATCTCGGCGCGAAATCCGGCCGCCAGGGAGCTTCCGAAGACGCCTACGTCCAGGCTGAGATGGCGCGCGCGATGCTCGAAACCCTGATGTCGAAACCCAACCCCTTCGCGCAGGCCTGCCAAGGCCAGTGCCAGAAATTCAAGGTTCCTTTCCCCGACGTGAACCAAACCATGCAGCAGCTCCTCGAAGGACTGATGTGCCAAAATCCCGGCTACAATCCCGGCCAAGGCCAGGGCGGCGGCGGCATGGGCGGCGGCGGCACCGGTCCCACCGGCAACGCCGCGCCCGGTTTCTCCACACCCGATGTCCCCGTCCTCGGCCCGCAGCGCATGATGTTCGAGCCCGCTTCCCTCGGCGGCAGTGCCGACGGCAAAGGCAAGACCTCAGGCGCCAACCCACTCGCCGAGGCCGCCGAATCCGAAACCATCAAGCCCACCGAAAAACCCGTCGAAACGAACATCGCCCCCGACCCCCAATCCATCCCCGAAACCTACCGTGAAGCGGTCAAAAAATATTTTACTCCGTAAAAAAGACACAAGACTTCGAGACACAAGACACAAGAAAAGATATTGGAAGATCTAATAATTAGGCTCATCTCTTCCCCAATATCCAATACTCAATAATCAATATCCAATGAAACCATTCCTCATCCTCGCCCTCACCGCCTCCCTCGCTTTCGCGAAAGAGGGAGCCATCGAATGCGGCAACCTGATCTATGCCGGCACCAAGACCTCGAAGTGCTTCAGCGATGAGTTCCTTTCCACCGTCCAGCAGAAAACCTCCATCGCCACCGAGCGCCGCTTCAAACCCGTGAAACTTTCCTCCGAGGAACTTTTCAAAATCCCCTTCGTGGTCATGACCGGTGAGGGCGATTTCAACCTCCCCACCGCCGAGCGCGACAACCTCAAGAAATACCTCGAGAACGGCGGCTTCCTGCTCGCCTCCGCCTCCTGCTCGAACGAGGTATGGGACGCCGCCTTCCAGCGCGAAATCAAGCGCCTCTTCGGAAACGACTGCCTCAAGGACATCCCTCTCGACCATGAGATTTTCCGCACCATCCACCCGATCAAGGATCTGAAACTCGCCAAATCCGGCGGCGAAGCCCGCCTCCGCGGCGTCTTCATCGATGACAAGATCGTTGTCGTCTATTCGAACGACGGCCTCAACGACACCTCCCACACCGAGGGCTGCTGCTGCTGCGGCGGCAACGAGATCCAGAACTCCATGGAGATCAACGCCAACATCCTCGCCTACGCCCTCCTGCATTGAGGTAAATCAATTCAACCACAGATGAACGGGATGGACGCAGATGGGCAACTGATGAAACCCGTGGCTGGGACTTGCAGTCCCAGTCCGTCGTGGGGACAACCTGTCCCCACTCTTCTCTCCCATCTCAAATCCATCCTCTTCATCTGCGTCCATCCCGAAGTCCAAAGTGACGGATTCGTGGTGGCGCGAAGCGTCCACGGGGAGCACACGCGCCCCCGCGTGTTGTCTTTGGCGCCCTCGCCGAAGACCTGCCGTCCCAACCATTCCGCGCAGTTTCCGACGCCCCCGTCGGAAACAACACGCGAGGGCGCGTGTGCTCCCCAAGATTTTCGCCCCACGTCTAAACGTCACCTTCCATTTTTCACTTCACTCGTCGCAGGCATCCTCCTCTCCACCCCTCTCCTCGCCCAAGACGACGCCCTGAAATCCCTCAAAGCGGATCCCAACAAGGAAAACCTCGCTGCCGCAATCCCGCTGCTGGCAGATCCCGCGATGCGCGGCAACGTCCGCTCCACCCTCCTCGGCATCCATCCCTTTCCCGCCGCCGATCTCGTCGCGCTGCTTTCCGATGCCCGCCTCGCCGTCCGTCTCGGTGCGCTGGAAACCCTCGAGGAAAAAGCGGGCGGCGATTACGATTTCAACCCGTGGGCGGCTCTCGACGCGCCGGAAAACGAAGCTCCTCTTGCCCGCTGGCAGAAATGGCTCGGCGAGAGCGGCAACGACGCGGATCGCACTTCCTCCCTGCTCAGCGAAGACCAGCGCCACGGTTATCTCCGCGATCTCCTCGCCGATGACCGAGACCGCGCCGCCCGCGCCCGCCGCATGCTGGAGGCGGATGGCCTCTCCGCCGTCGGGTTCCTTGAGGATTTCATCACAAAGTCCGCCACCCTGCCCGCCGGTTCCCGTGCGAAAGTACGGGAAGCGCAGTACCAAATCGTCCTGTCGCCCGCGTTCGGCCCGCAGGCTCCCGCCACCGCGCGCCAGCTCGCCTTCGGCAGCCGCGACCAGATCCTCACCGCCCTGGGGAACCTGAAATCCGCCGGCCTCAGCGCGCTGCCCATCATCCGCGATTTCCTCGCCCATCCCGATGCCCTCGTCCGCGAGACGGCGATGGATGCGATGCTCGCCTCAGGCGGATCGCAATCGCTCGATGTGATCGGTCCCGCGCTCGCGAAGGAAACGGATCCCAACGTGATCCACGGCGCGCTCCGCCGCCTCAAAGAAATCCCCGGCGACAAATCGCTGGAGATCGCCGTCTCTTTCCTTTCCCGCGCCGAGGAGGATCTCCTCATCTCCGCCATCCAAGCCTGCCAGAAACTCGCGGCGGGCGACTCGGATTCTTACTCGGGTCTCAGAACTGGAGCACCCTCCAAGACTTCCGATGCCGCGAAAAAAGCGAACACCGCCGTCGTCGCCGCCCTCTCCGATCCGCGCTGGCGCGTCCGCACCGCCGCCCTCGAATACGTCACCGCCGCGAAGGTCAGCGAGGCTTCCGACCAATGCGTAAAAATGCTCCGCGACGAGGATGAGTTCGTCCGTTTCAGCGCGATCAAGGCCGCCATCGCCCTCGGCGCGCAGGGCGCTCTTCCCGTTCTCAAGGACATGTTTATGAAAAGCCCGGAAGCCGTCAGCCCGGTGCTCGAAGGCTACGCCGCGCTCGGCTCCATCCCCGATGATGCGATGATGGAAAAGCTCGCTTCGTATTCGCCGGACGCGCGTGTCGCCGCCATCCAGGCCGCCACCACCTCGCCTTCGCTTTCCTTCATTCCCATCCGCTTCGCCAACGATCCCGATCTCGATGTCGCCTGCGCCGCGCTGCGTTTGCTTTCCTCGGATGAGGAGCGCATCGAGTCCGGAAAAGTGGCGACCGTCCTCGTCGAGGCGCTGCGCTCCGGCATCCCGGAAAAACGCGCCGCCGTGCTCGACCAGATCACCCTCCCGGCCGATGAGGCTCCGCTCGATCCCGAGCTCGAGGCCGGCCTCGGCGCGTTCGCGAAACCACCGGAACAAACCCCGCTCGATCCGCTCTACGATCTCCTGTTAGATGCCGCCGCGAAATCATCCGGCACACCCGATGGCGGCGTGAAAGAGATCGCCGGAGCGAAAGGCGAGCTATTCAAGGAGATTGCAAAAATCGCCGCCAGCGATGATCCGAGTTCCTTCCGCGCCGCCCTATCCCTAGGCATCACCGGTGATCCAGCCGGACTGAAAGTGCTTCTGGAAAACCTCCCGAAATACTCCACCGCCCAGCGAGCTGCCATCGCCGGAAAACTTTACAGCCCCTCCCGCAAAGAGGCTCTTCAGCTCCTCTCGGCACTCGTCCGCGATCCTGTCGATGAGGTGCGCACGGATGCCGTCGAGTCCGCCCTTTCCGCGGAAAACACCGCCGCTTTCCTCGCCATGGCGCTGGAGGCATTGGCCGAGCCGGATTCGAAGCTCGGCGCCCACCAGTTTTATTCCTACCGTTTTTCCTACGCCTCCCGCAGCGGCAGCGCGATTGCGACCGTCCTGAAAAACTGGGCCACCGCCACTTACACCGACGAATCCGCGAAAGACCCGACCCGCATCCTCGCCTTCATCGCGCTCGCACAGAGTTTCCCCTCGTCCGCCGTGGACAAGACGATCGCCATCGCGAAGTCCGCGCCGAACAAATGGCTGCGCCGCGCGGCATGGTATGCGCTCGGCACCACCACTTCCCCCAAGTTCCGCGAAAACCTCGACCTTCTCGTCGCCGATCCCTCGCCCTACGTCCGCACCGTCCTCGCGGAGTCCGTCGGTCGCATGGATTCCGGATGGCAGCACCGCTTCGATGACGTCCATTCTCAGAGCGACAACTCCTGGAACTCCGACCGCTCATCGCGCCGCATCCACCGCACC
>JAYTOE010000259.1:0-2572 GCA_043747935.1 Akkermansiaceae bacterium
GGGCAGACTTCATCACCCGCATCCGGAAACGCCCTGGCAGCTTTGCCTTGATTCAGAAACCGGGGGGGGCAGACTCCGCGAAGCACCGCCCGCCAATGGCAACGAGCTTTGCCTTGATTCAGAAACCGGGGGGGGCAGACTGCGACGGTGACGAGCGTGGTGCGAATCTTGGCTTTGCCTTGATTCAGAAACCGGGGGGGGCAGACTAACGGCTTTCGTCGTCGTGAACGCTAGGTGGCTTTGCCTTGATTCATAAACCGGGGGGGGCAGACTCCCTTGTCTTTCTTCGCCAGCGCGAGATCGCTTTGCCTTGATTCAGAAACCGGGGGGGGCAGACTAGCTGCCCTCCTCGGCCTTGATTTTCAACGACCTGCGCCGTTTTGACGAAAACGGCGGAAGTCACCATAACATGATCTGTTCCGGCATTTCCTCGGAGGCGATCTCCTTGGCGGGTTTGCCGTGGATGATGAATGCCTTCTCCCACTGCGCCTTGGTGATGTAGATCGCCCGGACGGAACCCTCCGCCGGGACGGCGAGGCGGACACGTCGCAGGTGCGTTTCCTGCCGTGCGAATGTAACACAAGGCCGCGCGTACACGCTGAACTGGATCATTTGGAAGCCGTCATCGAGCAGGAAATTGCGGAAATCGGTCGCCCGCTTCCGTTCCTCCTTGGATTTGACCGGCAGGTCGAATGCCACCATCAGCCAGCCCATTTTGTAGTGGTTCGGATCCATGGTTTGTAGGGGCCGGACTGGTTCGTGGTGACGGCCTCGCGGAAACTGCGGGTGACACCCTCGATGACACCTCGCACGTCGAGCATGAGTTCCATCCAATCGATTTTCTCCAGAGGGAAGCCGGTGACCCATTGCCGGAACTCCCGAGTGACTTCCGGATTTTCGATACCGGGATTTTTCCCGATCCATTGTGCGACGCGCCAATCCACGCAGGGGCGGAAGGGTTCCATGAGATCGTAGGCGAGCGGTGTGGAGCGTTCGCGGACGGCGTGGCAGATGCCGAAGGTGGGATCGAGGCCGACGGCAAAAAGGTTCTGCAGGATCGTGGAGAGCAGCACGGCGTAGCCGTAGTTTAGGAGCGGGTTCGGGCCGTCGCCATCGCGGCGGCGGAGAAAATTGTCGGTCTCCGCGACATGATCCGCATAGATGCGCCAGAAGAGTTTCGCGCATTCGGCTTCCTTGGTAGGGCGGCGGCTATTGGACAAGAGTTCGAGCCGCTGAAGGCGTTCATCACCGGGTGCGATTTCCATGGCGAGGGTGAGCTGGTTGCGGCATTTCGCGTCGATGGTCTTTTCCCAGAGGCGCTGCTTGAGCTGAGCGGGGATGTAAGCCTGGGCGCGGGTCAGCAGCGTGTCGGTGGAACGGTTTGCGGGGAGGACGAGGGAGGCAGGCTTGAAATTCTCACAGATCACCAGGCCGATCCCCGCCTTGGCGGCTTCCAGCAAGAGCTTCGAGTGGATGGAAGCGGAGAAAGAGGTGACAATGATCGCTGCGACATCCTCAAGCGGCACGCTGCGGTCTCCCTCAGCGGACTTGCAGGTGAGCTGGCCGTCCTTGCACGAGAGCGAGCAATCCGGCGCGTCGATGCTGACGATGTGGTAGGACATGGATCAAACTTTTCCGCAGGTTGGAAGAATGCCGGAAACGCGCTGATCCGGCTATAACGCGTTGGCGTAGGTTGGATCCCTAAAAATTTTCACCGCAGAGGCGCTGAGGTCGCAGAGGGACGAGGAGATGGGAAAGAGATTGAGAATGATTGATTCCAGTCCCCTGTCTCCCGACGCCTGATTCCTGATTCCTGATTCCTTGACTTCTGCATCATGTGCGTCACGATTGTTGACAAATGAAAACGGCCACGATCCGGGAAGCGCAGCATCACCTTTCCAAGCTGGTGAACGAGGTGCAGCAAAGCGGCCAGGAGATCGTCCTGACACGGGGCGGAGAGGAGGTGTGCAAGATCACACCGATCATTGCGGCCGGGGAAAAGGAAGTGGATTGGGCTGGCTGGCTGGCAGAACGCAAAGCGGCTCTGGCGGACATGCCAATGATTGAGGGCAGCGCGATGGATCTTGATAGGGAAGGATACCGTTGGTGATGATTTATTCCGACACCAGCGTCCTGATATCACTGATTCTGGAGGATGCTAACAGCGCAGCGGCCACAGATCTGGTTCGCAACCTCCGTGACAGGCTGGTGTGGACGGACTTCCTGAAACTCGAACTCTTAAACGCGATCCGCGTGCGCGTGGCCGAAAATCGCCTTTCTGAAGCGAATGCCGAGGCCGGGCGGCGGCTCGCGGAGAAATTGACAGCGAGCCGTAAGTGGGATCGCCAGGAGCCGGATTGGGCGCGGGTGCTGGCGAGAGCCAACGGATTGAGTGCCGCCCATGCGGCGGCCACCAAGGCGCGCAGTCTCGATACCATGCATGTGGCCTGTGCGATGGAACTCGGGCTGGAGGATTTCTGGACTTTCGACAAGCGCCAACGTGCGCTGGCGGAGGTGGTGGGGTTGCGGGTCAACCCTTGAGCGGGTGGCCGGTGTAGCGTTGGGGGAGGAT
>JAYTOE010000260.1:0-2711 GCA_043747935.1 Akkermansiaceae bacterium
TTCTCGAATCGGGCTGTTGTGGACAACTTCCAAGAGCTTCGCGCCGCGCCGCCACGCTCATATGGCCATTTCAACCCATAGATTTTGCGGAAGAGGCACTTTTCCAGATGATTGGGCTTTTTCTGGGTCTACAGGAAGTCAATACAAACAGATTGGAAATGCTGTTCCTGTGAATTTAGCTTATGCAATTGGTCGCTCCTTAATTAACCTACTAAATAGTATCGAAATAAAAACTCCAGCGAAGAATCCATCTTTGTTTTATACGCATAATGAACAGTTTGAAATGTTCTCTTGAGTTACTTCGCTTACCCACTCGGACATCATGTGTTTTCCATTC
Source organism: Akkermansiaceae bacterium (assembly GCA_043747935.1). Taxonomy (GTDB): domain Bacteria; phylum Verrucomicrobiota; class Verrucomicrobiia; order Verrucomicrobiales; family Akkermansiaceae; genus Luteolibacter. Next base: position 338 of record JAYTOE010000260.1, read on the forward strand.
GTTCCATTCGTGTCAGTGGCCACGGGTTTCAAGACGCCGCCTAGCAGGGTGCCGGTTTTCAAAGGTCGTTGATTTGGAACCGTCACATGATGGATTCCGCCCATGGTGGTCGTCAGACGGATATAGGAACCGCTTTGGCGCACCGGCTCGTAACCGAGAAGCCGCACGATTTTTTTGCCTGAGTCGTCGAATATGACCATGGTGATCTCGAATGGGTTTATGGGTTCTCCCCCGCTTCTGCAAGGAAGGTCTTCCGGACGCGCTGCGAGACGAAGAAACCGGCATCCTGCATGAGGCGATCCATCTCGACTTTCAGGGAAGGGATTTCCCCGTCCCGTTTCGCCTTCAGCAGCACGCCCAGCGTACCGGTGATCCTGATGTTCAGATTTCGGGCCATGGCGCGGCCGGAGGATTCGTCCATGATGAGAAGATCGGCAGGCCATTCCGGATGGTTCCGAATTGCGAGCGCAGCAGCCCGAGCCGACCGATGATGGAGAGGGCGGAAAGCGGAGAGGTGTTACTGACCACCTGCATAGACCAAGTCCTCGGCGATATCCTCTTCCGAATAGTGTCTGGCCATTCCGCGCTCCACCAGCTCTTGGCCGAAGCGGAACTGGCTCAGGCGGGAAAGCTCCGCCGCCTTGCCGAAGCTGAGGATCTCCCGGTGGTAGAGCGCGCAGGCAAGCTCGACCAAAAGGCGGGTCTGACGCTCTGGCTCGGGAACACGCAGCGCGCGCTGGATATCATCGGGGACTTCGAGGGTCATGGACATGTGCGGACGCTAGCATTCCGGGTGAAGCATGGCAAGTGCCCGGCTTCGGGTGTCTTTCCTTGCAAGTTCCCATTGCAAGTTCCCGGGAAAATCCTTTCTCGGGGGGGGCAGGTTTCGCATTTCAACATTTCTGGGGTTGCCTGCTGGTTTAAAGTTCCAGCTTGGCGAGCAATTCCTCGACGGTGAGCTTGTGGTGAGTGGCCACGGGTTTCAAGACGCCGCCTAGTAGGGTGCCGGTTTTCAAAGGTCGTTGATTTGGAACCGTCACATGATGGGTTCCGCCCATGGTGGTCGTCAGACGGATATGGGAACCGCTTTGGCGCACCGACTCGTAACCGAGAATCCGCAGGGCGCGGATGAGGTCGGATGCGTCGATGTCGCGGGGGATTTTCATACCGCAAGTGCTTCATCGCGGACGAAGTGCAGGCGGATAATCTTAGGCATCGGCCCCGGCACTCCGTCACTGAAATGACAATGCACCGCGTCGCGCACCATCTCCCGCAACTCCTCGACGGTTTCGCCCTGGGTTGCGATGGTGTGCCCTAGTGCGGTGGCCACAAAACCGCCGTCCCCTTCATCCTCATGCACTTCAAAGATGATTTCAGTCATATGAGGTATATCGCACGGCAGAAGGGACGCGGGCAAGGCGCAATGTGAGCCGATACGGAAATCTTCGGGGTTCCAGATGGCAGACATTGCTGCGGGTGGGCAGTGCTGCGCGGTCCCGACTCACAGACATTGGTGAGTGATGGCCATGGAGAGGGATCATGGCGTGATTACAAACGGGTTTCTCAAATCCAGTCTGGGGATGTGCTTGAAGTCATCAATCACGGCCCGGCAGCGGGCGATCTTCGCGCATTTCACGTTGCCATGCCACCGGCTGGGTAATGTCGCGGTATGGATTGAGTTTCCGGATTTCCTCCAGTGCAGCCGCGCGCCTCGCGATCATTTCCGGCGAGGCGGTGAGCTTCCTGCGCTTTGGCTTTTCTTCCGCCGATTCCACCGTCATCAGAACATGCGCCCGTCACGGCTTGAGCCACGCTGGCAGGGGCGAAAGCAGCCTCACGCTGCCATCGGCTCCGATTTCGATGTCTGTTTCCAATGTATTCATACGTTCCAGACTACCGGCGTTAAGGTGAACGTATAGGCTGGAATCTACCGTCTCGGTGGAATCAGTCCTCGCCAAATCACATCTCCCGGCTTTCCCCGGCTCAAGTCCATCAGCCCAGCCCGCATCATGAGATTCGCCTTGGCAGCGGCACGAGTCCGTCCCATGGGAGACAGTGGCTTTTTCGCGATCTTGCCGGTTGGTGCCGCCGTGGATGTGCCATGGGGTGAGGGTTTGGGGAACAGGGGCTGCCTATGGGAGCCGGAAATCCGGGATTTTCGCGTAGCCGAGCGCTTCCATCCCGTCACGGAGGGGAAACGAAAGCTCGCCGGGATAGACGAGATATGCCTTTTGCTAGGATTCAGGCTTTCGTGTTCCGGAACAGATAGTGCGAGACGATCCATTCGTGGCCCTTGCGGTATCCCCAGAGTTCGGCGCAGGCCATGTAGAAGACGCGCCAGTAGGACCACCATTTCACGGCTTGGTCGGCGCCG
>JAYTOE010000261.1:0-4784 GCA_043747935.1 Akkermansiaceae bacterium
CCGCCCGCGCATTCCTCCATTCGCTCATGTGCCGGACATGGCCGCGCTGTTTCTGCAAGGGATAGTCCTCGCCACTTCCGCCACACCTCCGCCGCCGTCTCGCGGAATCCCCGCGCCTGGAGATCCGCGCAGTCGGATTCCGCCCCTCCGCGTCCGCCCCCAGACACTTCCCTTTCCCTGTCTGCCAACCCTTTTGGCAACTAATCGCACATCCTCCCCGCCATATTCGACTCCATCGCCCGCAATCCCCCGTCCCATAAAGCCTAGCTGGCCACCGTCAGCCAGTTTCCACCTAGTTCCACCCTATTCCAGATATTCTTTGCTTTGCATCAGCCTTGAATGACTTTCTTCGCCTCTTCCAAGTTTTTCATGAATGTCGGGCTTTGGAGAAGGCCGCGCACCCAGATGAAGACCGGGGTCAGCAGCGCCATGGTCGCAAAAACAGATGTGAGATACCATGTCACGGATTTCCCCTCCGGTGAGATGAATTGCACCCACCATGCCTCCTTTTCCACGATCTTGGTGCTGAACATCTGATTGCCCTCCTTGAGTTCGGCGAGGAGCTTTTCAGCGGCGGCATTGCTGCCGGTGGTGTAGAGGTGCTTGAAACGACGTCCGGGCTTCTCGGGCAACTCGATCTCAACGACCCCCTGCGGCACATTCTCGCAGGGGCGGAGAGTGAGTATCTGGATCTGGTATACGAACTTCTCCTTCAGCCAACGGTCGAATCGAGTGAGTTGCATGGGTTGGTCGGTTGGGTGTTAGATTCCGCTCTGCATCATCTTCGGTCCCATCAGGAAAATCGGCAGGAACGTTCCGATGAAAACGGCGGCGATGATGAAAACGGCGATGAGGAGCACCAGGAAGCTGATCGTGGCCGCGAACATAGCCATATAGTTCTCGGCATCTTCCTCATACATCTGGGTGAGCATTTCCAGCTGGGCATCGAGCGATGCGGATTTCTCCCCGATGGAAAGCATGTGCGTCACCTGGGAATCGACCGAAGTGTATTTCGCAAACGCGGTGGAAAGGGGCACTCCGGAGTGTTCATACTTGTCGGCTGCCTCGCGTAACTCCTTGTAGAAAGGGGTGCCCATCACGCTGTTGGCGGAAACACGGATCGACTTCGCGAGGTTGATGCCATTCGAGTGCAGCAGCTTGATCGTAGAGATGAAGGTCATCTGCCGCAGCGACATGATAAGCAGGCGGAACAGCCGCCATTTCGACATGGCGATACCCATGATGATTCCGCGAACCTTGGCGGAGCGTACAATGATGACAGCGATCCCGATGACAGAGAGGATATAGATGTGCCAGACCGACTGCGTGAAATGGCTGACCTGAAAGGAAATCGCAGTCAGTCCGTCCGGCTTCTGACCCACGCCGCTGAGCATCTCCTCCACCTGCGGCACGATCTTCACCTGCGAGATGATGAAAGCGCATTGCAGCACCCCGATGATCACGCCGGGCATAATCGTGGCTTTCTTGATCGCCTTCGTGAACTTCAGTCCGCTGGTGATCCGAGCCGCGAGGGAGCGGAACGCCTCATGGAGCTGGCCGGCATCGGATCCCGCCTGGATCAGGCCGATGATCGTCTCGTTGAAACGCTTCGTCCGCCGGAACGCCTCGTGGACGTTCATGCCCGTGTTGATGTCGTTGCGGATCGCGGTGAGGCAGTCGGACATCCCCTTGTTCTGAAGACCTTGGCCGTAATACTTCAGCGCGTCGGCGGTGTTGATCTGCGCACGCAGCATCGACCCGATGCCGCGGAACATGTCCACCTGCTCCTTCTTGCTGAACTCCTTCACCTTCTTCGGCCCGTTGAAAAACGTGATGCCGGGCTTCTTGGCTTCGGGGGCGGCACCTTTCGCCTTCCCTGATGCCAGGGCGGCTTTGTCAGGCTGCATTTCGCTCGTTTTCGGGGATATGGTGGCGCTAGTCATCGGTGTATGTCATATCGATTACCTTGCTGACGGCGGCGATGTCGGTTTTGCCCTCGCGAAGCAGGCGGAGGCCGCTGCGGCGCAGGTTGGGCAGAATCCCCTCCTCCGCGACTTTGACCTCGAGTTCGTACGGGGTCATCTCCCCCTTGGACAACTGATCGGAAACCTTCGGCGAGATCGGGATGATCTCCAGGATCGCCGTCCGCCCCGAGTAACCCGTGTTCCGGCACTCGGAACATCCGTCGTCATGTGCTTTGAAAAGCGGAATCCCAACCCATTCATCGCCGAGGGCGAAGGTCTTGCGATCGAGATCGGAAATGCCGTTTGTCGCCTCTTTGCAATAAGGGCAGAGCAGCTTCACGAGACGCTGGGCGCACGCGGCCTTGAGCGTCTGCGCGATCTTCCAGCGCTCCACCCCGAGCTGTTCGAAACGCTCGATGATCTGGGAAGCGCGCGGCGTGTGGATTGTCGTAAGCACCTTGTGGCCCGTCACCGCGGCCTCGATGGCAAGCTCGGCGGACTCAAGGTCGCGCACCTCACCCATCAGGATGATGTCCGGATCGGATCGCATGAAAGAGGCGATCATCGGTTTGAATTCCTTGGCGCTCTTCAGGTCGCAATGGGTGATGCCGGGCACCTCGTCCTCCACCGGGTTCTCAAGGGTGAGTATGTTCACCTCGGGGCGGTTCAGCTCGCGCAGGATCGCGTTGAGGGTAGTGGATTTCCCGGAACCCGTCGGCCCCGACATCACGATGATGCCTGCGGGGATTTTCATCACCTTGTTGAGGGCGAACATCGTCTCGTCGTCGAAGGCGAGCGTGCCCTTGCCCAAGGTCACGTTGATATTGCTCTTGTCGAGAAGCCGCATCGTGACGTGGTAGCCGCGGTAGGTGCGGTGCCTTTCATAACGGATGTCGATGGGGCGGTGGAAATAGGAGATGGTGAAACGTCCCGAGATGCCCGGCGCCGTGTTGCGGATCTCCGTGGGTAGCCTCATCAGATTCAGAAGGAAAGCATCCAGACGATCCTTGAGTTTCATCGGTATCTCCACCTTCCGCCCGATATCACCGTCCACGCGGAACGCATAATAGAACGTCTCTTTCTCGACCTTGAAGTGGATATCGGAGGCGCGGGTTCTGACGGCATCAGCCATCACCGCGGCGATCAACTGCGCCATGGGCTCCGTGTAGTCGGTGGTGACGTCGAAATCGTGTATGCCATCGTCCAGATCCTCGACATCGATCGCCTCCAGTTCGGAGCGACTGGGGCCGTTGTTTGTCGCCACCGATTCGATCGCACGCGCGATCTCTGATGCGAGAGTTACAACTTTCACGATCTCAAGGTCGGGAAAACGGGGGGCGAGGTATTCCTCCGCGAGCGGACTCCATGGGTTCGCCGTGGCCACGATCAGCTTGTCCTCACCGGACATACACAGCGGAGCGAAGAAACCGCGCGTCATCACCGTTGCATCGCAATAGGCGTGCAGGGAAGCGTCGCAGAATTCCGCGACTTTCGGGAAAAACGGCAGGCCATTGATTTTCGCAACCGCCGCCATGAAACTGTAGCGCGTGACACGGTTCGGCACCTGGTCTTGATCGAGATCCGCGAACACCGGGTCATGGCCGGCGAGCTCGGTCATGATTCGCCTGCTAATCAGATCATTGAAGGATATGCCGTCGAAATCGATCACTTGGTTATGTAGTCCGGGTTAGAGGTCGAAATGTTTGCGGCACAGAAACGCCCAGGATTCGTATTCCATTCTGGCGACAGTGATGAAAGGGCGTATGCCGAACCGTTTGGCGACGGCCTTGTGAATCTCCTCACCCAGCATCTGGGCAGCGATGGGGTTCACCGATCCCGTCCCGATGGCGTCCGTGTCCTCCGCGAAAATCACGGGCGTAAGCAGTAATTTGCCGAGTTCGTGCATCGAGTCGAACGAATCGTAAAACGCCGACGGCGCGATTAGTTTGCTAGCGAAAGGGATGCATGAGGGAGTGGGATTCATGGTGGACGCGACAGCATCGCTGAGGGCGAGAATGGCCGCGCCGATCCGCTCCTCTTCATGGCCTTTGACACGTGCCAATGTTTCCAGAAAATCGAGGGGTTTTCCTTTCTGCATGGAGTCACGCACGATCGCGAGGGTGGCCTTGATCTCTTCATCACTCGCCGCGTGCGCCACCCCGAGCGCCTCTGCCGTACGGACGTAGCAGGCGTCCACGATCTCGTCATTCGTACTCCCCGCAGAAAGGACGGACGGTTCTGGTGCTGCCTGGAATACCGAATTCATAGTGTTCTATGGCGGAAATCGGGTTTAGCGGCGGACACTGCTGAAACGGGGTTTTTTCGGCTGCGGGGCGGGCGCTTCCATCTCGTCGGCACGCGGGTAATAGGGTGCTTCGGTGGGAGCGATGCCGCGCAGAGTGCGCCGCAGGTTCGGCTCATGCGCGGGGCCGGGGTTATAGGGATCGACCCAATTGTAGTCGCCGGGCAGCTCCGTCTTCACACGAAGGTTGTCGCTGACTTCATTCGTCGAGGAACCGCTGACCGGGTTGTAGGATTTCGGGGTTACGATGAACACTAGGGATGTTTGCTCCCTGGCGGCTTCCTTACTCTTGAAAAAGAAATTGATGATCGGGATATCGCCGAATCCGGGAACCTTGGATTTCGTGTCGGATTGGATCTCACCGTAAAAGCCTCCCACTACCAGCGAGTATCCGTCGGGAACCCTCGCCAGCGTCTCAACCATGGATTCGGTGACCTGTGGATAGCGGTTGCCCGCAAACCCATCGGACCCTTGCCCCAGGACATAACCAGTGATCTGTGCGGAACGCGGGCGCATCT
>JAYTOE010000262.1:0-8951 GCA_043747935.1 Akkermansiaceae bacterium
AATCTCTTTGGTTGAGACAGGATGTCCAAGATCATCGCGAAAGACTGTGACGTCGATATCTTCCGAAAACCGGTTGATCAGTCCATAGGCTTTGGAGAGTGATGTCCCGCCCTTGAACAAAAACCTTGGACCAGCTGCAGGCGGCCGATGATATAGGACGTTCAATGTCCAACAGACCCAGAAGTCCTTTTCGACGCTGGCTGCGTCGAGACCCATCGCACGGTTTACTTCGACATACGCGTCGAGTTGATCGGTCGGGGCGAGTTTCAGAAAAGCATCCATGGTCAGGCAGCAGTGGTGTCCTTGGCGAGGTGGTGGAAGATGTCGGCAATCCACGCCGGGGCGCAAGCGGCATCGGCGATGAGGCCGGCGCGGTCGGTCGGGGAGAGGTTCCGGCGCAGCATGGAAATGACATCGTCGTCCACGGCGCTTTTGCCGAGCCAGCGCAGAGCGAGGATGATCTGGGCACTCTTCGGGTTCTTGGTGGAAACGAAGCGCGGGGAAACGTGGCGTAGCACAATTTCGGATTTGCCGCTGCGGATGCGGCGGCTGGGGCCCGTGGTGAGATGCCAGCTCCGCATGGGAACCTGGTCGCTCAGGCCGAGGACGTTGGCGGCATGAGCGCCGGTGGGGAATACGTCGCCGCCGGCCTTGCGTTTGACAAGATCCTGCATGGCGTCGTAGCTGGGACCAAGTTGACCAAGTAAGGGATGGTTTCGCGGCAGGTGGTAGAGGCCGCGACCCGCGCGGCGGATGGAGCCATTGAGGCAGTTGCGGGAAAGCGCCTTATCCACCGCCGCCCGGGAACCCAGATTGAGGAAATCCTGCGGCGTCCAGACGTGATCCCGCAGCCCGGACCTGATGCGGTCGAGGACTGCGGCGTCGATGGAGTCGGCGTGTTTTTTCATAGCGAGCGCTGTTTAGTCAGAAAAAATGCAGTGTTTTCGGACTAAATCAAGATCTTTGTAACTGGTGAGTGACTAAGATTTCGGGGTGTCGTCCCGTTCTCGCTCCATCTGTCCTGTATTTCCCAAATCGCATCCACACTCGGTTCGCAAATAAGAAATACTGTTGAAACGTCTGTAATGGATGTCTATTCACTCTTTCAAGAATCTGCCCCAAGAACTCGGACATGCCGATCTCATTCCGGAATTCCCTTGATCAACTCACCCAGAGGATGGTCGATCTGCTCTGGCACCAATGGTCTTCCATGGGTGTCGCCGGGTACGCGCGTCCTGATGAAAACCGAATCATCGACCCCGAAGCCCTCATCCTAGCCACTACCCGCTTCGGGCGGTACGACTCACGCCTTATGGACGAGTCGATCGACTGGCTGGTGAAATTCGGCAACCGCATCAGCTTGCAACGCCTGCAGGGACTCAACAAGAACTGGCCGGGCGTTGCCGCCCCCCCGCGTGCTTGCCGCTATCGCGGAAGTGCTCGGCCGCCAGATCGCGCACCGCAAGTGGCGTGTCCTCGTGGATGAGCCTGCTGAGGCACCGGAGCCGGAAGCCTTCTTCATAGACCGCGATGGCAAACCCGCTCCACATTTCAAGGAGGCGGAACACGTCTTTGCCAAACAGGGACTTATGCGGGGTTCTCTTGATCTCCGCGGGATGAGCCAGCCGCCCGATCCCCAGAACCTCCCGAACCTGATCTTCACACTGCGCGCGCTGCTTGGCGTGAACGCCCGCGCGGAAATCATGGCTTGGTTGCTAACCCACGAATCGGGGCACCCCGCCGCCATCGCCCGCTCCACCGGTTACTTTTCCAAATCCATTCAACAGATCCTCAACGAAATGGCGGAGTCCGGCCTGGTGGCATCGATTCGCATCGGCAGGGAGAAACACTTCTCCGTCCCCCGTCGCGAGAAATGGCAGGTGCTGCTCTGCCCCGCGACCGGTGACGCAGCCGCCTTTCCCGAATGGGTCGATTGGATGCCGCTCTTCTCCGTAGTCACCCACTTCTCCGAAATCCTGGGCAGGCCCGGCATCGACGAGACATCCGAACACTTCCAAGCAGCAAAGTTGCGCGATGCCCTCTATCGCTGCACTCCGGCTCTCGCCCAAGCTGGACGCGCACACTCCATGGATGCCACCCTCGGCTTGCGCGGTACGGTGCTGGTCAACGCCCTCATGACCGACCTCGAAAGACTGCTCGATTAGAATCGATATGTATCCCATGAAAATCCCCTGCCCGAATCCATCCTGTCAACTCAGCCTTGAAGGCGCGAAGTCTCACATCGGCAGGCAGGTTGTCTGCCCGGGATGCGGACATGAATTCATCTGGTCCGACCGGTTTCACCACGATGTTTCGTTCGTGATCTATGACCTGGAGACGACGGGGCTTTATCCGGACGAAGACGAGTTCATCCAGATCGCTGCGGTGCGTTACCATGATGGTCGCCTGATCGCGGAGGATTCGTTCTTCAGCTTCGCGCGACCACGACGGTCGATTTCATCCTTCATCGAAAGCTATACCGGCATTGGCAACCGCGATGTCGCCGGAGCCCCGCGCCCGGAGGAGGTGCTGTGCCGGTTTTCCGAATGGTCGGGCGAGGCCACGCTGATCGCCCACAACGCCAAGCGCTTCGACTCCAAGTTCCTCGCCGCTACCTGCCATCGTCATGCGCTGCCGATGCGGGAGGTGGACTGCATCGATTCCATCCACATCTCCAAGATGCTCTTCGGGAAAACACGCGGCACCGGGCACTCGCTGGATCACGTGAAATCACGCCTCGGCCTGCGCGAAACCAATCTTCGCCGTCACGATGCGCGTGGTGATGTGGATCTTCTCGGGCGTGCTGTGGTTTCCATGTGCCAGCGCCTGAACCTGGACGCCTCCCTGAACGGCGTGCCCCGGCACCAGACTTTCCTTCCGAAATCCTGATAGACGATTTCCTCCGGTTCCTCATCCTGGTCGCCGTGATCAACCTTGAGAACAATTCCGTTCGTGGCGTGGCGGATTTCAAATTTCATGGTGGTTGTGAATTCTCACTATGAATGGCTACCAATCCCCGTCGGCAATGCCAATGCTGATGATTGAGGGGATTCCGCTCTCATTCTCATCCCGGATTCCTGCGGCGATCCTGCGAGCCTCGGTGATCGCGTCGGCGGCAGTGGAAAGGAGATCCAGCAGAGCCCGTTGCTGCTGATCCGCCTCGCGTTTGGTTCCTACCACGTAGCTTTCAATAAAGTATCAAGGCTCGCTTGGTTGATGAGCCGCCTACCGCGACTGTTCCCGGGAAGGACAATGTAGCCCTCGCCTTCCGGTTCGACGGTGGCGTGGTATTCGTTGCCCTCGCGGGCTATGCCAATATGCACCCTCTGGGCTGATTTTTCGGATGGGCGCGAAGCGCCCGCTGCGTTGTCGGAGTTGCCCTCGCGGAAATGGAGAGAGGTGCTGGTGATGCTGATGGTGTTCATTTTTATGGATGGGGTTGGTTGTTGGTGTTTTGTTTTCGGTTGGCGGGATGCCTCGGAAATGGGTCTGAAAATTCGGATTGCGGCTTCCTTCTCGCGCATATATGTTCAGCAATCCTGAACATGCGTGCAGTCGCCACACCGCCCGACCATGACCATCTCTTCGCGATCGCGGAGAGTCAGGACGGGTATTTCACAATGGCGCAGGCGCTGGAGGCGGGGTTTTCCCGCAGCACCCACAGCTACCATGTGAAGGAGGGCAACTGGCTCCGGGAGCACCGGGGGATCTACCGGCTGCGCCAGTATCCCCAGACAGAGAACGGCCAACTGGTGCTGTGGTCGCTGTGGTCGAGGGATCGTCAAGGTGAACCGCAGGGCGTGTATTCGCGCACCACGGCGCTTTCGCTCTGCGATCTGTCCGATGCCAATCCCTCCAAACTACACATGACGGTGCCACCCGGCTTCCGCCGAAACGGCGAGACTCCGGCCGTGCTGGTGCTGCACAAGTCCAGGCTGGCACCGCACGAGGTGATCCGGGAACGCGGCTACGCGATCACCACGGCGATGCGCGCGATCCTCGACTCGGCCGCATCAGGTGACGCCGACATGGACATGCTGCAAGAAGCCGTCGGGGAAGGTCTGCGGCGTGGGCTGATTACCCGGACGGAAGTCAAACAGGCGAAATCACGCGTGGATCTCGCCCCGGTGCTGAAGCAAATCTTGGATAAATTCTGAAGCATGAAATCCTACTCGACCGCATTCGCATTTCGTCGCGCGCTGGAAGACCGGCTCAACGCCGCGTCCAAGGCCGAGGGAGTGGATCTCCAGCGCATGCGGCGGCAAGTGGCGTTTGATCGACTGCTGGTGCGTTTGTTCGCCGAGGGCAATCCTCCATGGCGGCTCAAAGGTGGCTATGCGCTGGAGCTGAAGCTGTCCGTCGCCCGCACCACCCGCGATCTGGATCTGGGTCTCAGTGCAGGCATGCCGCCGGGTGAGCAGCTTCTGGAATCTCTCCAAACCGCTGCGGCGAAAGGTGCGGGCGACTTCTTTGTCTATGTGATCGGCGAGTCCATGATGGATCTGGACGGAGCGCCCTATGGCGGTTCTCGCCATCCGGTGGAGTGCAGCCTGGATGGTAGGTTGTTCGCGCGGTTTCACCTGGATGTTGGAATGGGCGACATTCAACGCGAGCCTTATGAGTGGACGGAGCCACGGGACTGGCTGGGGTTTGCCGGAATCACCGCAGGCCGGTTTCCATCGATTTCGCGTGAGGAGCATTTTGCGCAGAAAATCCATGCCTACACGTTGCCACGCGGCGAGCGGCCAAACACACGGGTCAAGGATTTGGTCGATCTGGTTCTGCTGATCGATACTTCCGCCATGGATCCGGAGCGGCTCAGACGGGACATCGTGGACACGTTTCAGCGAAGGCAAACACATCCGTTGCCGAGTGTGCTGGAGCCGCCGCCCGGGTTCTGGGGGCCGGTATTCACAAAGCTTGCGGCAGAGTGCGGGATCGATGGCGGCATCGATTTGCAGTTCGACAAGGTGGCTCGCTATTGCAGTGGGATTCTTTGAAGGAAAATGTAGCCGCCATGGAACCGGGGGAGTGGTTCACATGGCGGCCTTGCCGTGCCCCGGCCTGCGCTATGGCAAGTCGTGCGGTCGGGGACTCCGCCCTGAGCTGGGCGGATGGGTGGGGGGATGAAAACGAAATGGCCGCCACGGGTTCCCTCTTAGGGGAATCCATGGCGGCCTTGTCGGTGCCCGCGCCGCGCTTGGCGTTTCGTGCGGGCGGGTCTGTCATGCGGGGAAAGGGCACGCTCGTCTGGACTCAGAGAGGGGCTGGAAACGGAACCGTCTGAAAGGAATGAGATCGCCTCGAACCACCGATGCTCGCAGCATAGGTGGATGAAAAACATACAACCTGAATCATCGAGGAAGGTCTACAGCCTAGAGGAGACGGCCTCATTTTTCGGCAAGGAGCGTTCTTGGGCCTACCGCCAAGTCAAGGCAGGTCGGCTCAAGGTAATCACTGGATACGGAGCCATGCTTGTTCCGAGGACGGAGATCGAACGAATTTTAAATTCCGCCGGTGAAATCAAATAGCCTCACCTTCACATAAACCGTGACCCGCGGATGGATTTGACGCCCACCGCGGCAATGGTGTTGAGTTCAGCTTTGCGTCAGTTCATATCCGCCATACGCCTGCTTGGGCGGTTACGGTAGGAATGGGCTTGTCGTCAGGGAGTTTACTGTGATAGGCCTCAAGTATGAAAAAGACCGCTCAGGAGTCGCTGGACGAGATTGTTCGGCAATAAATATGTGCCGCCTGCGACACTGACCTTAACCCAATGAGATTGATCACATGGAATTGTCGGGTGGGAGGATTTCGCAAGAAATCAGCCCACATTGCACCGTATCGGCCTGATGTTCTCGCCGTGCAGGAGGTTGAGCCGCTTGATCGAGTCAAGGTTTTTGCGGGTGACACACAGCCAACCTTCCGCGACAGATGGCACAGCGAACAGTATCCAAGGAGATCGATTGGACTTTTTTCTTATACGGATACCCATTTGAAACCCGTTGACTATCCCGATCCAGACTTCCCCTTTCGCAGATTTGAGGCAACACATGAGTCAGGCTGCTTTCAAGTGGTCGCGGTATGGACTTACGCGACAAAAATCAGAAAGAACTCATATCGTCAGGCCCATGCAGGCCTGACAGATAACAGCGAATGGATTGCCAGGGTTCCAACCGTCGTTATGGGGGATTTCAATGCGAATCTTTCATTTCGAGGCGACGCAATGAAAACGTTGCTGGAGATTACGGATGCCTTGGGGCTTGTGAGCGCCTACCATCATTTCTTCGACGAAGATTTCGGAAAGGAGACACGACCAACGCATTTTCCTCATGAAAGGGGAAAAACCCATCCCATCTCGACTACTGCTTTCTACCAAAGGAATGGATTCCGATGATCGACCGCGTGGAGGTTGGCACGTATTCCGAGTGGGGGCAGATCAGCGACCATGTTCCGTTGATCGTTGACCTGAAGTTTCCATGAGTGAAGCGGCTTCTCATCTCCTGCCGAAGCACCTGCAAGAGTTCATTGCCAGTTGCACATGGACGTTTGCAAAGACTTATGCCGACACATGGCCGCACGAATACATCGTGCGAGAAAAGGTAGATGAGGCCAGCTTTGTTGATTTGGTCACACATATCCGAGCGCATGGATACGAGGATCGCTTCTACGAGAAGCTGATTGTCTATTTCGATCACGAGGGAATGGTGTATTGGACGATGGGATCACCCATCGAGAAGACCATCATCATCAACAGGTGCCAGAAGGAACAGACCTATGAACACCGGCTCCGATGCGGCACTTTGCCGGAACAAGCCAGGAAGGCGGAATCGGGTTCCGGGGAGTGATTAGCTCCCCGGTTCCACACCGCCCTGCGTATGGCTACGTACAGGGCGGTTTCAATCAGGCTCAGGCTTTCGCTCCGTAGTGAACTACGATGCAGGCTGACCGTTGTCGGGTCAGTTCGACTCCGCCATCCGCCTGCCGTTGCAGGCTTGCGAGGTGCGGGAGGCGGCTTCGCAGGCGCGGCCTTTGGCCCAATGGCGAAGGGCGCTGATCTGGCCGTCCATCAGGTTGGCCAGCGGCAAGGTGCGGGTCATGACTTCGAGGATTTCTTTCGCTCGCGGATCTGGGTCTGGATGGTGGTGAAGTAGGACATGATTTTTGGCGGTGGTTCAAAAATCAAGCGGGAGAGGGCGATGTCGGTGTGATGGGTGAGTTGTCAGCTTGCTGGTATAAAATGGATCGGTATGGAAAAGTCCCCAAGAAAATATCCTCTCACTTCTCGTTATCGCCTTTCAAGTAGCCACTAGGATGGCCGCATTCATCAGGCTTCTCTGATCCCGAAATCAGACCTAAAAGGCCGGGAAAGTGCCTTTATTATGAATTAAACCTTGCTTTGCATTCGGCTATTTTTGAAAATTTTCATGGCCAATGCACACCACCGCAATCATACCCTCAACTCCCTGTTCTTCAAGGATTTAATTGATATATATCCCGCTTCGGATCGCGCTTACCATTGCACTTCCATTAGCGATCTCGAGTTCGCCAAGCTCGGCATCCTCCGCTGCATCAGCCACGCCAAGACCGGCCACGAATTCCTCCAGCATCACGCCGACAAGGGTCAGGCCGTCATCGACCCCGGTCACTTCTTCCGGCTCGACCTGCGCTGCCACCACCTCGGATACATCGCGCTGGGCGAGCCGGATGCTGGGAAAAAGAAATCCCACGACATTACCGTCATCAAACGCGCCACCACCCTAACCCTCCGCAACAGCGCGGAGAAAGGCAGGAAAGTGATCTACGCGTGGGACAAGGCCTGCATCGACTACCATCTCTGGCACCGCCTCAAGCACAACAGCGGGATCTATTTCATCACCATCGAGAAATCCAACAGTGCTGCGAAGATTTGCTCGCGCAACCTCATCGACCCCGCCGATCCGCGCAACGAAGGCATCGGTGGCGACCACCTCGTCGGCAACTCCAACGGAGCCACGCTGCGGCGCATCGACTACACCGATCCCCGCGACGGGACGCATTACACCTACCTAACCAACGAGCTGACCCTGCCCGCGCACCAGCTCGTCATCATCTACAAATGCCGATGGGACATCGAGAAAGTGTTCGGTGAACTCAAGGGCAAGATGGAAGAGCGGAAATCCTGGGCGAGCGGCTCGGAGGCGAAGCGCGCGCACGGCCATTTCGAGTGCCTCGCGCACAACCTCACGCTGCTGGTGGAGCGGGAAATGAAGGGGCTCGGCTACGAGGACGAGGTGGAAATCAAAAAGGGCAAAACGCGCAGCAAGACCCGCCGCAACCGGGAAGGGAAGCTAATGGCCGAGGCCAAGAATTTCATCGGAAAGGCGGTCTTGAGGGCGACACAGAGGACAGTCCGCTTCATCCGCTGGTTGCGTGGCCATATCTACAGCGAGGCTCCCCTGCGCGTTTCAGCCGCCCGCCTCGCCGCAGTGTGGGGATGTTAGATAACCGACTTTTCCATACCGATCATAAAATGTTTGTTTTTCACAAGAAAGTTGCAATAATTTCAATGTTCCCGTTGAAATCATGCATCTCGAACTTCCAAAAGACGCCATTCTGGACACAGTCTGGATGCGCGATGCCCTCGCCGGACTAACGGATTGGAAGGGCAAGACTGCCCGTATGCTCGGGACGGGAGAGCTGGTTTCGCTGCGGCGGGGACTCTACGCCAGCCGCCGGAATCTCGATCCCCGCTGCCTCGCGGGGCCGATCTACGGGCCGTCCTACGTGAGTTTTGAAACCGCCTTGGCGTGGCACGGCATGATCCCCGAGGGCGTCGCCGAAATCCTTTCCGCCACGACGAAGCGCCCCGCCGGTTTCGAGAACGACTTCGGCCGCTTCCGTTACCTGACGATTCCCAAGGCGGTCTATCCGGTGGGGATCCAGCGCGTCACCGAATCGGATTTACCGTT